>NZ_SJPX01000003.1:507379-850146 GCF_007860175.1 Rubripirellula reticaptiva | reverse complement strand
GGAGCCGCCGTGCTGTTCATGGTCAGTGGGGGATGGTTTTCCAATTGGTCACCACCCGAACAGACTCAGCATATGTTCAAGCCGTTGACCGACAAAGGCTTCACCGTTTTCGCCGTCCGGCACGGTAGCAGTCCGAAATTCTCCATCGCCGAAGCCGTCGACGATGTCCGTCGCAGCGTCCGCTTCATTCGCGGGAACGCCGATCGCTTCGAAGTAGATCCTGACCGAATCGGTGTGTTCGGCATGAGTGCGGGTGGCCACTTGTCGTTGATGTTGGGAACAGCATCCGATGAAGGGAACGCCGAATCGAAAGATCCAGTCGAACATATCAGTGATCGCGTGAATGCTGTCGTTGCGTATGTCGCCCCCACCGATCTGCGGGTCATGGCCAAAGACGCGCCCGATCGTCTGCCCGCCTACGATCGTTTTCCGGCACTCGAAATCGACGCCAAGTCGGCCACTGCCGACTCACCAATCATTTTTGTCACCGCCGACGACGCACCGACACTTTTGCTGGCTGGGGCGAAAGACGATCTGGTCCCAATCTCGTACAGTCGCAACATCGAGGCCGCTTTTGAAAAAGCCGGTGTGACAAGCGAGTTGATCGAGTTCGAAAACGCAGGTCATGGTTTCGGCGGCGAAGATGCAAAAAAGGCGACCGAAGCGATGGTAAACTGGTTCGTCACGCATCTTGATAAGTAGCCGCAATTCGAACGCTGCTGGATACGTCGCTGATTTGGTAGCCGAATTAGCGATCAACGTGACGATTGAGCAGACACAGCAATGTTAGCCGCAGTCGCGACCGCGCGCACCGCGGTTCCTGGTTTTAACGTGTCGCTGGGGTAGACGATGACGCAATCGCCTTCATCAAGTCCCTTCGTGATTTGTGTTTGCGAATCGTTTTGCAGACCAATCGTAACAGGCTGCAGGGTCGCTTGGTTGTCGACGATCGACAGGACGTGCCAGGCACGTTGGTGTCGAAAAAGTGCGCTGTTGGGAATCAACAGTGCTTCGTCCAATTCGTTCACCGTGATGCTTGCTTCCACGCGATAGCCATCGCCGAGCGAGGCAATTCGTTCGGGCAGTTCGTTAAAATCAGCGATCACGTTGACGCGTTGCTCTTCCACGCCTAGCGAAGAAATTTTCGTAAAAGCCGCTGGCTCGACGACGCGCACGTATCCCTTCAGCGGCGATCCGCCTCCCCAGTGTTCAACGGTCATTTCGCTGCCCGGTTTGATCCGTACTGCATCGGTGGATAGCACATCGATCTCGATCTCCAAATTGCTCGGGTCCCCCAGTTCGATTAGCGGTGTACCGACAGTAACGACTGCTGAACTTTCTTGAATCACTCGGAGCACTCGGCCTGAAATCGGTGCATAAATTTCGAATGGATTGGCTGAGGGCTCATCGTTGTCACCATTAAACTGGCTGACGGCAGCTTTCGCCATGTCCAACTCGAACGTCGCAATCTCTTGATCAAATCGAGTCGTTTGGATCGCCTGTTCGCTGGCCAGTAGTTCAGCCTTGGCGATGTCGTACTCGTCACGCGAGACGGCTTGCGAGGCCAACAACTTTTCAACTCGATCAAACTTTGCCTCACTCAGATCGTGACTGATCTTCGCCTGCTCGCCACTCGACTTGGCACGCTCGACTGCCGATTGAGCCGCCTGTACTCTTGCGTTGGCTTCCGCGCGCGATCTGGCGTCCAAGATCGCAGGCGCACTCGGCAAGATCACTGCCAGCAAAGTTTTTTCGTTGCAGTAGTCGCCTGCGTTCAGTTCAATTCGTGAAATCCGTCCTGACACGGGAGCCGACACCGTGTATTTCTCGCGAACTCGTGTCTTTCCGTCTTCGAAAACCGCCACCCGCAGGGGGCCAATCGTCGCCGTCGCAAACTCCACGTCGACCGCCGACGGACTGAGCGAAAGGTAACCCACGATGCCCAGCGCAACGACGAGGACACCAAGCAGAAGCGTTTGGATTGAAAATTTCATTTTGACTTTCTATTCCCGCGTCTTCAACACGCCGACCAAATCTAAGCCGTTGATGCGACGCTGCACCACCATCCCTGACAAGAACGTCGCCACCATGATCACGAGCGCAGCGAGACCGTAGGTGCTGTTGCTGATGATCAACGGAATTCGATAGTTATCAGTATCCAGCCCTGCCGCCATCACGCCGGCCAAGCCGTAGCCGAACAAACACCCCAGCGGAATCGCCGCCAGCGTGAACAACATAATTTCCCCCAGCAACACGATCGATACTTCTTGTTTCGTGAATCCGACCACACGCATCGTCGCCAGATCGCGACTTCGTTCCGACAACGAAATCCTGGCGCTGTTGTAGACCACGCCAATCGCAATCACCGCCGCAAAGAAAATGATGAACGAACGCATCACTAAAATATTCTCGGCGATTGTATCGCGGAAACTGTCTAGCATCGCGTTTTTGATCGTCACGCCGGCGATCCCCGGACGCAATTCCAATTCATGAAAGACCTCGTCAATCAAATTGGAATCGACTTTCAAGAAGGCTCCCGACGCGACCGAGGATTCCTTCAACATCTTGTGCATTTGACTCTTGTTCATGTACGCGTTTAGTCCCGTGTACTCTTCGACCAGCGCGGTGACCTCGACCGTCACGGTTGGCCGTTTGTCCTCGAGCACTTCGATCGTGACCAAGTCACCCAGTTCGACGACCAATAGTTCCGCCAGTTTCGTGCTGAGCATGATGCCGAACTCGGGCACTTTCACCACTCGCTCGCGTTTGTCCAACAAGCGGTACAACTGCGGGTTTGGCTCCAATCCCACGATGCCGATTCGCCGCGAACGGTTTTGGTAGTGGATCTTCGTCGCAATCGACCGCATCGTCTCGCTGTGCAGAACACCGTCCAGTTCGCTCATTTCATAAATTACCGAGGCGGTCGCTGGTTCGACAAATGTGACCGTCAGATCCTGACGCTGGGCCTTGCGGAACTGAAAGTCCATCATGTAATCCATCGCGTCGATCGAAAAGTTGCCCAGCACCATCACCGACACAGCCATCGCGATCCCGATCACAGACAAGCTTGCCTTGATCGGTTTGCGAGAGACATTGCGAACGACCATCCGCAACTCGGGCGGCATCAATCGGCGGGGAAGAAAACGTTCCAGCAACGTCGGCTGGTAACTCGGCGGTGGCTCCGGACGCATCGCCTCGGCGGGCGGTAACCGAATCGCTTGGCGAACCGCAAACCAAGTTCCGAAGACAGCAACCGCGGTCGTCATTAGAAAACTAGATCCGATCGCCAACGCATCGAATTGAAACTTCAGCACCGGAAACTTATAGAACTCGCCGTACATTTTTGTCATCCCTAACGCCATCCACAAACCAAAAAGCGTTCCCAGCGTCGTTCCCCCGAGCGAGATCACCAGCACCAGTGTCAAGTAGTGCATGCCGACTTCCATATTCGTGTACCCGAACGCTTTGAGCGCCGCGATCTGTTCACGTTGTTGCGCAATGATACGCGAGATTACGATGTTCAATAAAAACGCGGCCACGGACAGAAAAATCACGGGCGCCATGATCGCCATCCCGCGAAGCTGAGTCAGTTCGTCAGAAAGGTATTGATGCGAAAGTTGCTCGTCACGACCATATCCACCGACGCTGCCGTAGGGTTCTAGCAATCGGTCCAGATCGTCGATCACTTGTTCGCGATTGTTTCCATAAGCAAGCTTCAAGGCGACGCTATTGAACGCGCCGTCCATATCAAACGCTGCTTCCAAATCACGCTCGTTGATCCAGAAGATTCCGAACCGTTTGTTGTCTGGCAGAATGCTGCCTGGTTGAACCTGCATCACATATTCGGGCGATAACGCCATGCCGACAATCTTCAACACCTGGCTCTTGCCGTTGATGATCGCCCTGACGGAATCGCCGGCCACGAAACCGTGTGCGTCGGCAAAGATTTCTGAGATCACGACTTCGCCAGTCCGATCCGGTTCCATCATCCGGCCGCGAGAAACGTACAGGCGATTGAGCGAACTTTCGCCGGACTGGGGAACCGAGATCAACCGGGCCGTCGCCGGCTCCTTCATTTCAGGGACGTCCAACAGCACGTCATAGATCAACCGAGTTTCAACGGCGGCAACACCCGATATCTCGGCAATACGTGGGACAATCGCGTCGGGCGAACGGCGAGTTTCGGCGAACACATCGGCAAACCGAAACTCGCGATAGAAATACTCTTTGCTCCAGTCCAGTGACTTGTACGAACACATCGACATCACAAACGTCGCCACTCCCGCCGCGATCACCAACCCGATCGCGAAGGCTTGGCCTTTCATACGGGCGAGGTCGCGCAGCAGTTTGCGATCAAGCTTTCGCATCACCACGACAGCTCCGACGCGGCGATTTTCGACGTATTCACTTCAACACCCGAAATCTGTCCATCGGACAACGAGATGACTCGGTCAGCCATCTTTGAAATTGCCGCGTTGTGCGTGATGACAGCCGTCGTCGTGCCAAGTTCGTGGTTGATCCGTGCGATCGCTTCCAACACGATGATGCCAGTCTGCACATCAAGTGCTCCGGTCGGTTCGTCACACAACAACACTTTGGGATTCTTGGCGATCGCCCGCGCGATGGCGACACGCTGTTGTTCACCGCCTGAAAGCTGAGCCGGAAAGTGGTTCGCTCGTTCCTTCATTCGCACCAGATCGAGTGCGTCCATTGCATGCATCGGCGACTTGGCGATCTCGGTGATTAGTTCCACGTTTTCGCGAGCCGTCAAACTCGGGATCAAATTATAGAACTGAAACACAAACCCCACATTCTCGCGTCGATAGAGAGTCAACTCAGCATCGTCGCTAGCCGTCAATTCCTTCTGTTCGTAATGGACCGTCCCTGACGTCGGCACGTCCAGCCCACCCAAGATGTTCAGCAGGGTCGATTTCCCGCTTCCGGATGCCCCCAGCAGAACAACAAATTCGTGTTCATACAGTTCCATCGTCACGCCGCGAAGCGCATGAACGGCCACTTCACCCATCTGGTAAATCTTGGCAACATCAACAGCGCGAAAAACGGCAGTCTGATTCGTGGCGTCCATACCATTACAATGTACCATTCACCCCACCGGATGAGTCGAAGCCGCTGCAAAAGGATTCGAACGACAACTCGGATGCACTACAACTCATTTTTTGCCATCTGGCATTCAGCCTTCTCTTGAAAGACGTCAATGCCGTTGCCGCCGCCCGCGAATCGTGAACAACTTTGTCGCGACCTCTGCTGGGCCATCAACAGCAAGGCGTTGATCAACTGCGGACCAACGATTGCGCCAGTCGCCACCGTTGAAATCGACGTAAATCATCTGAGCCACTTTTTCAGCGGCGGGCCGCCTCGCCGTGTCGGTCGGTACTTTGAAAAACTTGTGCTCTATTGGCTAACCCACGTACGCAAAGTCAACGTGATTACGCACGCGATGCCAATCCGAAGTGGCAAGACGACACTCGGCGAGATCGACTTTCTATTTCGAGACGAAAACGACCAGCTCAATCATCTCGAAGTGGCGGTCAAGTTCTATCTCTACCAGCCTGATCATCCCGTCGATGGCAGCCACTTTGTTGGTCCGAATCGCCAGGACACGTTCGAGCGAAAGATGGACCGCATCTTTACGCACCAACTGCCGCTTAGCAGGACTCATGTCGCAGACGTGCAAGTTCGAAACGCCATCGTGAAGGGACGAATCTTCTATCCAAACGACTGCGCTTTACCAACACACTATCCCAACCGACTGGCAAACGACCACCTCCGAGGCGGCGTCTTTCACCAGCAAGAACTTAATGACACTGAGCGTTTCTCCGGTGCAATGTTCTGCTTTTCCACGAAGCCGTTCTGGTTGTCGGATCAAACGACCGATCCAGACGACATCCGAGTATTGGACCTAGCCGAGTTCACCGAGAAAGTTGAGCACCGCTTTGCGTCAGACCCAACACCGGTTCTGGCTACTCGATTGATCCATCGCGATGGCGCGATGATTGAAGCCGAACGCTTCTTTGTGCTTAGCCGCTAGAAACAATGCTATTGCCACGGATCCATCTGCTCGATGCCCGCCAACTCGCACAGATGCGACTGACTTACCGGCGGCGGACAGCTCCAGACCAAGAAAAACAATGCTTGCTGACATAAGCGTCCCGCCAAATGCCCTTCGATAAAGCCGGCGCCTTTCGCGGCAACTAATGCCGCCTGAGTGGTTCGCATCACCAATCGGTTGGCGTCGCCTCGGATGATTGACGGATCGCAATTCGTAGCCGTATCGTCGCCACGTCCGGCTTGGATCAGCGCTACCTGCAACTGATCTAGCTCTCGAGTCAATCCGGCGCTGACTTGCCGCAACTCGGGTCGCCGGGTTGCTTCGTCAGCCAAAAAGTTCGTTGCCGCCCGTGACACACCGACCGCCAAAGTTGACGTCTGCAGTCCGCCCGTACTTCCACCACTGCCCACGCTCATCACGTTCTCGGCGGGACCGGCCAAAACCCATTCGCGATCAATCGCTACGCTGTCAAACCTGACTTGATCGGTACAGCTGGCCGACAGGGCGATCAAATTGATCCCTTTTCCGGCGACAATCCCGGGCGTGCTCGCTGGGACTGCGGCTAGGATTTCGCGACCATCCGCCATCGTCGCTCCGACGACGAACATGTCTGCGTGCGGCGCACCGGTCACCCACGGCGACAGGCCATCGAGACAAAACCCAGACGCCGTTTCTGTCGCCAACATCGCGGGGCGGCTCAAGTGGCGGCGGCTCGTGGTCAGATGGCTGACTCCCACGGTCCCAAATTGTTCGCCACTGACCAAACGCTCGATCCAATGGTCGATCATCGCATGGTTACCGCTGCTCATGATTCGGCGGATTGCGCCCATGTACTGGGTGATCACAAACGTGGTTGTAAAATCAGCTTCCGCCAATCGCAGATAGCCACGCGTTTGGTCTTCGGCGGACCACCCTATCCCACCCTCGCTTTGAGGCAAGAACCACCGGTAAACTCCCGCTAAACCGCACAACGCCAACGACTCGCCTGGCCAATCCGCATTGGTCTGCCATCGCGAAGCCGAATGACGCAGTGCGTCGCACAGAGCGTCCATCGAATTGGCGCTTGGCGAGTCAATTTGTGCTTCATTTGTCTTCATACGAATCAGTCTAGCCGAGCAAACGGCCTTCTCAAAACTGCGCCGTTACCACCGGCGCCGGATTCAGATATATATGGTGCCACAACTTCGACATTCCCACCGCAATAGGCACTCAGGCTTTGAATCCCCCCGTCATGACGAAATTTTCGCTCGACGAATACCGACCAGCCGTTGATCGGTACGACGAATGTAAAGCGGGTGACGGGACAATGCGCCCATCGTGGGAGACGTTTGCGAAACACATCGAAACTTTGGGCATCAATGGGATGTCCGAGCGAACGTCGACGATCGACCAATTGCTTAGCGAACATGGGACGACTTTCATGTTCGAAGACGCCGAAGGGAGCCAGAACCGTCCTTGGAATCTGTCAGCGGTTCCTCTGATCATCGACTCGTCGGCCTGGGCAAAGCTAGAGTCGGGGTTGGCCCAACGCACCCGCCTGCTCGAAGCGGTCTTAAAAGATTTACTCGGCCGGCAGCGACTGATCAAAGAACGGATCATCCCGGCGGAAATTTTGGCCGCCAACCCAATGTTCCAACGCGCTTATCACAATTTGCCAAGCCTCGGCGGGATCCGACTGCACATCACCGCGACTGACATTGCTCGCGCGTCGGACGGTTCATGGTGGGTTGTCAGTGACCGAACGCGAGCCCCCAGCGGGTTGGGTTACTTGCTTGAAAATCGGATTATCACCAGCCGTGTGTTTCCGCACTTGGTTCGTCAGGGCAGCACGCGTCGATTGGCTAAGTTTTTCGAATCGCTTCGCAATCACCTACGGTCGCTCGCCCCCGAAATGCGAGACAATCCACGAGTTGCGCTCCTGACTCGAGGCGAAGACAGTTACCGAGGCTTCGAAGATGCATATCTCGCTCGATATTTGGGGCTGACGCTTGTCCAAGGCACCGACTTGGCCATTCGTGGCGGCCAACTGAATTTGAAGACACTCGGTGGCCTGCTTCCAATCGAAGTTCTGTGGCGACATGTTTCGGATCGTAAATGCGACCCACTTGAATTGGGTGAGACATCGCGAGAAGGCGTTTCCGGTTTGCTGCGGTCAGTTCGCGGCGGCCACGTCGCCGTCGCCAATGCGATTGGAAGTGTCATGGCACAGACGCCGGCCCTGATGCCGTTCCTAGCGGGCGCGAATGAGTTTTTGTTTTCGGAAAAACTGACTTTGCCATCAGTTGCAACCTATTGGTGCGGTGGCGCGACCGAGCTTAATTTTGTCCTCGCCAATCTTGAAACACTGTCGGTTCGCAACGCATTCGGCGAAAACTCCGCACCGCCAATCATTGCATCAGAGCTTTCAATCGAAGCACGCAAGGAACTTGTTGCTGCGATCAAACGAAAACCGTTTAATTATGTGGCTCAAGAAAAACTGCTCCACAGCACCACACCGGTTTGGAAGGACAACCACTGGCAACCGTGGCACGTCGCGCTTCGGTGTTTTCAGTTACAAACCAATCGGGGTGTCGAGGTTCTGCCGGGCGCGATGGCGAGACTTAGTCCGACCGAGAATCAACTGGGGCGATCAGGAACCAGCGGCCAATTGACGCAAGATGTTTGGGTTGCCAGTGATCAACCGGTCGACAATGAAACCACCCTGCTGCCGTCACCCGACGCAACAATCGTCTTGAAACGTTCTGGTGACGAACTCCCCAGCCGTGTCGCTGAGCATCTGTTCTGGCTAGGACGGTACGCTGAACGCGGCGAGTCGATCGCGCGGCTGCTGCGATCGACACTGATTCGACTGGCTAGCGAAAACGAACTCGATGCATTGCCCGAAGTTCCCCGCCTGATCGCCGCGCTAGCTGCAATCGGCCAAATCGAACCTGACTACGCGATCGCACCTCTCGAAGTGGCGATGCCGAAATTGGAAGACATCTTGCCAGCGTCGGTGCTCGACGTCAGCCAGCCGCGTGGACTGCAGAGCACGATTCGATCGGTCGTTCATAATGCGTCAATCGTTCGAGACCGTCTGTCGATCGACGCGTATCGAATCATCCAGCATGCCGAGGCCGACTTGAACGCGCCTCTTGCCGAACGAACCATCGGTCGACTGATCGAACGGATGAACGGCTTGATCGGCGACCTACTAGCCTTCGCCGGCGTGATAAGCGAAAGTTTTACTCGCACGCACGCATGGCAATTTCTGGAAATTGGTCGACGAATCGAGCGGGCTTATCAAACAGCCGAGTTGTTGTCGGCCACCCTAGTACCGGTTGGCGAGGGCGAGCGAGCAATTTGCGAAGCCGTCTTGGAAACGTCAGACAGCTTGATGACGTATCGGTCCCGATATTTGAATCTAGTGCAAGTTGCGCCGACGTTGGACTTGCTTGTCACCGACGAATCGAATCCGCGATCGATCCGCTATCAGTTGGACGAGATCGCGCGAGTCTTCGAGCAACTGCCCAACGGCAAACGTGTTGTTGGTTTAGGCGTCGACGAAAAAATTGCATTCGACATGCTGCACCATTTGCGAATGGCGGACCCTAACGTTCTATCAAACAGTGGCGACAGTGATCGCCGTGTCCAACTGAATCGCTTGCTTGAACATATTCTGGATGGATTACCGGAGCTTTCGAACGCGATCGCCGCGCGATACCTGATTCATACTGGAACCACGCAATCGTTGACGGGCGTTTCACCAACGGTTTCATTGTTGCACTCGAAAGAAGCTAAATAACAATCGTGTCCGACACTCCTATTCGATATCGCATTTCTCATCGTACGCATTATTCGTACAGCGACGCGGTTGCGATTTGCCAAAACCAATTGCGAATGCAACCACGCACCGGCGGACGCATGACGGTTCACTCGTCGACAATCGCGATCCATCCGAAACCTGATAGCGTCTTCGAACACAACGACTACTTCGGCAACCACGTTTACTCGTTCGCTATCGAATCGTTGCACCGCGAATTGAAAGTCGTCGCCAGCAGTGATGTGACGGTCGCGACTGTTAGTATTTCACCCATTCACCAAGATGCCGGTCAGCCGGTATTCAATGACGACATTCCGTGGGAAACGATCGCCGCGCAGTCGCGTCCACCGTTGCACATGCCACTACGAATCCTCGAATACCGTTGCGACTCGCCTCGAATCTCGGTTTCGGATTTGTTCGCGTCCTACGCTAGCAAATCGTTCACGCCCGGGCGAGGGATTTTGGCATCAAGCTTAGATCTGACCCAGCGAATCCATCGTGAATTCAAGTACGATTCAGACGCGACAGACGTGAACACCACCACCGAAAAGGCGTTTGAAATCAAAGCAGGTGTTTGCCAAGACTTTGCTCACGTCCAAATTGCCTGCCTCCGATCGCTTGGGATTCCAGCACGTTATGTCAGCGGTTATTTGCGAACGATCCCGATGAAAGGGGTTGATCGCATGGTAGGCGCCGATGAGTCCCATGCTTGGTTGAGCGTGTACTCAGGCGAAGCTCACGGTTGGATCGGTTGCGACCCAACGAATGCGTGCTTTGTCGGCTCGCAGCACATTCCGATTTGCGTCGGCCGAGACTACAGCGACGTTAGCCCAATGCGGGGCGTCGTGCTGGGCGGTGGCACGACGTCGCTGCGAGTAAGCGTAGATGTAGAGCCGATCGAATTGGTCGACACGGTCTGATGCGTGAATCGCAAGATACCGAAACTGCAGTTCCTTATGCGATCCGCTGTGTCCGTTGCTTTCGACCGATGGATCGTTGCTACTGTGATTCGGTACCATCGGTTGACAATCAAACCAACGTGCTGATTCTGCAGCATCGCCGTGAACGTGAGCACCCGTTCAATACTGCGCGGATCGTCAACATGGCACTAAAACGGTGCCGTCTGATCGTGAACCACACGCCGGAATTGGCCCGCCAATTTGCGGAAACGAAGCTTGATGCCAACACAGTCGTACTCTACCCAGGTGATGATGTGCCGCTGATCGGCGATTTTGACTTGGCTGATCGCCCAACTCAACTTGTGGTGCTGGATGGTACATGGCACCACACCAAGACGCTGATGCGTGACGTGCCCGGTCTCTCGTCGCTACCACGCGTTCGACTGGCGCCTCCCCAACCTGGCCAATACCGAATCCGTCGGGAACCCAACGACCATGCGTTGTCGACTCTTGAAGCCGTCGTCGCTGCGTTACAGCAGAATGAACCGGAGTCGGCCACTGTCCGCGAACAATTGGACCAGTTGATGGCAACGTTCCACGCAATGGTCGACCAACAACTGAAATGCCCTAAATCGAACTGGCGTGCCAACACGCGTCGTACGGTGGGGGCACCCAACACACCCCGAGCCTTGCTGGGATCGCAAGAGAACATCGTGGTGGTCTACGGCGAACAGGAACAAGGAGACTATCGATCGACCGATGATCAACCTCGTCCCAAACATCCCGCCAAGCCTGTCTATTGGATGGCGCAGCGGATGAGTAGCGGCGAGACATTCGAGATGGCCATTGAAAACGATTGTCTGAACGACTCGTACTTTGCAAATCGACTGCAGCTGTCGGCGTCGCAAATACAGTCAGCCGTTTCGGCTGACGAATTCCGCAAACAATGGCAACTGTTTCTGCGTCCCAGCGATATTCTGGTCGTCCATCACGCGGGACTCGCCAAACTGATCAGCGTCAACAAACTTTGCGATCACACCTGTCTGATTTTGAAAGCGATCAACGCACCCGATCCAGAATCATCCACTAGCGTTGCCCCGATCAATGAAACTCGCGCCGCTGAACGCCTCGCCAACGCTATCCGCCTAACCCTTGCACTCAGCCAGCAACCGACGGGGAAATCGTAGGCGTCGCCCTACCAGAGCATAAAATCGGCACAACAGGAAAAATTTCGCAACAGAACTGTTCATGGAAACGCCGATCAGAACGTTGAAAAGCTACATGCGTGTTCGGAGGTTCTGTGTTGAAGATCGATGGCCGGCAATCAGGTGTGATGACGCTGCAACGGGCCCGCCTGGCACAGGACAAAAATGTGCAGAGCGTCTTCAGCGAAGTGCTGCAGAACGCTGGGCGAGTGGGCTATGCGTCGGCAGAAGTCTCTGAAACGACCGACTCGACGGACCACTCGCTCGACGTAGCAGGTGGCATTGCCCCATTGGCAGATCGAGTCCAAGCCTCATGGGATAGTTGGTACCGGACCGAACTGCTTGGACGATACGCCAGCAAAGAAGCGCCAGCCGATCTCGGTGACACCTTCGGCAACGTATTAGCCAAGGCGTACGACGCGGGAGCCTACATCGAACCGAAGTCCTTTTTGAAAAGCCTGTCCGAGGATGAGTTAAAGGCTGTGCAAAATGCACATTGGTTAGCGGATGGGATCCAGGTCGACTCGCTGACCGAAGAGGGAGCGCTGAACCTGTTGATCCCGCCGGCCGCGCAAGTCGATCTCAATCGCGACGGTCTGACGCAATCCGGTGCTGCCTACGGCATTCGCTTTCCCGACAGCACGACTCCGGCCACAGTGACCGCCGCGTGGGAACAGGCAACCGATGGCATGCCATTTGAACAGCGGATGATCTACGAACTCGAAATGAAGTTGCCGGTGCTATTTGCAAACTTCATCACCGACGCGGATGGCAGAGTCGTTTCTTCGCGCGCTCCGGGACACCCCGACTTCGTCAACCCAATGACCGCCGACGACTATTCATACGTTAAGGTGACTCAGGACTGGATGGAACATCTGGATTATTTCAAAAACCAGATCGATCCGGATCGCTATGCACGCGACATGGATTTCTGGACAACGTTCCAGCAAGACCTTCGGGACAACGGCGCCGCCTAGCTGGACGGGTTGCAGTTGCAGTTGCAGTTGGCGGAACGTTCGGCGAAGGCGACGAAAACAGAGTAGACTGTCCGCCCAACATGGCCACGCTTGCTCTCAACCGTCCGATCCCAATGCTCCCTCACAATCTGAGACGCTACGTTTATTGGCTTGTGTTGCCGTTGTTCCCGCGATCTTGAGCTTCAATCCAAACCAACCTCGTTCTTACGCATTCCCATGTTTCTTTCGATTGGATGCATCCGATTAGGCTGACTTCGCAACGTTTACGCCGTTGTTGAAGTCTCAATCGGACCACAACTTGGCCGTCGACCATGCCGAAATCGGCGGAATGCCGATCGTCGTTACGACGTCCAATGTCCGAGCCCGCTATCTGCGATTGAGGTCACGGAAATGGGCCAAGACGGGCTGACGCCGCCGATTAACCGATTTTGGAGCATTTTGGCCGATAGAATCAGCCGGGATTCTCACCGCTTTTGGGGTGATGTGTTGGGCTGAGCTTTGAGGCTCGGGGCGTTCGCTCTCTGACTCACACGGGATTCTTTTTTGGCACCTGTTCCGGCCCGGTGCCCAGCCATGGATTCAGAAAGTTTGCGTTCAGGGTGATGTGCTTCGTTCGATCTGAATCGCATCGCTACCCGATGATCGGCTAACTACTAGCTCTTATACTGATGGATTCGTGAAGACGCGATCCATCGGCAACTCGATAGTATGCGGCGGAAGATTCGAAACGTTTTTTTCGTAAAAACGATTGGGTTGGTGGAGTGTAGTGGGCATGGACGAAGAAACTGCGAACAAAAACGAGGTTTTCCTGACGCTGTTTACAGCGAATGAGGCGGCAATTAGGGCGTTCGTCCGCCGTTTGGTGCCAACTCAGCAGGATACCGCAGATGTGATGCAAGGGATCGCACTTGTCCTGTGGCGAAAATTTCACGAATTGGACGATCATGCTGGCTTCCGCAAGTGGGCGTTTCGTGTCGCTCGATACGAATCGCTGGGATGGCTACGTGACAAGTGTCGTGACCGGCATGTACTTTCCGAGGACGTGATTCACCTATTAGCTGAAGAGTCCACTCGGCGTGAAGCATGGTTGGCTGCGCAGCGTGAGGCGTTGGATGAATGTCTTGAAAAGCTGCCGAAACAGCAGAGACAACTTGTGCTAGCTGCCTATTCGCCGGAAGTCGAGATTCAGCAAGTTGCTCAGCAGAGCGGTCGGACGGTCGGTGCGTTTTATCAATGGTTGCACCGGACACGTTTGCAACTGATCGAATGTACCCGGCGGACTCTTCAAACGGAGGGACCGTTATGAGTAGCCCAACCGACAAGCAAAATCTGATTGCAGACTATGCAGCCGGAACCATTGAAGCCGATGCTTTCCGCGAGCTCGAAAAATCGCTTCGCAGGGATGCGGAGTTTCGACGTGATTTCATCGAGTACCTGAATCTGGATTCATCGCTATCTGACTTGGCCGCACTCTCGGATTCGGAATTCGATGCGATCAATTCTGAGCACGCATTTCTTCCTGAAATCGCCGTTGTCGTTCCAAGTTTATCTTGGCAAAAAAGTTTCGTATTGGGCGGAATCGCTGCTGCTGTACTCCTGACTGTTGGAATCGTCTGGTTCACGCCAACGACCGAACCGGTGACCACGAATGCGGCAGGCACTGTTGAAATCATTTCACTCGACGCGGCCAGGCTGGCTGGTGTCGATCAGGATGTCCGGGTTGGCGATCGGCTCGACTGTAGTCGAATTCGCCTCGAGACGGGAACCATTCGGGTTCGATTGGACAGCGGCGTTATCCTCGATTTGTACGGTCCGCTGGAAGGAAGCCTGGAGTCCTCGATGCGTTTGCGACTCACTCAGGGCCGGCTGAATGCGGATGTTGGCGAGTTTGGTCAGGGGTTTACGATCGTGACCGATCATGGAGAAATCATTGATCTTGGTACTCGATTTGGCGTCGACGTATCGGATGACGAAGCAAGCGTTGCTGTCTTCGACGGTGAAGTGAAAGTCAAATCGCAAGGCGATGCAAACATGCGCGGTCCGATAAAAGTCTTCGAAGGCGAAGGCGTCCGACTCCGCAAAGGGCGACGACCACGTCGGCTCTCCGCTGTCTGGCTGTCACAGGAAGAATTCAATCTGTCTGCGAGCGACGCGTCTTCGACTGTCGTCGACGTAACGGACAATTCGAAGATGGACGGTTTTCACCGTTTCTATGGCATCATGGCAGGTGGCATGCGTGAAGGGACGATCGCCTATACGTCGCATGCCTCCACTCCTCGCCCGGACGTTTTTTGGCATGCCGCGGAAGGCGAAGAGTTTCCTGCCGAGTTGCTCGGTGCAGATGTCGTTTGCCCGTTCCACATCGATCGGCAAGAACAGACGCTGAGTATTTCCCTACAGCTTGGCGGATCCGCAAACGTTTATGTCATGCACGACCTGCGCCGGAAGCCTTCTGCTTGGCTACAGAATGATTTTCAAAAAACTCAGTTCACACTTCGCAGCGGTCCATGGCGACCGGTGAGTCCTTTAGTCCAGGGTATCGAACCAAATCGCGATGGTGACCTCTACGTTCAGTACTCGGTCTGGAAGAAACGTGTTGATGTTGCGGGCAGTGTTAAACTTGGTCCCCCGCAGACGGATGGCGACCGAGGAAACAAGGCGATGTACGGCATCGCCGTCAAAGGCATCTCCAAGCAGTAAAAGCGACATGACATCAGAATTTTCCCCTTTGGCGGACGACTTGCTTCGCCATTTTATTCTTTCACCTGGATCACGAATGTCCCGCCCGTTTAACGCTTTTATCACGCTGATCGTTGTATTTGCTGCTGCACCCGCATTTGCTCAAACAGCGACGTTGCAAGAAGTGTTTGAATCGGTCGATGCAAACCTCATTGCAAAAGAAGCTCGACTGCGTGGCGATCCGCAACGTGGGGCAATCGTGTTTTATGCTTCGGCAGCCGCGTGTGCGAATTGTCATGTGACGGGTGCGGAGCAATCGCCGCTCGGACCAGACCTGACCCGTTTGGGGGAAAAGATTACCGACGTGCATCTGGTCGAATCGCTTTTGCATCCGTCCAGATCAATTCGCAAAGGCTATGAAACCGTCCAGTTGATCACCGTTGATGGTGAAGTTCGTTCGGGAATGATGGTGTCTGAAGACGACGACAAGATCGTGTTGCGAGACGCCGCAGATCTGCAAGCTAATCTCTCGGTCGCGAAAGACGACATCGAGGTTCGCAGGAACTCCAAAGTGTCGATGATGCCCGCGGGCCTGATCGAAACACTGAAGTCTCCGGGGGAGTTCTTGGACTTGGTCAGATACCTGTTTGCGGTTCATGAAGGTGGCCAAGAGCGAGCGGACGAACTGAAGCCGACAGCGGAGCAATTGATTCCCAAAGACGACACCATCAATCTGAATCATGCACAGATCATTCGGCTGGTCGAAAACGGAAATCTGAGACGTGGCAAACAGATTTACGAATCGACTTGCTATCAGTGTCATGGCAAGGATGGAAATACGCCGTCATTGGCGACGGCTCGGGCGTTCGGTTCGCAACAGTTAAAGTTTGGTGCTGATCCGCACAGCATGTTTAAAACGCTTTCGCATGGAAACGGTTTAATGGCCGCAGCCTCGGCTCTGTCGCCGCGGGAACGATACGAGGTCGTGGCCTACATTCGTAGGCGTTTCATGAAGGACTCTAACCCAAACTACTTTGCGGTCACGCCGAAATATCTGAGTTCGCTGCCGAAGGGCACGGACATGGGGGATTTCAAGCTCGACCCGGATCGCGATTACGGTCCGGCACTGGCATCGCAACTGGGACGCGACGTCAACAGCGCGTTGACGATCAAATTGACCGATATGTCGATCGCTTACGATCTGCACACGATGGATCAAGCTGCCATTTGGTCAGGCGGTTTTTTGGACGTCGATCAGACACAACACAAACGCGGTCGAGGCGAAGGTTATCCTGAACCGCGTGGCGAGATGATCGCGGCGCTGGACCTTTGGCATTGGGGACATGACGGGTCGCTCGACTATTCAAAAGCGGATCTGTTGCCGCGTGGTTCGTTACCGCAGCGCTGGCTGGACTATCACGGGCACTTTCTCTGCGGCGATCAGATCGTTTTGAATTATTCGATCGATGGGCGCGAGGTTTTTGAAGTGCCATCGCCATTGAAGGACCAAACGGGGATCCGACACACTCTGACGATCCATGGCGGCCAGGCTTTGGTCTTGGCTGTCGGGAAATCAGAGGCTGGTCGTACTCGCCCCATCATGAAAGGCGACATCGATGACGTGACGCTTGCTTTGGATGACCAGAAACGGTGGGTCGTGACGATCCCCGCAGGTGAATCAACACGTTTGATTAATATCGTTCGATTCGCTGATGCTTCTGTCGCCGAAGAAAATCAGACGCTCTCGAAAGTCGACCCTTTAACGATGACCAAGGGCGGCAATCTGCGTTGGCCGGAAACGTTTGAAACGATCGGATACCGAGGCTTTCAATCGGGTGCTTACGCGGTCGATACGATTTCTATCCCGGAATCCACACCCTGGAATACGTGGTTTCGCACTTCAGCCATCGACTTCTTTCCTGATGGACGGATGGCAGTGGCAACCGTTGGTGGCGACGTGTGGATTGTGTCCGGCATCGACGACGATTTGCTGAACGTCCGTTGGAAAAGGTATGCGGGCGGGATGTATGAACCCTTCGGAATCAAAGTGGTCGACGGGCTGATCTATGTCACTTGTCGAGATCGACTGACACGTTTGCACGATCTGAACAACGACGGTGAAGCAGACTTTTATGAAAGCTTCAGCGCCGACACTGACGTTTCGACGTTCTTCCATGCGTTCAACTTCGATTTACAGACGGACGTAGAAGGCAACTTTTATTACGCCAAGAGCGGTCAGTACACGGACTACAAACTGCCGGGGGCGATCGTCAAAGTTTCTGCCGATGGAGAAAGTCGCGAGGTCATTTGCACTGGTCTGCGTACGCCCAACGGGATGGGGATTTTGCCGGATGGTCGATTGACGGTGAGCGACAACCAGGGCACGTGGATGCCAGCGTCGAAGATCAATCTGGTCAAACGTGATGGCTTTTATGGGTACGTGCAAAACAAAGGTGGCAAGGCCTGGGCTCCGGACGGAGGAAGGATCGATCACCGAAAAGTCGTGCCTCCCAAGACCTTCGACCCGCCGCTGATTTGGATGCCGCAGGAGGTCGACAATTCGTCGGGCGGTCAGGTCGTCGTGAGCGACGAACGGTTCGGACCGTTGGCGGGGCGCTTGCTGCATACCAGTTTTGGCCAGGGACATTTGTTCTATCTGATGACACAGGAAGTGGACGGTTTATCGCAAGCCGCCTTGGTTCAGTTCCCGCACGATTTTGGCACTGGCATCATGCGAGCGCGCACCAACCCCGTCGATGGCCAGTTGTATGTGACCGGGCTGAATGGCTGGAACGACAACGGACGTGGAGACCTTGCTGATGGCGGCATCTATCGAGTTCGCTACACTGGCCAACCCGTTCGCATGATCACGCACTGCGAAGTACATCCGGGTGAACTTCGTCTGCAATTCAATTTCCCGCTCGATCGCGTCGCATCCATTCGCGCGGCTGCGTTTGCGGCCGAGCAATGGAATTACAAGTGGACCGACAGTTACGGATCCGATCTTTACCATCCCGAAACGGGTGAAGTTGGCAAACAGGTCTTGCGGATCGACTCGGTTTCCGTCAGCGAGGACGGCAAAACGCTTTCACTCAAAACACCAAATCTGCGTCCCGTCAATCAACTACATCTTCAAATGGATGTGATGGATTCAAATGGAAAACCATTCAAAGAAGATGTCTACTGGACCATTCACAGAATCCCAAACGGTTGATCCATCAGATTTGATTGAATATGGTCGCAGCTTAACTTCCAACTTTCACCCGCATCAAGATTCAACCCAAGGCAGCCAATTGTATAAGTTCATAGCATTCTGCGTTTCGCTGGTTTGGCTTTCTGCAACGTTTGCCAACGCCACAGAATCACGCCCCAACATCATCGTGTTCTACACAGATGACCATGGGCACGCGGACTTGTCATGTCAAGGAGTTCTCGAGGACATCAAGACGCCCAATGTGGATGCGTTAGCAAAGAATGGTGTACTCGCCCGGCATGGCTACAGCACTGCACCGCAGTGCGTGCCGTCGAGAGCGGGATTGTTGATCGGAAAGTTCCAATCGAAATTCGGCGTCGAAGCCAACGGAAAAACGTTGGAGGGTTTTGACCGAGAGCTGACGATTGCCCAGCGACTGCAAAGAGCGGGTTACGTGACCGCGCAATTCGGCAAATGGCACCTCGGTCCGGGACCGAAAATCACTGAGCACGGATTCAAGCACGTGTTCAACCAAAACTCCGGCGCACCCTTCGCGGCCAATGTGGGTCTTGATGGCAGAGACCGAGAGATGTCGACGCAGCGGCAACAGATGTATCATGTTGACGCTTGCAGCCAGGCCGCCGCTTCGCTAATCGAACGTTACAAAAATGATCCATTTTTTCTGTATGTCGCCTACCGTGCGCCCCACGTCCCATTGGATGCGCCGCAAAAGTACCTCGATCGATTTCCGGGCGAAATGCCGGAGCGACGTCGGCAGGCGTTGGCGATGCTGTCGGCTGTCGATGATGGCGTCGGGTTGATCACCAGGACACTGGCCGAAAACAACCTGACCGAAAAGACGCTGATCTTCTATATCGGCGACAACGGCGCGCCATTGAAGATTCACAAGCGAGATGCACCGGGTGGCGGGCCAGGTTGGGACGGTTCTTTGAACGACCCGCTCAACGGCGAAAAGGGGATGCTATCCGAAGGCGGCATGCACGTTCCGTTCGTGATCTCTTGGCCTGGAACGATTCCCGCCGGCCAAGTGTTCGATCATCCGGTGAGCGCCCTGGATGTCGCAGCAACGGCTGCCAAACTGGCTAAGATCGAATCGGAACCCGGAGATTTCGACGGCGTCAATCTGATCCCGTTTCTTACGGGTAAAAAGAAAGAAGCTCCGCATGAATTTCTCGCGTGGCGTTGGGTTGCCCAATCGGCCATCCGTGAAGGCGACTGGAAACTGCTGCGCGGCGGCGAACGTGAATACTTGTACGACTTGAAGAATGATCTCGAAGAGAAACGTAACCTCGCCGACGAGCATCCAGAGATTGCCGATCGCCTACGCGAGAAGCTATCCCTGTGGGCCAGCGAGCTCGACCCGCCGGGTCTCGCCAGCGGTAGCATGTCCAACGCGGCGACAGAATATTTTGATTTCTACCTCGACCACAAACCGGCAGCGTCCCTACGTGAAAAATTCGTTCCAAAAACAGACTCGTCAAACTCCGACGCAAAATCAAAGGACCTAGCGTCTCCATGGATCATTCGTAACGGCAAAATGAATATCAGCAGCGAGGGCTTGCAGATAGCAACGCAAAAGCAAGATGCCAAGCAAACACCTTTCATTACCAGAAATGGTTTGAATCTTGCCGGCCCCGTTTCCGTCAATCTGGTTGTGAAGACGACAAACTCCGGCACGATCGGACTGGCTTGGCGAGACTCACACGACAAGGAATTTGTCGCGGCTAATCGCGTGAACCTTGTGGTCACAAAGTCCGACCAGTGGCAAACAATCCAAACCAGCCTGCCCGGCGGGCCGAAGATCATTCATGTCCGTGTCCAAATTCCCGCCGGTACCACTTCGATCAAGTCCATCGAACTGAAACCCGCTAGCGGGAAAACGGTAACGCTGATGCAGTAACACGGCCTGCCGCCCTCGCGACAACCCTGAGCCGTGTTCAGATAAACACAAGGCACTCGCACGAACTTCCGTAAACCTAGGCTTTTTCGATGAACTGCGTTTCGGCACTTCTTCATACCAAATGCTTCTGTTGGCAAGCAATTTGCCTCTTGAGTTGCTGTTCTTCTCTGAATCTGGTTTCCGCGGAAGATTTGCTAACGATCGACAATGGCTCAGTAAAAGTCGGAATTGATCGCGAGAAAGGCGGGGCCGTCACTTGGTTATCGTCCGACAGGTATCCAAACAACATCGTCAACATTGCTGACCCAGGTCGCTTGATCCAGCAGTCCTACTATGCAGGACGCAGACTTGACCGGACATCGGCGGGGCAACACCAGGCATGGAGTCCGTGGACATGGAATCCGATTCAGGGTGGTGGCGTCGGTAGTGTTGGCGGCAACGGAACGTGGTCACGCGTGACAGTGTTTCGAAAAGATGAGAATGCCTTGTATTCGGAAACAATCCCAAAACTATGGGACATGCCCGACGAAGAAGCAGATGCCGTGATGCGTCAATGGACGACGTTGGACCAAACCCTTCCGGGCGTCGTTTGTGTACGGTGCGAAATTCAAGCGATGCGGCGCCAAGATGATCCATGGGGCGCCGCCAGAAAGAGCCCACAAGAACTTCCCGCTTGCTATTTCACGCGTAACTTCGATTCAGTGCGAACCTATCTAGGCGAGGGCAAATGGCGAACCGAGCACCAATCGCCGGGCCCTCCTTGGGGCCGAGCCAATCCGCCACTCAAGGCGATGGCAATGTTCGAAGCATCCGGCCAGGGAGTTGCCGTCTATTCACCGACCTCTGGTGAAAGCTGGAACTTCGGTCCTCACGGCGGTGGGCTTAGCGACAATCCCACCGACGGACCCTGCATGCACGTCGCCCCGGTCGATCGCGTTATGCTCAGTCCCAAGTCAACGTTTCGATATCGCTATTGGTTGATCGTTGGTGAAGAAAAGGAAATCGCATCGAACTTGGATGCTCTCAAAGCAAAGTACGCTGACGAACGATGGCGTCTTATTGAACCGAAATCTTGACGCCTACGGAATCTAGTTTTGACCGTTAAGCAAATCAACTTAAAATAAAAGTTTCATTATGAGCCGAATCGTTGTTCTTCTGATCTGCATTTCTGCTTCACTCGCTTCCCTTGCCCATGCGTCGAAGCCCAACGTGATTGTGATCCTAGCTGATGATCTGGGCATCGTAGACATGAACGCCTACGCGTCGAAGTTCACCGGCGCAAAAGCTTCTCAGATGTACTATGAGACGCCTAATTTAGATCGACTGACGAAAGAAGGATTGGCGTTTTCACAAGCTTACGCCTGCCATCTCTGCTCGCCCGCGCGGGCAAGTCTGTTGACGGGAAAGTACGCCGCTCGGACTGGATTCACAACGGCGGTTGGCGGCAACGTGCAGACGTTCTACAACCAAGCGATCGAGCCGCCGCCAGGTTATGTTGCTCAGGACGCGTTGGTTTGGAAGGACAAAATCGACATTCAACAGGCGCTCGTCAACGGTACGACTCGTGATGGCTTGGCCTCGGGGCATCGGCTGGACAATGGGCAGAACGAAACGACGCTCGCCGAAGCGATGCCCGAACACGATTCGGCTTTCATTGGCAAGTGGCACCTGGGCGGCCACGGTTCGGAAGGCTGGCAGCCGGCCGATCAAGGGTTTGAAGAAATCTCTTACCTCGATGAAGGCGGATCACCCTACTTCAATTGGCGAGGCATTTGGGACAGCGAAAAAAAGCTGCACCCGATGACTCCCCAAGAGAAACTACTGCGTGGAAAATCAGGCGGCAACTTAGGACAGGAGTACTTAACGGATGAATTGACCGAGCACGCCATCAAGTACTTGCGACACAAGGCTGATTCAAAGCAACCCGACGCAAGGCCGTTCTTCCTGCACTTTTGCCACTTCGCGGTCCATACCCCATTTCAAGGACCAGCGGAAGATGTCGCGCACTTTGAACAGAAAGCGACGCGTGGTTGGAATGGTCATGACAATGCCGTTTACGCGGCGATGGTGAAACGTTTGGATGTTTCAGTCGGTCGCATTCTCGATACACTCGAAGAAACCGGTCTGGATGAAAACACACTGATCGTCTTTCTGAGTGACAACGGAGGCGTGATGTACACCGATCCGCTCGCGACCAACAATGCTCCCTTCAAAGGTGGCAAGGGGACTCATTTTGAGGGCGGTATTCGAGTGCCGTTGGTGATTCGTTGGAAGGGTCATGTCAACGGAGATCGCTGGAGCAACGTCCCGATCGATTGCAATGATGTCTTTCCAACAGTACTGGAACTGGCTGGCTACGATGCTTCCCAATACACCAAGCCGGGCGGCATCGACGGTCGCAGTATCGCACCGTTGCTTGAAGATCCGTCCAACACCAATGGCGATTATCCTCGCCACACGTTCTTTCAACACTATCCGTTGAATGTGATCGTCAAGAGTCCCGAAGACGGCTTTCCATCGGCTCCTTCATCCGCCATCCGAAGCGGGGATTGGAAATTGATTTTCGATTGGTCGGGGGCTATCCGACTCTACAACATCGTCGACGATCCGTTCGAGAAGAACGACTTGTCAGCGGCGTTGCCGGACAAGGCACGCGAATTGTTCATCGAACTGAACGATTGGATAGACGAAAACGTCGACGTTAAATACACACCGGCACTCAACCCAGCTTACGATCCAAGGAAAGAGTCGCGAAAACGCCCGTTTGTTGATTTGCGTCGCCAATATCTGGGCGCAGATCGCGCGATCCGAACCATCGATGGTGATCCCAGGTTTGAACTGATCCCCGATGGTATCAAGCCTCATATGAATTCATCCAAATAGCTTCCACCGGTGAAACTACATGCAACTTAAAAACGACGCCTCAAGCCTACACCAGCCAACACGCAACACGTTAGATGACGTTATGAAACCCCGCTATCGAAATTACAATCCGTTGAGTTCAACTAAGCAACGTCCTGTGCCGGCCATCGCTGTCATCGTTGCGCTGCTTTGTGTAGGAACATCTTTTGCTGCGAAGCCGAACTTCGTGATCACCATTGCAGACGATCACGGCGTTCATCACTCATCCGTCTATGGATCCAGCGAATTCCAAACCCCGAATCTTCAACAAATGGCTAAAGAGGGGATTCGATTCGACAATGCCTATGTTGCATCCCCAGCCTGCGCGCCCAGTCGCGCGGCACTATTTACAGGACGGATGCCTTACAGCAACGGCATCGTTGGTAATCATGAAATTGAACTCAAACCTGGTGTCGTTTCGCTGTTGTCAACACTCTTGGAACAAGGGTACGAAGTTGTCTTTCATGGCAAGGTTGGCCACGCCGGGCGGAAACACTTCGGCCAGTACGTGCCCGACGGTGTGAGGATTCTCGGCGGTGGTGGTTTGCAGCAGACGATGACGCTGGATCAGGTGGAAAGGTTTCTCAAGGAACGCCTCGAAGACGCGCCACCCCTGGCACTGTTCCTTGGTTGGACGGACACCCACACCGCTTGGCCTCCGAAGGAAGAGGCCAGAATCGCACCCGAAGACGTCGTCATTCCGCCTAAGATTTTTGACACGCCTGAAGCTCGCGTGGAAATGAGCCGATACGTTGAAGGAGCCGAAGCGATCGACCGTCGTGTCGGGCAAACTCGACAATTGATCGCCAAGCACCTGAACTTGGACAACACGATGCTTGTCTACACTTCTGATCATGGGATGCCTTGGCCGTTTGCAAAATGGTCTCTCTACGAAACGGGAATCCGCACTCCTTTGATTGCGGTTTGGCCCGGCAAGATCAAGCCCAGTTCATCGACGGATGCGATGGTCAGTTGGATTGATCTGATGCCGACGCTGATCGACTTGGCCGGTGGAACGTCGCCCTCAGGTATCGATGGCCGTTCGTTCGCGAAGGTGCTATTTGGAGAATCCGTCAAGCATCGCGACGTGATTTTCGCAACGCACAAGGGTGACAACGAAAAGAACGTTTACCCGATTCGCAGCGTCCGCGTGGGCAAATGGAAATACATCCGTAACCTGCACCCCGAGTTCGCTTACACCACGCACACGGACGTCTGGGCCAAGGAAGTTCCACGTATCGACGAGCACTGGGCACACGCTGGCCACCACTGGCAGTCGTATCTCGAAACCGCCAAAACCGATCCCAATGCGGCAGCATTCTTACGAGACTATCACAGCAACCCAGCCGAAGAATTGTACGACATCGAACACGATCCGTTTGAGAAGAACAATTTGGCAGCGGCACCCGAACAAGCTGAGAAACTTGCTGAACTTCGCGAGCTAGTTACCAACCGTATGATCGAAGTCGATGACGATCAGTCACTCAGTGGACCGCCGAAATTACTGACAGAGTTTTCGATACCGGGGATTTCCGGGATCGAGACCGCACGTTGACGCCGCGACGTCGGGTAACCAGAGAGTGCTAGACACTTACTCTGTCCTGTCAATTTTTTTGCCGATAGTTTCACCGGAGGATTCGTGGTGGAAAAAGGGAAATTGCGGCTGAATCTGGATCGCAGGTTTGACCTCAATCGCCGGTTTGGCCTGTTTCCACCGACGTGTCGAAACAGCGAATAACCCGGTGGAAAAATATACAAATTCGTGCTGGATTATTTGCAAACCAAACATTAGTGCGTAACCCAAAAGGCGAGACATCCCAACACTCACACTCTCGACTATGTGACTCGGTGCATTTACCGAAAGCTTCACGTCAATGGAGCCACCGCAGCGGTGGCCTTGGCGATCCGCGAGCGTCTAGTCGAGCGTCCCGACGATCCAAATTCGCTTGCCTGAATTGCAACTTGTTTACGCACATTCGTAAATGGGCGGCTGATCGACTAATGTTACAATGGTCGGATGAGAAATCTGGAACTACTTGCCCGAGTGCTGCTGTTTGGCATCATCGCGTCGCCGCTGTGGGCGGATGACGTCTCGTTCAATCGCGACATCCGGCCGATTCTGTCGGACCGGTGCTACTTTTGTCACGGCTTTGACGAAAATCACCGCGAAGCCGGACTGCGTCTTGACCAAGCCGAAGCGGCTAGCGACGCGATCGAACCTGGCAAGCCCGATGACTCGGAACTGCTGCGCCGGATCATCAGTGACGATGAAGACGAGGTGATGCCGCCACGAAGCGCCCACAAGAAACCAATCAGCGATGACGAAATCAACCTTATCCGTCGCTGGATCCAACAAGGCGCACAGTACGAAGACCACTGGGCCTTTGTTGCACCGGTCAAGAATGATGTGAAGGATGCGGAAACCTCCCAAGCAATCGACCACTTTGTTGGTCAGCGTCAATCCAAACACGGATTGCAGTTCGCACCGCCTGCAACGCCGGCAAAGTGGCTGCGCCGCGTTTCTTTGGACTTGATCGGATTGCCGCCAACGCTTGCGGAACTGGACGGTTTCGAAAAGGACGTCCTGGAACGTGGCGACATTTCCTACGAGTCAGCGATCGATCGCGTGCTCGCGTCACCCCACTATGGCGAACGCATGTCGCTCGAATGGTTGGACGTCGCGCGCTATGCCGACACCAACGGCTTCCAGATGGATGCTTATCGGATGAATTGGCCATGGCGTGACTGGGTGACGCGTGCGCTGAACAGCGACATGCCGTTTGACCAATTCACGCGGGAGCAATTGGCGGGCGATCTGTTGGACGATCCGACCGAGGACCAAATGATCGCGACCGCGTTCAATCGCAATCACATGATCAACGGCGAAGGCGGTTCGATCGCTGAAGAGAATCTTGCGAAGAATAATTTCGACCGTGTCGAAACGACAGGTACCACTTGGCTTGGGCTAACGGTGGGCTGTTGCCAGTGCCACGATCACAAGTTTGATCCGTTGAAGCAGCGTGACTACTACTCGATGTATTCGTTCTTTAACCAGATCAGTGAAACCGGCCGAGCGAGTAAGCAGTTCACGGCGAAGAAGGAACAGGATCGCTATGAGGAGCGATTTTGGGTCGACAAACCGTACGTTGCGATCGCAACTGACCAGCAAACGTCGAAACTCGATCAACTGCGACAAGCGACCAAGGCAGCCAAAGACCGATTGGAAGCCACTCGCTCAGAGTTCGAGCCAAAGTTTTTGGTTTGGATCAAAGAAATCCAGGCAGATCCGAAACTGCTAGAGGAACGAATCGACAACCTTTACATTCGCCGCAACGTCAATCTTGCGCCGCTTGATAATCTGAAGCACAAACTAACTCGTGGCCTGGTTGACTATTTTATCAGTAACCACGAACCGTGGTCCGGTCTGAAGAAAGCTGTCGCCGAGGCTGAAAAGGCAGAACAAAACTACGAGGCACAGATTCCATTGGTGATGGTCATGCGTGACGATCAACAACGGGACACATTCATCTTGGAACGCGGAAACTACGAAACGCCCGGCGAAAAAGTGTCGCCGAGTGTGCCAGAGTTTTTGCCACCATTGCCCGAGGGCGTCAAAGCGGACCGATTGGCGTTTGCCAATTGGCTGGTCTCGCCGGAACATCCGTTGACTTCTCGCGTGACCGTAAACCGGTACTGGCAATTGATGTTTGGCCGCGGGTTGGTGACCACGCCAGACGATTTTGGATTGCAAGGCGAACTGCCGTCGCACCCAGATCTGCTGGATTGGATGGCGGTCGATTTTCGGGAACGAGGCTGGAGCGTGAAGCGTCTGCTGCGCAGCATTGCCTTGTCGAAGACGTATCGCCAATCCGCCGCGGTGGACGAAAGCGTAGTGGCGAAAGACCCGAAGAACATCTGGCTGGCTCGCGGACCGCGACAACGACTCGATTCTAGATTGCTGCGAGATCAAGCGTTGGCGCTGTCGGGCTTGTTGGTACCGGAACTCGGCGGTCCTCCGGTCGCACCCTACCAACCACCCGGAATTTGGGAACCGATGAGTCTGAACAAGAACCACTACATGCAGGACGATGGCGACGACCTTTACCGCCGCAGCCTCTACACCGTTTGGCGGCGAGTTGTCGCGCCAGCGAATTTCTTTGACGCGCCGAGTCGGCAAAGTTGCAACGTCAAACCGCAGCGCACCAGTACACCGCTGCACGCGCTCACGACGCTCAACGACACAACCTATGTCGAAGCCGCTCGCGTTTGGGCAGACGCCCTATCGATGTTGCCCGACGATGCTTCGCGTCTGGCAAGAATGTTTTACGCTGCGACGGCGCGTCAACCCGATGCAAACGAAATCAAATCGTTGCAATCGTCACTGGATCAAGCAAGAAAACATTTTGCGAACCATTCCGACGAATCCGCAGAACTGCTGACGGTCGGTGACGCGATAAGTCGTTCCGGAATGGAATCGACTGAGCATGCTGCCTGGACGACCGTTTGTTTGCTCGTTCTCAACCTCGACGAGACGCTTTCAAAGTAGACCCAACTCATGAACCACTTACACCTAACTCGTCGTCAACTGCTCGGCAGCCTGGGGCTTTCCGTCGGCGCACCAGCTCTCAGTTCGCTGCTGGCATCTGAATCGGAAGCCGGGCAAGGACTGCCGCACTTTCCGCCGAAGGCAAAGCGCGTCATTTACCTGATGCAATCCGGCGGCCCTTCGCATGTGGATTTGTTCGATGACAAAGCAACCCTCAAGAAGATGCAGGGCGAAGAAGTTCCCGAAAGTATTCTGCAGGGACTACGACAAACCACGATGACGGCCGGCCAGAAATCGAAACCCTGCATGGCCGCAGCGTGGAACGGATCCAAACGCGGTGACAGCGGCATGTGGGTTAGCGATTTGTTGCCTCATACGGCCAGCGTCGTCGACGACCTCTGCTTTATCCGCAGCATGCACGGCGAACAAATCAATCACGCACCCGCGATGACTCAAATATTGACCGGGCACAACTTGCCGGGCCGGCCCAGTATCGGAGCCTGGCTGACCTACGGCCTTGGCACGATGGCCGAGAACTTACCGTCATTCGTTGTGATGACCTCGCAAGACAAACAGGGTTCGTGCGGCCAGTTGTTCTTTGATTACTACTGGGGTGCAGGATTCTTGCCGGGCAAGCATCAGGGAGTGCCGTTTCGCAGTGCTGGCGATCCGGTCTTGTACCTGAGCAACCCGAAAGGCATTTCGCGGAAAGCACGTCGTCAAATGCTAGACAGTTTGGCCGAGATGAACCAAATGGCGCACGCCCGTTTTGCAGACCCGGAAATCGAAACGCGAATTTCACAGTATGAAATGGCGTTTCAGATGCAGGCGAGTGTGCCCGAGTTGACGGACTTTTCAAACGAGCCTCAAAGCGTGCTCGACATGTACGGGCCAGACGTCCATCGCAAAGGAAGCTACGCATACAACTGTTTGATGGCGCGTCGCTTGGCCGAACGTGGCACGCGTTTCATTCAACTGATGCATGCGGGATGGGACCAACACGGCAACCTTCCCAACCAACTGCCGATCCAGTGCCAAGACACCGATCAACCCAGTGCCGCGCTGGTCAAAGATTTGAAAGCCAAGGGTTTACTGGACGATACGCTGGTGATTTGGGGCGGCGAGTTCGGACGCACGCCCTATGTCCAAGGTGATATCACCAATGCTTCGGCTCATGGACGCGATCACCATCCGCGTGCGTTTACGATCTGGATGGCGGGCGGCGGCATCAAGCCGGGAACGATCTACGGCAGCAGCGACGAGTTTGCCTTTCACGTTGCCGAAAATCCTGTTCACATACGCGATCTGCAGGCGACGTTGATGCATCTGTGTGGTATCGATCACGAGCGGTTCACGTACCGTCACCAGGGACTCGACTTCAAACTGACGGGTGTTGAACCGGCCCGAGTCGTCAGCGAAGTACTGGCGTAAATCGTCGCCCCTTCCTCGAGCCCATCGCCTGCATGCGTTAGGATGCTGGCACGCGACAGTGCGTTTACGGCGTGATCCAGCTTGCAACCTGTCTGGGGCCTCCTGATTCGGTGTCAAACCAAGAACCGTTAAAGATACGAAACCAAGACGCCAGACGGCTATGGTTGACCGCCCAGGGGCTTGCGACTGCGCCTGTCGGTTCGGTCGACACGATGCAGATCATCCGCGACCTTGGATTCGTTCAGCTCGACACGATTCAAGTGGTCAGCCGTGCCCACCACCACATCATTTGGAGTCGCCAACAAAGTTATCGCGAGCCGATGCTCGACTTACTGATGGCACGCGATCGACAGGTGTTCGAGCATTTCACTCACGACGCTTCGATCCTGCCGATGGAGTTCCTGCCGATCTGGCGCCGCCAATTCGATCGCAAACGCGAGCGAATTCAAAACTCCAATTGGTTCAAAGGAATGACGGACGATATCGGAAGGAAGGAGATCATGGCTCGCGTCGATCGCGAAGGGCCTTTGTCGACGCACGATTTCGACACCAAAATCAAGGGTAAAAAGAAGATGTGGGCTCGCCCGCCTCACAAGATGGCATTGGACTATCTGTGGTACGCCGGCGACCTAGCTACCAGCCACCGCAAGGGGTTCACCAAATACTATGACTTGGCCGAGCGAGTATTTCCCGATCAACTGATGCAACAGCGACTCGACGATACCATACAACTAGATTCACTTTGCACGACAGCCTTAGATCGGTTGGTGTTTGGAACGGCGACCGACATCAAGAAGTTCTGGGAGGCGGCTGATTCAAAAGAAGTTGCCCAGTGGCTCGACCAATCTCCTTATCGAGTTCCCGTCCAGTGGGAAACTCATGATGGTGAATGGATTGCCGCGCACGCGCCTTGCGATATCGAGACGCGGATCGACGAACTGGAAACTCCCACATCACGTCTGCGAATTTTGAATCCGTTCGATCCGCTGATCCGAGATCGCACGCGATTGCAGCGACTGTTTGGATTCGAGTATCGGGTGGAGATGTTTGTGCCTGCGGCGAAGCGGATTTGGGGTTACTACGTCTATCCGCTGCTTGAGGGCGATCGGATCGTCGGACGCATCGAAGTTCAAGCCGATCGCAACAAGTCCGTGCTGGCAGTGTCGAAACTTTGGGCCGAGCCAGGGATCCAATGGACTGTTTCGCGCACCAACAAACTGGAAGCAGAACTGACACGACTGGCTCGACTTGCCGATGTCGATCAAGTCATCTGGCATTGCCCGAATCGCGTTCGCTAACAAATACAAAGTTCTACTTCACAAGATCATACGTCGCCGTACCGAAACTTTTCCCATTGATCTGAAGCGTGACACGGTGCGTTCCCGGATACATTGTTTAAGTCGTCGCGTTCTCTAACGCCGCTCGCTGGTTCTTCCGCTGCGGTGGCGGCAAGGATATTTTTGGCGTACTCCACTCCGGAGTCGCTCTGTCTCTCTTCAACGCAAACTCAATCGCATGCTCAAGTTCAAACGCCGCTCCCTCGCTGCTTGCGCCATTTCACTTGCCATCACCTCAAATTCGATGGCTCAGGATCCGCAACCGACGGGTGACGTCTTAAAAGCGGGCGACGTCCAGTGGAAGTACGCGTCTGAGTTTTCCGATGAATTCGAAGGGTCCCAAGTCGACACCAAGAAGTGGAATATCAACACCGAAGATTGGGGCACTTGGAGCTGGGAGCCGGACAATACGTCTGAAGCGGACGGCTCAATGTCTCTGCAAATGGTTCAGCATGACCACCAGCGCGGCAACGAAAAACTCGCTTATACGTCGGGCATCGCCCGAAGTTTCAGCACCATCACGTACGGATATTTCGAAGCCCGAATCAAAGGCTGCTCGCTTTATCCAGGTGCCTGCCCGAGTTTTTGGCTGCACAGCAAAGGCCCCGCGAACCGCTATCAAGCGAAAGACGGCGAGACCGTGACGTATTCGGAAATTGACATCGTTGAACTACAGCAGTGTGAATTCGACAACGAAACGAAATCTCGGCATTTAGTCAATCGAATCGATTGCAACTTGCACACTCAGTTGCTGATCGACGGCCAGAAACATTGGATCCGGCCGAATTCGAAACCTGAAATGTGCAAAAACGAGTACGACTCGCCCTGGGACCCTCGCGACGACTACCACATCTACGCTGTCGAAAACACGCCGGAAACTATCGTTTGGTACATCGACGGCAAAGAAGTCGGACGCAAGCCCAACCTTTACTGGCACCTGCCAATGCACATCACTTTGTCGCTCGGTTTACGGCACCCATTCGAAGCGTACAAGAACGGACAACGAGTTCCGGCACTGGAAGAAACGACGACCGATGGATTTCCGACTGCAATGCTGGTTGATTATGTACGAGTCTGGCAGAACCCAAAGTACGCTTCCCTTCAGCCATCGACGGCGGCAACGATTCCGTCAAAGAAACTGGTAACAAAGAAGCCGATGAACGGGTCGGCGACCAAACCAGCGTCGACCGATTGGACAATGCAAACGTATATCGTGAAAGAAAAAGCTAACTGGGACAAGAATGGCTGGAACTGGAACGAAAGCAAGGTCGAATCAAACTTCAAAGAGATCGACACGAACGAGGATGGTGTCGCGTCCGGAATCGAGCGACAGATCTGGTACACCAAAACGAAAGCTGCGAATAACTAGTAGCGAAAATATCGGTGCCGGTTACCGAAAACGCTTCCGGTATCCCAGCGGCGTTAAGCCTGTCACACGCCGGAAACGTTTGGTGAAATGGCTCTGATCGAAGAAGCCGATCTCGCAGGCGATTTCGATGATTGTTTTTTCAGTTTGAGTCAGCAACTGCTGAGCCTGTTGAATACGGCGAGACAACACGTACTCGGTTGGCGACAATCGCAAGACGGCTCGAAAGCGCGTGTTGAAGTGAGTCGCCGATAGATTGGCGAGCGCCGCCATTTCTGTCATTGAAATCGATTCGGTATAATGATCATCGATGTACTGGATCACTGGCGACAGCTCTTGAAAGAACGCCAATTGGTCGTCGCGGGTGGTGACCGGATACATCGCTCCGGCGATCCCGATCGTTTCGCCGACCGGACTGAACAGCGGCGTTTTGGTCGAAACGTACCAGCGAGGAGTTCCGCGAACGTGCGGCACCAACCAGACTTGGTTGGGAATGATTTTACCACCTTCCATCACCCGCCGATCTTCGGCGTGATAGGCCTCGGCGAGTGCGGGCGGTTGGAAATCTAAGTCCGTGCGACCGAGCAACTCATCAACGTTCTCCATGCCAAACACATCGACCAACGTCCGCCGATTGGCACCGATGTAACGATGCTGAGCGTCTTTGGCATAAAAGAGCACGTCCGGCAGGTATTCGTACAATTCGAACACCTGGCGAACACCAGGGTTTTTCGCAAAAAACGAGTCTTGAAACACCCGAGACGGATAAGCGGACGAAGGCTTCATCGTCAAAACGTACCACAAACTTGATTAGCGATACAAGACGCTGATGCCCCCGAAGGGCATAATTGACGGCATGTTGAACTCCCTACAACAGCGCACCGGCGAAACCGATTGTCGCCTTGCTTTGTCGACGCTTCGCATTTTCGGAAACAGCAAGCCCGTGATGAAATCGACAGTCCTGAAACCGAACTGGATCCATGCGAGATTGGCTGCCGCCGTCTGTCTGGCTTTGACGAGTTTGGCCGGCGCGGCCGAGGTATCGTTCAATCGCGACGTGCGGCCAATCTTGTCGGACCGTTGTTTCAAGTGCCACGGCCCCGACGCGGCCAACCAGGACTCGGAGTTCCGTGTCGACAAGTTCGACAACGCTACCGTCGACCTGGGCGGATACTTTGGCATTGTTCCCGGCGATCTAGCAAAGAGCGAATTTCATGTTCGGATTCACGACAACGACGATCCGATGCCGCCCGCCGGCTCGTTGAAGCGGCTATCGGATGCAGACAAAGAAACCCTCGATCAATGGATTCTTGAAGGCGCAAAATTCGAATCGCATTGGGCGTTCGAACCTTTGCCGGCGAAGGTTGATACGCCGAAACAAACGGATCTCGGTGGCCTGGTCAATTGGGTCAAGGGACCGATCGATCAGTTCATTGCGAAGGCGTTGGTTGAAAACGAATTGACGCCCGCCAAACCGGCGTCCAAGAACAAGTGGCTAAGACGAGTCACGTTTGATTTGACCGGATTGCCGCCCACCGAAAATGAAATCAGCGAATACGTTTCTGACACTTCGGCGGACGCTGACGACATTGTCATCGACCGATTGTTAACCAGCGACGCCTACGCCGAACGAATGACGAGCGAGTGGCTGGACGTGGCCCGGTACGCAGATTCGTACGGATTTCAACGTGACGACGAACGATTCGTTTGGCCCTATCGCGACTGGGTCATCAAGGCGTTTCAAACGGGAATGCCCTACGACGAATTCATCACCTGGCAATTAGCCGGAGACCTTTTGCCCAACGCGACGCGAGAGCAAAAGCTCGCCACCACTTTCAACCGCCTGCACTCACACAAAAAAGAAGGCGGAGTCGCGATCGAGGAGTTCCGCGTCGAGAACGTTGCCGACCGAACGCACACCGTCGGAACGGCAATGATGGGGCTGATTCAAGACCTAAAGAACCACGGGCTGCTGGAAGACACATTGGTGATTTGGGGCGGCGAGTTTGGACGTACCAGTTATTGCCAAGGTAAAATCACGCCCGGAAATTTTGGACGCGATCACCACCCACGTTGCTTTACGATGTGGATGGCCGGCGGCGGAGTCAAACCTGGGCACGTGCACGGCGAAACCGACGAATTCAGTTACAATGTCGTTTCAGACGGTGTACACATCCACGACCTTCACGCCACAATCCTGCACCAGATGGGTATCGATCATGAACGGCTGACTTACCGTTACCAAGGACGAGATTTTCGTCTGACCGATGTTCATGGTCACGTCGTGAAAGGCCTGATCGCTTAAGAAAATCTTTTACAGTTGAGGCGTCCAAACTCGCTGCGTTCGGCGTTACCATTCCGTTTGCAAAGCGTTTGATCAACCACTCAATGAAAGCTATTGCTATGCGTTGCCTCGGTCCCGTATTTGCCTGTTTGTTTTTTTCGATGTTCGCTTCTGGCGTCTGCGCCCATGACGGCGATTCCGACTGGAGTCACCAGGTCGCCTTACCCGCGAGCGAGCACGCAATCGAGTTGTTCAACGGTCATGACCTAACGGGCTGGAAGGGACTCGAGGAATACTTTTCGGTCGTCAATCATTCCATCCGCGCCGCCAACGACAAGCCTGTCTCGCATAGTACGTATCTTTTTTCTGACCAGGAATTTCGCGAGTTCCGTTTGTTGTTCGAGGTCAAACAGAATCGTAGCGAAGGCTACTCGATCATGCACTCGTCCGTCGCCGCGCTTGGCGAGCGATTCACAGATGCTGGCAGTGAGTTTGCATTCAAGGGGCCGCTACTAATGTTTTGTCATGACTGGGGAATCTGGGGTGCGTACACACGCGGACGTATTTTCCCGCCCGAACAAAAAGGCCCCATGAAGGAAGTGCCTTGGGAAAAGGATGGTGACTGGAATCAAATTGAAATCTTGGTCGTCGGCAATCGTATTCGAATGGTTGCCGGTGGAACGGTCGTCATTGATCACACGGAAACGAAGGACCAACTCAAAAAGTGCCCGATCGCTTTGCAATTGCACAGCAACAAAGATCCGCAAGAGTTTCACTTTCGCGGCTTGATTGCGGTCGAGAATCCAACCGACAAACTTCTGACGGAAAAGTAATTGACCTTCACCGAACTGATTGCCTGAGTCGTTCCGCGGTATAAAAAAGGCGTCAGGTCGTTGAAGTCCGGCATACGATTACCCCGCTAACAACAACTAACCTGAGTCGGTCGATGTTGCTTTCGCGAGTCGCTTCACGCGAAACCATTGCTGATTTCCTAGCGAAGCGAACGTCATCCCGAAACGGCTGCTTTCAGTTTTCTACAAACGCCGCAGAATAGTTGCGAAGGTGGTCTCGAAACTCTCGCAGCAAGCGGCTTTGGAAACGGTACGGATTCCACACCGCTGCGATTGTTCGGCTTGGCTTGTTACCGTACAGCGAACGGTAGACACGCCGCTTGGTTCGATCGAGCTTCTTGGCCATTTCGGGGATCATGGAAACGCCGTGCCCTAACGAAACCAACTCTTGCACCATGACCAATTGGCTGGCCCGTTCAACGGCCACAGGATGGACCGATCGCTGACGACAAAACGAAGTGATATTGTCCGAAAGACAGTGTGCCTCATCGAGCAGAACGAATGGGTAGTGTTCTACATCTTCGATGCGAATCCGTTTCCTTTCCGCAAGCGGATGCTTCTGCGGCAGCACAAGACTCAGCTCCTCGTCAAAAAGTTCTTCGACCTCGACATAGCGAGACGGGACGGGCAACGCGACGATGGCAACGTCTAACTCGCCCTGTTTGCATCGTTTCATCAAATTTTCAGTCGTGTCTTCCTGAACGATTAGCGTTGCCTTCGGATACGCATCGGAAAACGTCCGCAGCAAATTGGGCAGAAAGAACGGAGCGATCGTTGGAATCGCAGCGACGCGAATACGGCCACTTTGCCCATCATCACAGATTTCTGCTTTACAATCTTCCAGGATTAGCAGAATCTGTTCGGCACGCGAGTGAAACAGTTGCCCGGCGTCTGTTAGATCGACCGAGCGAGGCTTGCGTTCGAAGAGCGGCTGGCCCAACTCGTTTTCGAGTCGCATGATCGAACGGCTTAGTGCGGACTGAGATATGCCAAGCTGGGCTGCCGCGTGAGTAAAGTTGCGCAGATCGGCGAGCGACCGGAAATGCGAAAGCTGGTCCATATCCATGCGTGATTCACCTCGTCGTACAATGACACGTAGCTGTTTCGCCGTTGTTTTACAGCCAAACACATTGGCTATGCGTTTTACACATCCCCAGTATGCACACAATGCGTTGGACAGATACGGTAAATTGGCTGACAATTGGCACAGCTGGCTAACCGGATTCCGACAAGGCAGTCCTGCGGATTCCGCAGATTGCACCGCATGTACCGATTAGCTGTTCGTTAACTCAGTCCCCAGGAAGCGGAAATGATTAGGCCCACCCACAAACACTCACTTCGTACGTTGGCGAATCTTGCGGTGCTGTGCATCGCCACGCCTGCCATCGCTCAGAACCAACCGAGCGTAAATTCACAGGTTCAAACAGCCAAACCAACGGCAACTTGTCCGGTGATGGGCGAGATTTCTTCACCCGAAACTCGGAATACCGCGGCAGGTGTCTATTCGAATGGCGATTGGTGGCCGAACCAGCTGAACTTGCAAATCCTCCATCAGAATTCGCTGAAAAGCAATCCGATGGGCGAAGCGTTCGACTACGCAGCCGAATTCAATAAGCTTGACCTGTCAGCGATCAAGAGTGACATCAACACGTTGTTGACCACTTCTCAAGACTGGTGGCCCGCTGACTATGGAAACTACGGACCGTTCTTCATTCGGATGGCTTGGCACAGTGCGGGAACTTATCGCGTTGCCGATGGCCGAGGCGGCGCGGGTTACGGCACCCAGCGTTTCGCGCCGCTTAACAGCTGGCCAGACAATGGCAACTTGGACAAGGCACGGCGGTTGCTGTGGCCAATCAAACAGAAATACGGCAAGCAAATTTCCTGGGCCGACCTGATGGTACTGACCGGAAACTGTGCGCTCGAAAATATGGGATTCGAAACCATTGGATTTGCCGGTGGTCGCGAAGATGTTTGGGAACCTCAGCTCGACATCAACTGGGGACCGGAAACTCAGTGGCTCGGCGACATGCGGTACAAGGGCGATCGCGAACTCGACAATCCACTCGCTGCCGTGCAGATGGGTTTGATTTACGTGAACCCCGAAGGCCCCAACGGCAAACCTGATCCACTTGCAGCAGCCAAAGACATTCGTGAAACGTTTGGCCGGATGGCAATGAACGATGAAGAAACCGTCGCTTTGATCGCTGGCGGACACACGTTCGGGAAAGCTCACGGGGCCGCCGATCCAAGTAAGTTTGTTGGTCCCGCCCCGGAAGCCGCCAGTATCGAAGAGCAGGGCCTCGGCTGGAAGAATTCATTTGGAAAGGGCAACGCCGAAGACACAATCACCAGTGGCCTTGAAGGAGCTTGGACGTCGACGCCCGCACAGTTTTCTCACGACTACTTCGCGAACCTCTTTCGTTACGAGTGGAAGCTGACCAAGAGTCCCGCCGGCGCCCATCAGTGGACTCCGGACGATGCTACGGCCGAGGGAACCGTCCCTGATGCCCATGTCGATTCCAAGTCGCATGCACCGATCATGTTCACGACCGACTTGGCGCTGAGGATTGACCCTGCCTACGCAAGGATCTCGAAGCGATTCCACGACAATCCCAAGGAATTTGAAGTGGCGTTTGCGAAGGCTTGGTACAAGCTGACTCATCGCGACATGGGACCGCACTCGCGATGCCTCGGCCCCGAAGTCGCCGAACCGCAATTGTGGCAAGACCCGGTGCCCGCCGTCGATCATCCTCTGATCGACGACCAGGAGATCGCGGACCTGAAAGGCAAACTGCTGAAGTCTGGTTTGTCCGTTTCTCAGTTGGTGCAGACTGCGTGGGCGTCGGCGTCAACTTTCCGCGGCAGCGACAAGCGCGGCGGTGCGAACGGAGCACGCATTCGCCTGGCGCCTCAAAAAGATTGGGCTGTCAATCAGCCAGCGCAACTTGCCGAAGTGCTTCAGAAGCTTGAAAGCATCCAGACCGAGTTCAACAACTCGCAGTCCAGTAAGAAGGTCTCGCTCGCCGACTTGATCGTCTTGGGCGGCGCGGCTGCCATCGAGCAAGCCGCCAAGGATGCCGGGCATGAAATCAAGGTTCCGTTTTCGCCAGGGCGAACTGATGCCTCGCAGCAGCAAACCGATGTTGCATCATTCGAGCCGCTTGAGCCCAAGACCGATGGCTTTCGCAACTACTTTGGGCACAGCGAACTCAACCGACCGGCGGAAGAATGGTTGGTTGATCGCGCTAGTCTGCTGAACCTAACCGCGCCAGAAATGACAGTGCTCGTGGGTGGTTTGCGAGTCTTGAATGCCAACGCGGACAACCTGAAACTAGGAGTCCTGACGAATCGTCCGGGCAAATTGACCAACGACTTCTTCGTCAACCTGCTGAATATGGACACAGTGTGGAAAAAGTCAGCCGTTTGCGACCACTTCTTCGAGGGCGTCGACCGCGTGACCGGCGATCCAAAGTGGAGAGCGTCTTCGGTGGACCTCGTTTTTGGGTCGAACTCGCAGTTGCGAGCCATTTCAGAGGTCTATGCAAGCGAAGACTCGAAAGCGAAATTCGCAGACGACTTCGTTGCCGCCTGGACCAAAGTCATGAATGCCGACCGCTTCGACCTCTCGCCAGCACAGCGAAGCGGATTGCTAGCTTCTTCACGCACTGAATAATCGTTCAGAAAGCGTCCAAACCGTCAATTTTGTACACCGCTTGTGTCCGGCAAGCGCTGTTTTTTTATGCGCCGACGATACACCCTTGGCGATGTCACCCTTAGCGGCTCCTTGACATCAATTCCGCTTCCCAAATCAAAACATCAAAAATTGTGCGGCCAACCATCTTCGGGTGTGCACAGACCCCCCAAAGTTTTGTACTCTCTAAATAGAAGGAACCCGCCCCCATTCGAGGTAGCCGCCATGATCCGTCACTCCAAAACCCGCAAAACCGTATCCTGTCGCCAGAATCATCGTTCAAGTGGCGGTAATCGGTGGAGTATTTCATCACTCGAAAAGCGAGTGATGTTGGCCGCCGATTGCGGCGTCGTCCTTAGTGCCGCGGCCTCATCAGCTAATCCCGTCGCGGCCGAAGTCGGGCGGGCGTCACCAGTGCAAGCCGATGCATGCTCAAACATTGTCTTCATTGATTCGGGCGTCGAATCAATTGGCCACTTGCTTGATGGAATCCACCAAGATCACGAGTTGGTGCTGCTGGACCCAAATCGCGATGGGCTATCACAGATTAGCCAGACGCTTGCAGGCCGCACCAACGTCGGCAGCATCCATATCGTCGCGCACGGTCAATCTGGGCAATTGCAACTCGGCAATCAGTTGGTCGACACCGAAACCGTCCAAACGAACCAGCGACAAATCAAAGGCTGGTCCCGTTCGTTGACGGCAGATGCCGACATACTGATCTATGGATGCGAGACCGGTGCGGGCACGCAAGGCTTGCAGTTTATCAAGGCCCTCGCAAAACTGACCGGCGCCGATGTCGCCGCGTCGACCGACAAGACGGGTGCTTCGTCACAAGGTGCTGACTGGGACTTGGAACAGCACGTCGGCAACATCGAAGCCGGTTTGGCTTTCAATGTACTGACACGCCAATCCTACGAAGCCGTCTTGCCGATCACCATTCGCGCAGCCGGAACGACTGGCGAAGAACAAATGTTGTTGCAGATCGACGAAGTCACCGTCGCAACATACAACAACCTCTCCACCAATTTCCAGCAGTATTTGTTCGACGCCGACGGTGTGAACGCCGACCAAGTTCGCATTGTTTTCACAAACGACTTCTATGACCCTGCCAACGGCATCGACCGAAACTTGCGAGTCGACAAGATCAACATTGACGGCGTCGACTATCAAACCGAAGCACCCGAGGTCTTCTCGACCGGCACTTGGTTGTCCGTCGACGGCATTGCTCCGGGAAACCGTTTGTCAGACACGCTTCACACCAACGGTTACTTTCAGTATGCCGGTTCTACCGTTGATCCCGGCGGCGACCCAAGTCTGCTGGTGATCAACGAAATCCACTACAACCCGGGACCGGACGGTGTCGTCGATGGCGACGCCGAATTTCTCGAACTCTACAACTCGGGTGACCAGACGGTCGATCTGGGTGGCATGTCGTTCACCGGTTTCGATCTGACGTTTGCGCCGGGAACCACAATCGGTGCCGGCCAATACGCCATCGTTGCTCCATCGATCGCGCTAGCCCAGTCGACTTGGGGCGTAACCCCGATTGCTGAATTTGCCGGCGGCGGCTTAAGCGGCGGTGGCGAACTGCTGCAGTTGATTGCGGCCGACGGAGTTACCGTCATCGACGAAGTCGACTATACCGATGATCCGCCCTGGACATCCCAACCCGACGGCAACGGACCCTCGTTAGAACTAAGCGACTGGGCACTTGATAACTCCGTCGCAACCAATTGGCAGGCCTCGATCGGCGCACCAACACCTGCGGCAGCCAATTCTGTTTTTGGTGTTCAACCCGTCGATCCGATCACGGACATCGTTGTGACGCCAAGTGTCGTGTTGCCGAATCAGGATTTCTCAATCACCGCGACCATCGAAGGCGCCACGTCCGCCAACCTGATCTACAAAGTCATGTTCGGCGGCGAGCAATCGGTTGCGATGACCAGTACCGGAGGCGACAACTGGACGGCAACCCTGCCCGGTGCGGATGCAGGGACGCTGGTCCGGTACCGCATCGAATCGGACGTTGCCTTTGCTCCATTTGCTGACTCGATCAACTACTTTGGTGTGGTCGTGTCACCCACGGATGTCGTGGGCAACGAATTGCCCTTGTTCCAGTTCTTTGTCGACGAAGCCGAATTCACAGAACTGACGACAACCGACTTGGCACTGACCAATACAAAAATTGAGGCGGTCGTTTATTACAACGGTGAAGTGATCGACAACGCAACGGTTCGAGTTCGCGGTGGCGACTACTCGCGTGAGTTCTATCCTAAGAAGAGTTTGAAGTTCGAATTGCCCAAGGGCTACGACATTGACATCGGCACCAACGGTGTCAGCTACCTTGTCGACGAATGGGGAATCCAAGCCGACTTTGGTGACTGGTCCCTTGTGACTCCCGATATCAACTGGGACATCTTCAACGCCGAAACGAACTCGATTACCAATTCATTCTTCGTCCGCGCCGAAGTGAACGGCGACTTTCATGGCGTGTTTCGCTTCCAAGAACTGTACGACGGCGCTTGGCGAGACGTGAACGGAATCAGCGACAGCGACGAGTTTTACAAAGCAGAAGAAGGAGCCTTTGGTAGCTATCCCAAGTTCGACAAGAAGTCACCAGACGATGGCGACTATACCTCGATCGAATTGTTGAACGATGTTTTGATCCAACCCCCGTCCGACGCGAAGACCGCGTTTCTGTACGACAAAGTTGATATTCCCAACGTGGTCAATCACATGGCGCTTTCGACACTGATGCGACATGACGATCAACGCGTCCAGAACTTCTACATGCTGTTGGACGACGAAACCGGCCGATGGTCGGTTGTCGAATGGGATCTGGATCGACTTTGGGTTGTCCCTGATGACGGCGACGGAGGTAATTTCACGACACCCGAACCGATCAATGCGGAACTGTTAAACGCTGTCTTCGAAGTACCCGAGTTCCAAGACATGTACTGGCGTCGGATGCAAACGCTGGTCGACACCTACTTGGACGACACCACCAACTTGACGAATCGATTCGAGGAACTGCGACTTGAAATCGGCGCAACAAACTCAACCCTCGAACTCGCCAAATGGGGACGCTCTGATTTCTTTGCAAATCCGTTTTGGGCGCAACAATTCCAAGAAGCGTTAGACGCCCGAAAGACAGCGTTCACCAACGAAATCCGCATGCCGGGATCGGCAAGCGGCGTCAACGATATCGTGATCAACGAATTGCACTACAACCCGCTTGATGGTGACGCAGAGTTCCTCGAACTCTACAACGCTTCGGCAACCGAATCGGTCGATCTATCTGGTTGGACGATCGACGCGGTTGGTTTGAAGATCGAATTCGGAACGGTGATTTTGCCGGGCCAGCATATTGTCTTCACCGACAACTTCTCGCGTTTCACCACCCAGCATGGCGGCAACCCCTTTGTCGCTCAGCAGTACGACGGCGGACTGAGCGGCGGCGGTGAACTGGTCGAACTTGTCGACTTGTCCGGCAATGTCGTCGATGCGGTGGATTACGACGACGCTGCACCGTGGGTGACCGAGCCTGACGGAAATGGATTCTCTTTATCGTTGATTGATCCAGCACTCGACAACAACGTGGCGACCAATTGGGTTGCCAGCAGCCAAATCAACGGCACACCTGGCCTGGCGAATGACTCGAGTCAGCAGACCACTTCGGTAAAGATCTTCGCTGCGGGGACGTCGGGCAATGAAATATTGACGCTCGAAGTTGCCGGCTCGCAAGTTGCCACGTTCAAGCTTTCTGACTTCGGCGGACAAGCAGGCGACCTGTCGGATCAAAACTACGTTGAACTGAATTGGGCCACTAATTCACTTGTCGATCCCGGCGACATTCGCATCAACTTCATCAATGACCGATACGAACCGGCCGCAGGAATCGATTGGAACGTAGCGATCGATCGAATCGAAGTTAGTGGAGTTGCGTACCAAACCGAAGCACCAGATGTTTATTCAACGGGTACCTACTTGGCTGCTGATGGAATCGTGCCTGGTTATCGCCAAAGCGAGATTTTGCACACCAACGGATACTTTCAATACGCAAGCATCGCTGCCGTCAACCAACTACCAACCTCGATCGCTGACCTGCCCGACGTCGCTGAGGGTAATTCGGTATCAGGTAACTTGCTGAACGATGAATCCGAGTCTGGTTAAGCCACCTATTTCAGACAGGGCTCGGTCGTTCCGCCCGCTCGCCTAGTGATCAGAAAAATGCAGGGCGAATGCGGGCGTAATTTCGCTGTTGTTACGGTCTTCGGCGACGGTGGAGCACATGTCGTTTTGCAATGGTCATTATTCCCCCCATACAACGATGGTGAAAAGTCACCAGGGCGTGACTGCGTCGACTTCGTTTCCCGAGCCAGCGGCTCGGTTCTTCGTCAGCTTCCCTGGAAGTAGCATTTTGGCGTACCCTGTGCGGACACAATCTTGCTGAATCCTCAGCGAATTATCTCCACGCATCGACCATTCGCCATGGACTTTCTGCTTTACCTTGCACTCGTTCCAGCCCTTGGGTTGGCCGCTCAGTGGATCGCATGGCGGACAAATTTGCCTGGCATTCTGTTGCTGTTGGTGTTCGGTGTGATCTTGGGGCAGTTTGTTCAAGTCGACGAATATCTGACCGAACTGACCGGAGGAAACGAGAAGGCCGGTCCAAGCTTGCTGTTTCCGTTAGTGTCGCTTTCAGTCGCCATCATCATGTTCGAAGGCGGCCTGTCGCTAAAATTGCAGGAGCTTCGCGAATCCGGAAGTGCGGCGCTGCGTCTGTGCACAATTGGTGCAGCCATCACGTTCGGTTTAGCGGCGGTTGCCGCTAACCTCATCCTGGGTTTCGAATGGCGAATGGCATTCTTGCTTGGCGGAGTATTAACTGTCACGGGGCCAACCGTTATCGGGCCACTGCTCCGGCAAGTTCGGCCAAGTCGACGTGTCGCATCGACGTTGAAATGGGAAGGCATCGTGATCGATCCGATCGGCGCGATCTTAGCGGTCCTGGTTTTCGAGCATCTGATGCTCAATACGCAAGAACTGGACTTTAGCGGTGTCCTGCTGAGCTTGTTGCACATTCTTCTGATTGGTCTCGTCTTGGGAGCCGCTGGCGGCGCGATGTTAGGGTTCGCGCTACGCAAGTTTTTGATCCCCGATCAACTGCAAGGTGTCGCCGCTCTATCGGTCGGTTTGTTGCTGTATGCCGTCAGCAATCACTTCGCACACGAATCAGGATTGATCACGGTCACCATCATCGGGCTATGGCTGACCAACCAGCGCAGTATCGAAATTGAACATATCATCGAGTTCAAAGAGAACCTACGCACGTTGCTGATCGGTTGCCTGTTCATCGTCTTAGGATCCCGCGTCAACCTGGACGACATCTTTGCGATTGGATTTCCCGGTGTCTTGTTCGTGATGGTTTTAATCCTGATCGTGCGTCCTATCTCGGTTTACACTTCACTGTTAGGAAGCCCACTAAACATCCGCGAACAGACATTCATTGCCGGCCTTGCACCACGAGGAATCGTTGCGGCTGCCGTCAGTAGTGTTTTCGCGTTGGAAATGGAAAGTCATTTTGGTCACGTCGATCTTCCGGGTTCGGATCAGTTGGCCAATGTGACATTCTTGGTAATCGTTGGCACCGTTGCGATCTATGGACTTTCAGCCACACCGCTCGCAAAATTGCTTGGACTAGCCGACACGTCGACCAACGGTGTGCTGATTGCAGGCGCCGATATTTGGGTGAGAGACTTCGCCAAAGAGCTGACGAAGTCCGGTATCAACGTGCTGTTGGTTGACACGAACTACAATAAGATATCGAAAGCGCGTGTCGATGGAATCAATGCGGTCTGTGCGAACATTTTGAATAAACACGTCATTGAAGAATTACCGTTAACCGGAATCGGTCGATTGCTGGCGATGACCCCCAACGATGAAGTCAACTCGTTAGCCGTGCGAGAATGCACTCACTTGTTCGAACGTTCCCAGGTTTACCAGCTGACATTCACTCGCGAAAATTCGCACCACCGACGGGGTCTGACAAAGAATTTGATGGGTCGAGAACTGTTTGGCAAAGGCAGCACGTTTTCGGAACTGCGTGCCATGCACGTCGCTGGTGCACGTTTCAAAACGACACCACTGACAAACGAGTTCTCGTATGATGATTTCAAGAAAAAGTACGGGAACGGCGCCCAGGTTCTTGCGACGATCGACAAAGACGGTGTCTTAGTTCTCGACACTGACGACAAGCCTCTGCAACCGCTACCTGGCCAGCAACTGATCGCGATGGTTTCCGCAACGGCTGTACCCGAAAATCATGTTGCTCGACCGCCAAGCGGCTCCCCCAACAGCAATCTGCCAAATACTGATTCAACCGTCTAATGAGGAATTTGTTGGCTGTGCATTTCGGAGAACTTAACTGAATCGCTCGAGAGGAACCTAGCAGCAACATGCTGCAGACGCCGAGCAATCGAATAGCCAATGGTCAACGGTCAAGATAAGTCGAAAAAACAGCCGTCTTTGCTGGTGCACCTCCGCAAAGGCCTAAATCGCCAACGAACGATGACTTTCGCGAACTTGGTTACGGTGGGCGATTCGACTCTTGGATTCGCGAATCATTCTACGAATTTGACGGGTGCAGTTCGTTAATCCAAGTTGTTGGCGCAACCTATTTGCGGCGAACAAAATATCAGCACGAAGATCTTGGGTACTGAGATGCAGCCTTAACCGAGCGAAGATAGTTATCGCGGGGTTGACGTTTAAATTACATTGCCTTCGATCGAAAAACACGTCTGTTGGCATGTGAGCAAGTGCTTGCTTAGCCAACTCAGTTGCAACTAAAATGCTAATCTCGAAAGCAATTGCCTCACTTTGTCAGGCACGGTTTCAACACGGATCAGTCCAATCACTGATCAATCGTTCACGAATCGGCTTCAGAAACATCCAGCCTTACCTCCAGACGGCTCGCGCCACTAATGAATAAAATCGGTAAGGAATGACTCTCCATACTTCAACAACGATCTTCCATAACATCGGCGCAAGGATGGCGAGCTGCAATTGACATAGCTTCCGAACCGGCGCGACAAAGTGGCGGGCAACTTGCTAGCTTCAAAACGAGTCTAACATGTGTAAAAACCACCAACCGATTTCTGTCAGTTCTCGCAAGATCGTGGCGGACCTTTTCGATCACAATGCGGCAATTTACTGGACGGATTTTTTGTTCAGCCTAGCAGTCGCCTATGGTGCAGCAGCGGTATACTTTAGCGCATCTATGCTATCGGCGACCCAGATCATTAGCTTCTTGATCGCTGGCTGCGGACTCTATCGCGTTGCTTCCTTCATGCATGAAATCGTTCATTTCCGATCCAGGGAAATGCGAACTTTTAGAATCGTTTGGAATCTGCTTGCTGGGATTCCGATGTTAACGCCAACGTTCTTTTACGAGAGCCACGTCGACCATCACAACGCGAGACACTACGGGACCGATCACGATGGCGAGTACCTGCCGCTTGCAGCGTCATCGCATTGGTCCATCGGGGTATTTCTTGCTCAGATTTTCCTGCAACCGATATTGGTGACTTTGCGATTCCTGTTAACCCCCCTTACGTTCTTGCATCCCCGATTGAGACTCTGGACACTTCAGCATGCATCCTCGTTCGTCATCGATTTCAAGTATTGTCGGATGATTCCCCCGCGTGCGCCGCTACGCACTTGGGCACTGATGGATCTCGCGTGCAGCATCCGCGCATGGGCGATTTTTGCGTGCGTGATTGCAGGCGTGACACAGTGGACACGACTTCCTCAGCTTTATTGCCTCGCCGCTTTTGCGCTTGGATTGAACCACATACGCACGCTGGCGGCTCATCGATATCTTTCGCACGGGCAACCTTTATCGCACGACGATCAAGTTTTGGACTCGGCGAATGTGACAGGCACAACCGTTTTCACTGAATTGCTGTTTCCTTTAGGAATGCGTTATCACGGCTTGCACCACCTGTTCCCCAGACTGCCTTACCATAACCTAGGGATTGCCCACCGGCGGTTGATGGCCGAATTGCCGAAGGACTCAGCCTATCGAGCAACGGTATATCCAAGTTGGTTCTCGGTCGTCCGCGAGCTTGTGGAAAATTCACGCTGGGACCAGGGTTCCGCTTCCCCCGGATAAAAGGCATTGTCTACTTCCTGCAAGTGAACGCACCATGGGAAGGCAGCACTTTTCCAGAAGTCGCAGAAACGATTCCAGTCATCCTTTGCGTCTCCATTCTTGGAAACGCGTTTATGCGAGTTGTTGGTGTGGCTCTTGACGTTCTTACGGTTCGGGGAAGCCGGCACGCGGCAGTTGCTGGCGTTGATCCGAAGTATGATAGTTGACGCAGCAAGCGCCCTCGCTTCCGACGTGGATTGAACGCATGCGACGCCGCATTGAACATCCAACAGGATTTACCATGATTCGAACCGCAGCCATTCTTGCTTTTGCACTGGTCTTCTTGACGAATAAATCGGCGTCATCGCAAGACAGGTCGAAACGGATGCCTCGCGAAGACGTCATCGACATCCCAGCGATCAGCAATGGCCTTTGTGTTAGCAACGTCTTTCAAACCAATATGGTTCTGCAGAGAGACAAGCCAATGGTCATTTGGGGATGGGCCAAACCCGGTGAACAGGTCACAGTTGAGTTCGGCGGAGCAAAACAAGTCGGAATTGCCGCCGAGGACCGATCATGGAAAGTTGAACTGCCGGCGATGGAAGCCAGATCTTTGCCTGGCGAAATGAAGGTCACCGGCGAGACGCAGACTCTAACGCTTGACAATATTCTTGTCGGCGACGTCTGGGTGCTTGGTGGCCAGAGCAACATGGAATTTCCGTTGGACCGAATCGAAAATGGCCAACTTGAAATTGTTTCAGCGAACTACACAAACATCCGAATCCTAACGGTTCCTGCAGCGAACGGTTTCGAAGATCGAAAGGGATTTCCGCGACTGCATGAATGGAGCCAATGGTTCGGCCGCCACTACCGCAAAGGCGATTGGGACGTTTGCTCGCCCGAAATCGCACGAGAATTGTCTGCGATCGGATACGTTTTCGCACGCCGCATCCACATGGCAACTCAAGTTCCCATCGGGGTCGTCGATGCGTCGCGAGGTGGAACCACGGTGGAAACTTGGATACCCGACGCGGTGTTGCGACAAGTGGAAACCGAGCAAGTCACAGACCTACTTGCCCGGTGGGACAAGCAGGTTGCCGACTGGGATGCGAAAGCTGACCTCGATAGTCGCATCGAAAACTATCGCAGCAAAGTCGCTCGTGTTGAAAAGGAAGGCAAGCAAATGCCTTCCAACGAAACCGTGCCAACTGATTTACGTCCTGGCCCCGCACTCGACCACAACCGGCCCGGCAACTGTTACGCCAGCATGATATCGCCTATCGCTGGATTGCAAATTAAAGGTGCAATCTTTCACCAGGGATACAACAACTGCTTTGACGGTACTCCGGGTGCGGTGATGTATCGGCAACTATTTCCGAAAATGATCACTGCTTGGCGTGCCGCATTTAACGATCCTCAGTTGCCGTTCGGAATCCTATCGCTGTGTACGGAAGGCCCCGTCCAGACGCTCGACAATTTCTCTGAAATGATGTCGAATGCGGGGCCCTTCATTCGCGAAGCCCAGTACAAGACTTTCCTGGATTTCTATCAAGCCGGTGACCAGAACATTGGCTTCACCAGCACCTACGATCTGCGGCGCCGTTGGTATCACCCCCAGCAAAAGATCCCAGCGGGCGAGCGAATCTCGCGATGGGCATTGGCGACACAGTATGGATTTTCCAATTCGATTCGCTGGAAGCCTCCAATCGTTGTCGATATGAAGGTCGATGATGGACGAATCGTTTTGCGGCTTGATGAACCAGCCAGCGCGATTGACGACGGTGGACCAATCCTAGGCTTTGCGATCGCGGGCGAGGATCGCAGGTTCCATCCCGCCGAAGCAACGCATCTCGTCATAGGCAAAGACGATCGCGGTAAGCCAAAGTCTGACACGACCTCGTTGGTTCTAAGCAGCTCTATGGTGCCAAGTCCGGTTCACTATCGGTACGCATGGGCGCGCAGTCCACTAGGCAATTTGCAAGCGGACCGAATCACAGACATCCCCTTCGCGACCCAGCGCAGCGACGACTGGCCGCTCGAATCCATACCGATGGGAATTTTTAACGAGATTCCTGAAAAGCTTGATCGAAAACAGAAGCAACAAATTCAAGCAGCACTCCGGCAACAAGACCTTGATCGTCGAAAGCACGAAGCCAAGGTCCTGCTAAATGCAAATGCCGAAAAGTAGAACTCAAAATTTGTCGTGGCGCTAATCCCCGATTGCTTAAGCGACACTCTTCAATCCTAGCGACACCGCTGCACAGCCACAAAAAGGCTCCAGTGATTTCGAAAAACTAAGTTCAACTGCGATAGACTCTGCGACGCCGAAAATCTTGAACGAAGCCAATTCAATGAAACGACATCCAATCATAGTGAGAACAATCGTGCGATCAATGCAAACCGTCGTCTGTGTCCTGCTCGGTCTGATCGTCTCTGTATCTGCGTCCGCTCAAACGAACGAAGACGCAAAGAAGACCTCGCCGCCGAAGACGCAATCGCCTAAGACCCCCGCAGCGTATGACGAATCAGTTCCTAAACCAACGTTGACCGAAATCAAGTACGGCGATCACAACCGCAATGTGATTGACTTTTGGAAGGCTGAATCGGACACGCCAACGCCTCTGGTGTTTGTGATTCACGGCGGCGGTTGGACAGGCGGCAGCAAAGAAATTGTTCATCGTTTCGTGAATGTTTCCTCACTACTCGAAGCCGGCATTTCCGTCGCGGCAATCAACTACCGATACGTTCGACAGGCGGGCGATATGATGCCCCCAGTAAAAGCCCCGCTGCACGATGCCGCTAGAGCACTGCAATTTGTCCGTACAAAAGCATCCGAATGGAACATCGACATGGACCGCATTGGTGCCGCTGGTGGTTCGGCGGGTGCGTGCTCCAGCCTGTGGTTGGCTTTTCACGATGACTTGGCTGATTCCAAAAGCGATGACCCGGTCGCCCGACAATCAAGTCGACTGTGGTGCGCGGCGGTGGTTGGTGCACAAACGACTCTCGATCCAAAACAGATGAAGCAATTGACGCCCAACAGTAAATACGGAGGGCATGCATTCGGCAAAAAGAACTTTGCCGAATTCCTAACCGACCGCGAAAGCATTTTACCCTGGATCGAAGAGTACTCACCATACGCGCTGGTTAGCCAAGATGATCCAGGCGTCTATTTGTGGTACAGCAGCCCTCCATCACTTGGCAAGAATCAGAAGGACCCAACGCACACATCCAACTTTGGAGTAAAGCTACAGCAACATTGCATCGAAATGGGCATCGATTGCGAACTTATTTACCCCAATGCGCCAAACGTCGAGCACGCCACGTCAACCGATTATCTGATCGCGACACTTAAGAGCAACAAGTAGTCGCCGACAGCTCTGATCGCTCGGTAGTATTTTTCTGCAAGCGGCTTTAGCCTGTTTGAAGCGATTCTTCTTTGGGATTGATTCTAGAAACGACAGGTCCCAGAAGCTCGCGTTGTTTTTGTTGGCTTGCATCGTTTTCTTGAACCGCTTGCTCCTAATTCCCCGCGAGTTCGCGAACGGAAATTTTTACTGCGACGATCATAACTCGCCCGTGTTTCTTTATTCTGATGGCGGTGTTCTATCCGCCGACGTGAAACAAAGCCTGGATTCCTTTTCAATACTCTCGAATATTTGTTCTAGCGGGATCCGCAAACTTCAGCGAGCAATCGCAGCCGATTTGATCTAACGAATCTTTAACGGCAAATCATCGCGACGTTTTTCTGATTCAGGCCGAACTCGTTCCTTCTCCACATCATCGGCCCACCGTTGCAGTTTGCCGCCGAGCTGCTGCACCAGATCAGGATGTTCAGCAGCGATGTTCGTTGACTCGGTTGGATCCGAATCTAAATCATAGAGTTCCGCTGGCAATGTCGAATCTTGAATCTTGCTGCCTCGCGTGACAAAGGGGCGAACCAGTTTGAACTTGCCTTCGCGAACGGCAGCATTGTGAGTGTAATTTGGCCGACCTCGATTCCATTGCCAGAAACGCGTCGGCGAAAAGTCAGCAGACGGATCACGAAGCACTCGTGCGAAACTCTTTCCGTCCAGCGGGTTTGCAGTCGTGACAGTATCGGTTCTGGTGAAGTCCAGAAGCGTTGGTAGCAGATCAACAAAGTGAACCTGTTGATTTCGCTCGCCAGCGGCAAACACACCTGGCCAGCGAACAAACAGAGGCACACGAATCCCACCCTCATCGACTTGGTATTTGGTGCCTCGTAGATGGTGGTTGAATCGTACACCAGTCAGTGGGTCCGGACCGTTGTCGCTGGCAAACACAATCACCGTTTCCTTGGCAAGGTCTAACTCATCAAGCTCTTCTAGCAACCTTCCAATCCCGTGGTCCATCACTTCGATCATCGCGTAGATCGTCGATGTCGATTCGTCGAACCCATGATCAGAATATTTCTGGATGATTTCGGCTGGCGCTTGCAGCGGCCGATGCGGTGCGTAGTGCGCTAAATGCAGAAAGAACCGCTGGTCTCGATGGCGCCTTACAAACTCGATTGCTCGATCGTTCAAATCGTCGGTCAAGTATCGATCAGCGACACGCCGAACTTTACCTTGGACATCAAACGCATACTCATAGTAACCGACGTCGCTCGACCCACTGAAACCTTCGTATTCGTCAAAGCCACGATCGAGCGGGTGGAAGCCGTCTCCCAAACCGACGTGCCACTTCCCGATCAACCCAGTCACATAACCTGCCCGACGCAGCAGTTCGGGCATGGTCTCTTCATCGCGGCGGAGGCGAGTCATCACCGGATACGTGTTCATGTTTAACGTTACTACGCCCGTGCGATGCGGGTACCGACCGGTCAATAGAGCCGCACGCGCCGGTGCACAGACACATGAGGCGCTGTAGGCCTGATTGAAACGCACACTTTGCTCAGCCAGACGATCCAAATGCATCGTCCTCGACGGACTGCCGTCTCCACCGCCTAAGTCACCGACGGCAAGATCATCTGCCAAAATCAAAATCACATTGGGCGGCCTTGACGGATCACGCTCGTCGGCCATCGCCGCCGTGAACCCCGTCTGCAGAACGACAAGACTTAAAAAAAACCGGCACGTCAAACCACGCATCATGCACTGCTCCTTCGATCGGCAATTAGCCAGCCAGCGAGGATCATTGCCAAAGGTCCAATCACGATCACCAAGAAAGTGTGAAATGGGCTGGTGAACTGATCGAGCGATTCGGGCCAGTAGTCGCTCTTTGAAACAGCCATCCATCCGATCACCAGCATCCCGAACGCAAGCACCCAGATTGAACGCTTGCTTCGGATCGCAGGAACCATCAACCCGAGCAGGAACAATCCAATGATCCCGGCGCCCAAAACGCCCGACAGCAACCACCAAACATCAAGTGCGCTTTCGGTCAAACGCACCAGCGCTAGCGCCATCATCGTCCCCATCGCTCCCCAACCAATGGTCGCAAAACGAAGCACGCGAACATCCTGTTGATCGTTTGACAACGGACGATACAACCGCTTGTAGAAATCACTCATCACCAAAGTGGCCGACGAGTTGAGCGACGTCGAAACCGTGCTCATCGCCGCCGCGAAGACGGCAGCAATCAGCAGACCACGTGCACCTTGTGGCAGATGCGCCGCGATGAAATGGGGGAACACTCGGTCGCCCAAATCTTTGGAAGTCAGTTTTGCGGCGGTTTCCTGAAGTCGCTGTTGATAGTCTGCCGCATCAAACGAAATGCCTGCCTGCATCAACTTCTGCTCGGCAACAATGATTCGAACCTCCTGCGTATCCGCAGGATGGCTCTCGTAAAACGCAAACAGCGATGATCCGATGAACAAGAACAGAGCACTGACGGGAACATACAACATCGATCCCAACCAAACACTTTTCGCTGCTTCGCGGTCGCTGCTCGAGGCGATGTAGCGTTGAATGTAACTCTGATCGATGCCAAAGTTACGCAGGTTATCGAACAAGCCGAACGCGAGTACGACCCAGACGGTTGGCTCTGACACGTCAAACAAAGACGTGCTGCCCAGCGAGAACTTGCCGCTCTCGTTGGCTACCGCAATCACTTCCGAAGGACCACCAGGCATTCCCCACAACATGATTCCTAACGCAAGCAAGGCTCCCGCCAACAACACGACCGCCTGAATCGCGTCTGCCCAAATCACCGCCACGATCCCGCCCACAAAGGAATAAGCCGTGACGATCGCACCGGTGAACAGAATCACGGTGCGAATGTCCCATCCGAACAGTACCGCCATCGGCAACGCCATCAGGTACATCACGACACCGATGCGAGCGATCTGATACAGCAAGTAAAAGCTGCTCGCGTAGATTCGCGCCCATAAACCGAATCGCGTTTCTAGCAACGAATAGGCCGATATCTCACCTGATTTGCGATACAACGGCACAAAAAACCGAACCGCAATCAATGCTGCAAACGGCAGCGCGAGCGAATACATGAATGCGTTCCAATTGTCGACAAACGCTTTCCCCGGCAGCGCCAGATAACTGATACTGCTCAGGTAGGTCGCAAAAATTGACAAGCCGCATAACCATCCCGGCAGGGTCCTGCCACCCGCGGTGAATTCGTCGGCCGAATTGTTTCGTCGCCAAAAGAATAAGCCCAACGACATGATGGCAACGAAATAGCCAATCAGAACCGCCCAGTCGACACCGTTAAAAAACACCACTGCGATCACAGAACACCAATCCTATTCAAAAACTTCTCGACCTGTTCTCGCCGGGTTTACAACAACATTCGATTCACTTCCTTGACGGTACGCGTCATGATCAAAAGTCAGTCGGTTCTAGTCGATAGATTTTTGCAGTGCAAGCAATGAACACAGGCACCGACGTCATTCGGGCGAACCAACACCTTCGCGTTGGCCTGCACCTGCACCTGCACCTGCACCTGCAAGCGATGACCAAAACAGGTTGCAGCGAACGCGAAAAAGCGATCGAGATCGTGCTCGATGCTTTGATTGATCCGCCATCGATGGATTGCGTCTATCCTGCCGACACCCATCTGCGAAACGACGTCTCGATGGAATTTGTGACTGTTCGGATCGTTTTCTTTCCTTGCACGCCGACGACATCCCTGCGTCATTTGGTATAAAAGCCAGACGCTCATATGACGTTGTTTCCCGCCGAATTTGATCAAAATTCGAAACGGTCGATCAGACAAGTTAGAATTGTGGTTTGACCGAAAATTCGCATCGGCGTCCCACCTCCAAAACGCAACTTTAACAGGCCGATTCGCTCGATCCTCCTGTTTATCGCTGCATACCATTTGCGCCCATTTATTCGCCCAAGTAGCTTCCATGACAAAACTTAGAGTTTTTCCTTTTGCTGTCCTCGCTCTGATCGGGACCGTCTGTTTGGCCAATGACTGGGAAAACCCATCGGTCTTTCGTGTCAACAAAATGAAATCGCACGCAGTAAAGATGCCGTTTCCGACTCGTGGTTCAGCCATCGCAACTCAGCGTCTCGAATCGCCATGGTGTCAACTGCTCAACGGTGATTGGAAATTCAACTGGGTGAACCACCCTGACAAACGGCCAATGGGTTTCTTTGAACAAGATTTCAACGACGCGGACTGGGACTCGATCAAAGTTCCGTCCAATGTCGAGCTGCTGGGTTATGGTACCCCGATCTACACAAATATGACGTACCCATTTCAAAAGTCGCCGCCGCGATTGATGGATACTCCACCCGAGGACTTTACGACGTTCACCGAACGAAATCCTGTTTCCAGCTATCGTCGCACCTTTGACTTGCCGGCATCGTGGGAAGGACGACAAACCCACCTGACTTTCAACGGTGTCGAATCGGCTTTCTACCTCTGGGTAAACGGACAGAAAGTCGGCTATTCACAAGACTCTCGAACGCCGGCCGAGTTCGATATAACGAAGTTCGTCCAACCTGGCAAAAACCTGATCGCGGTCGAAGTCTATCGTTACAGTGATGGATCATATTTGGAGGATCAAGATTTTTGGCGTCTGTCGGGAATCTTTCGCGATGTGTATCTGACATCCCTTGCGGCGATCGATCTTGCTGACCTGACGGTTGTTGCTTCTTTGGCCGACGACTACAAAACAGGGACCCTCGACGTCAACGCCTTGATTGCCAATTACAGCAAGAAGGCATCGGAATTGAAGGTCGTCGTCGAGATTCTTGAAGGGGGCAAAGGCAATCCTGATGCTACATCGCTCTTCACCAAGTCAATCGATGTTTCGGCGACCACCGGAACGAGCAACGCTTCGCTGTCGCTAAAGTCGCTTCCGTTCGAGGTCAAACCTTGGAGTGCCGAAGATCCGCAGCTCTACACGCTGCTGGTCACGTGCCAGGAATTTGCCGGAAAGCCGATCTCGCACTATGCCCAGAACATTGGGTTCAAACGATCCGAGATCAAAGAAGGCCAACTTCAAATCAACGGACAAGCGATTCTTGTCAAAGGCGTTAATCGCCACGATCACGATCCCGATACCGGGCATTATGTTCCCGAGGAAATGATGCGACGGGACATCACGCTGATGAAGCAAATGAACATCAACACGGTGCGAACATCACACTATCCGAACGATCCGCGTTTCTACGAACTGTGCGATGAAATCGGACTTTATGTGATCTGCGAAGCAAACATCGAATCGCACGGGATGCACTATGGCAAAGAATCACTCGCCAAGGATCCAACCTGGCAAGCTGCACACTTGGACCGAGTCAAAAACATGGTCGGTGCATTCAAGAACCATGCATCGATCATCGTTTGGTCGATGGGAAATGAAGCGGGTGATGGAGTCAATTTCCAAGCCTGTTCTAAGTGGTTGCATGAAGACGCGGCAGTCAAATATCCCGTGCACTACGAACAAGGCAAAGAGGCGTCGCACGTGGACATGTTCACGCCGATGTACGCGACCATGCAGCGATGCCGGGAATACTGTCGCGAACAAAAATCGAAACCGCTCAACGAACAACGTCCCCTGATTCAGTGCGAATACTCACACGCGATGGGCAACTCATCCGGCAACCTTGCTGACTACTGGGAGTTGTTTCGCAGTGAGCGGTTGATGCAGGGCGGATGCATTTGGGACTGGGTCGACCAAGGACTGCGTCAGCAGAAAGACACAGACCGAGGTTCTGTTGAATTCTGGGCCTATGGCGGCGATTTCGGCGATAAACCCAACGACGACAATTTTTGCTGTAACGGAATTGTGGATGCCGACCGAGTGCCCAATCCACAAGCGGCCGAAGTCTTCAAAGTCTACCAGAACGTTCACGTTAGTTTACCGAAGCAAGCGACTTCGGTTGTCTCGGGACAATTTGACGTCCAGGTCTTCAACGAGTCGAACTTCATCGACTTGTCGCACCTCGAGCCCGTGGTGTCGCTGCGGAAATCGGGTGTCGTTATCGAAGAGTTGACCGCAGTCGCGCCTGCTGTTGGTCCGCAACAGACAGAGACCATGAACGTCAAACTGAACATACCTGCAACGGACGAAGAACTGCATTGCCGAATCGAATGGCGATTGACCGAAGACACCGAATGGGCGAAACGCGGTCACGTTGTGGCTTGGGATCAGTTCAAGATCTCGGGCAATTCGGTCGCGCCTAAACCGAAATTGGGCAGTGGTGAGATTGCAAGAACAGACGCTGCGACGACTCTTTCCGGCAACGAGTCGATCTACCGGTTTGATAACGCAACCGGACAACTGACCAGCTGGAAACATCGCGGGACCGAGATGCTGGTTGCGCCGATGCACCTGAATTTTTGGCGTCCGCCAACTGACAATGACAAGGGCAACAAGATGCCCAGTAACAGCGGGGTCTGGAAATCGGCGGGCGAGAACACGAGCGCGAAGCTGGTATCGGCCGACGTGCAGGACGGAACTCCAACCGTGCGATATGCCTTGAGCATTCCGGCCGGAAAGACAACCGGGGAACTTGCATACCGATTGACCGAATCCGGTGGATTGGCAGTTTCAGTCATTGTCGATCCGAAGGGCCAGTTGCCAGAGCTTCCTCGCATCGGAATGCAGTGTCAGATTGCAACGAACTTGGATTCCTGTCGTTGGTTCGGCAATGGCCCCGAAGAGTCATACAGCGACCGCAAATCAGGAGTTTGGGTAGGCGTTTTCGAGCGGCCCACAGCTGAATTGGTCTATGAATACGCAGAGCCACAAGAGTCGGGCAATCGCACGGACGTCCGCTGGATGGAGTGGACACCGGATTCTGGACCAGGTGTGCGAGTTTCAGCGATCGGTGATTCGCTGCTACAAGCCAGCGCCTACCCATGTTTGATGTCGGATCTCGAGACGCACAAGCATGCGTATCAGATTCCAAAGCGAGACCTGTTCACCGTGAACGTTGACTATCTGCAACGAGGTCTCGCGGGCGATAATTCTTGGGGAGCCCTTCCGCACGAACAGTATCGCATCAAGGCAAACGGTAGCTATCAGTACGAGTTTCAACTGGAAGCGACCGAATGATTTTGAATGATCGCGATGAAGACTAGCCCGTCGCGCGAAAATGCGTTAGCAGATCGTTTCCCGCCAATTGTTGCTACGGAGCAAAATGCGAGTCATCTGTTGCTTCGCGGTTGATCCTTCGGTCAAAAGCGACGGTTCATCCTATGAAATTAATCGAAACGAACCCCGCCCAAAGATGCCGTTTGTTACCGACCAATGCAACTTTCCTGAACTGATAGAATTCAGTTCATGAGACGACGCGTTGCACTCATTATCGAAACCTCCAGTATTTACGGACGGGACCTGCTTTCGGGCATTGTTCGGTTCATGCGAATGCATGATGACTGGTCCGTTTTTCTTGAGCAGCGTGATCTGACGAAGAAACCACCATCTTGGATCGCAACTTGGAAAGGTGACGGAGTCATTTCTCGCGCGACGACTCCCGCATTGGTGGCCGCCGTACAAGCCACGCAGGTTCCGCTTGTCGAGTTGACTGATCGCCAAGACGGTATCACGTTACCCTGTATTCGCTCCGACGACGCGGCGATCGGACGCATGGCAGCCGACCATTTATTGGAACGCGGATTTCGACGTTTCGGATTCTGTGGCTTTCGTGGTGAAGCGTGGTCACACCGAAGGGAAAAGGCATTCGCACAAGCGGTACATGAGGCGGGCTGTTCCTGCGATATCTACAACTCGCGATGGTACGGTCGATCCGCTCGCAGTTGGGAAGACGAACAACAGCATCTCGTTAGCTGGTTGAAAACCTTTGCTCGTCCATTTGGCATCATGACTTGCAGCGATATTCGCGGCACGCAGGTACTCGACGCGTGCTCAACGGCTGGATTGTCTGTTCCAGAAGAAGCCGCTGTAGTCGGCGTCGACAATGACGAGTTGCTCTGTCGTATCTGTGCGCCACCGCTTTCAAGCGTCATCCCGAACGCCGAAGGTATTGGATATCGAGCGGCCGAGTTGTTGACCGAAATGATGGACAGCGGAAATGCAACCGTGTTTGATTACCAACTTGAACCGCTTGGCGTAGCCACCCGTCAATCAACGGATGTGGTTGCCATTGATGATCCAGCCGTCGCGGCGGCCGTGAAGCTCATTCGTGAAAATGCCTGCCGAGGGATCACCGTGGACGAAGTGACCGCGAACGCTAGTGTGTCACGGAGCACGCTGGAGCGTCAGCTGAGAAAATATCTCGGACGTTCGCCTCAAGAGGAAATACGGTTTGTCCAAGTCAAACGGGTTCGCGAGTTGCTTCTGACCACCGATCTGTCGATCGAAAAGATCTCCTTTCTCTGCGGTTTTGACCACCCGGAATACCTGCACGTTGTTTTCAAACGCGTTCTGGGCATCACACCAGGACAATTTAGGCAGCAGGTTAAACCGACTTCCAGCGTGACAAAATAGCTTACACTCAATCCGGGCGTTCTCATTGCGATGCTGAGCAGCGGGCCTAAAATGAGTCTCTCGAAGTGAAATCCTAAGTCGTCTTTGCCCTCGCAAATCTAAGCCGCGTGGTTTGATGTGATGGCTGCACAATTGGGGTTAAGCACTCAAGTTCTCGGCGAAAACAAAACATGATGAGTCTCGCTCAAGTTACCCGCCTCATTCTATTCGTCTTGCTGCAGGCTGGCAGCCTGAGTTACGCAGAACGACCAAACATCGTTGTCATCTTGGCTGATGACTTGGGGTATTCAGATCTTGGCTGTTATGGCGGCGAAATCAGCACGCCCAATATCGATGCGTTGGCAAACGCTGGCGTGCGGATGACACAGGTCTATAACTCGGCGCGGTGCTGTCCAAGTCGCGCTTCGTTGATGACGGGACTTTATCCGACACAGGCTGGGATTGGCGACTTCACAACTAGCCAACCCAGTCCGGATCGCGGACCGGGATACCAGGGCCGACTGCGAGACGACTGTGCGACGATCGCAGAAGTACTGAAGCCAGCCGGATACAATTGCTACTACGTTGGCAAATGGCACATGCACCACGAAACGGGACCGATCAAACGCGGCTTCGACGAATTTTATGGCTACACGTTTGATCATTCGCATGACCAATACGATGCAGAGTATTACGAGCGTTTGCCGGCGGACCGGGTGAAAGAAATCGATGCTTCGGCGGACGACTTCTATGCGACAGACGTTTTCAATGACTACGCAATTGAGTTCATCAAGCAGGGCCAGAAGAGCGAAAAACCGTGGCTTTTGTTTCTCGGTCACTCTTCTCCGCACTTCCCCGTTCAGGCTCCCGCCGAGCGAGCCGACAAGTACGACGAGGTCTATCGTCGCGGCTGGGACATATTGCGTGAAGAACGTTTTGAGCGAATGCAAAAATTGGGATTGGTCGATGGCGATCATTGGAAGTTATCGCCGAGGTCGATCGTCCCTGTCGATAAATCCGCGATCGCAAACGGCTTTTCTGGCGAGCCAAACCCGGCATGGGATTCGCTTGAAGAAGACCGGCAACTTGATCTCGCACGACGCATGGCAATCTTCGCCGCTATGGTCGAAGGCGTTGACAACGGCGTCGGCCAACTTGTTTCGCATTTGAAGTCAACCGGCGACCTCGACAACACGTTGATCCTGTTCCTAAGCGACAATGGAGCGTGTTACGAATGGGGGCCGTTTGGATTTGATGGGCAGTCTCGCCGTGGCGAAACAACTTTACGGACGGGTGATAAAATTCGCGAGATTGGTCAGCGCGGCACCCACCAGTCGTACGGAAGCGTCTGGGCAAATCTTGGCAACACCCCGTTTCGACTCTACAAACATTTTACGCACGAAGGTGGCATCAGCACTCCGTTCATTGCCCATTGGCCAAAAGGAATCGGCAAACCGAACAAGTGGGTGCGTGATCCAGCGCACCTGATGGATATTCTTCCCACACTGATCGATGCAGCCGAGGCAACGTATCCGCAAGAGCTCAAGGGAAACCGAATCACGCCGCTCGAAGGCAAAAGCCTGCTTCCGGCATTCATGGGTGAATCGTTGCCGGACCGAACCATTGGCTTTGACCATCAAGCTGCCCACGCTATCCGCCAAGGTGACTGGAAAGCAGTCTACGCCAAGCGAATGCCGCATGAGTTGAAGTGGGAACTGTACAACTTGGCCGAAGATCGCTGCGAGATGAATGACTTGGCTGAAAAAGACCCTGAACGAGTTAAAAAGATGACTGCGGACTGGGACGCGTGGGCACGGCGAGTTGGTGTGATCTGGAAACCGCAAGACAACGTTCGCAGCTTGAAGACGGACTCACCACAGATCGCAAATCGCATGCTAAGACTTGAACAGACGGTCGAATCACAATCGCCCAATGGAGTCGCGCTCGCGCATGGCGGCAACCAACACGGCTATGCGTTGCACTTCATCAATGGCAAACCAGCGTTTGATATTCGCATCAACGGGAAAGTCAAACGACTGCTCGCCGAAGATCCTGTTTCGGGAACAATCACACTCACTGCAACTCTTTCCACGGACACAATGACGTTGTCAGTCGACGGAGGCGATTCAATCAGCCAGCCGTCACACGGACTCATTCCAGTACAGCCAATCGACGATCTCAGCATCGGCTTAGACGAAAGAACATCAGCCGGCGACTACAAGTCTCCAAATCCGTTCAATGGAGTAGTCCTCCGCCACGCGTTGCACGCTACCAACCCAGAACAACAACGCTAAATCATGTACCACGTACCACGTGTCAGCAGCCCATACTACAAGTCAAAGACGCTTCCAATGATCCAACGAATTTCAGTCTTGATTTTCTCTCTCTTTCTGGTGTGCCGTTCAATTTCCGCTCAGGAAATCGTCGACACATGGAAATATACACTCCGTAAACCGGCAGATGGCTGGCGAGCGTCAGACTTTGACGACGCCGCTTGGACAGAGGGAAGCGGCGGATTCGGCGTCCAGGATACGCCGGGATCGCGAGTCGGTACCACTTGGTCAACGAATAGTATCTGGTTACGGAAGTCGTTTGATCTTGCAAAAGTCCCTGCAAAACCAGCGTTGCTTATTCACCACGATGAGGACGTCGAGGTCTATCTGAACGGCAAGAGTGTCGCGACATTGAAAGGATTCACATCCGACTACCAAGTTGTGCCGATTCCCGCTGGCAAGCAGGCAGCGATCAAGTCCGGCAGCAACCTAATGGCAGTTCACTGCAGCCAAAAAACCGGTGGCCAGTTCATCGACGTTCACTTGGTTGACGCTGATAACGTGCCGACGCTGCCTGAGACACAGCGCAGTACGAAACCATTTGTATCGGACTTGATCACCGAGTGGGGTGACGAGGTCACCGCGGAGAATGCTTGGACGGAATATCCGCGTCCGCAGATGAAGCGTGATAACTGGAAAAACCTGAACGGCAACTGGGATTACGCAGTCACCTCGATCAAGGAAGGCGAAGTTCCGTCAAAGTGGAACGGAAAGATTTTGGTTCCCTTTAGTTTGGAATCGAAGCTCAGCGGCGTGCAGCGTTTGCTCGATGCCACCGAAGCGCTTTGGTACCACCGCACGTTCGATGCGACGACACAGGATGGTCAGCGCTGGTTGCTGAATTTCGAAGCGGTCGACTATCAATGCGAAGTTTTCGTCAACGGAAAAACCGTCGGCAAGCATGTTGGTGGCAATACTCCGTTTTCGTTCGACGTGACCGATGCGCTGGAAGACGGCGAAAACGCCTTGATGGTTCGCGTGGAAGACGCAACGGAGGCATGGCAACTTCGCGGCAAGCAAGTCATCAATGCTCGCGGCATATGGTACACGCAGGTTTCAGGAATTTGGCAGACGGTGTGGATGGAACAAGTGCCCGCCAATCACTTGAACGACGTCAAAGTTTCGACCGATGCAAAGAACGGCAGCATCACCGTCAAGCCAATCGCAACGGATCGGGGCATGGCAACGGTAGTTGTGAAAGACGGCGAGAAGGTAGTTGCCGAATCGTCCGGTTCGGATGCAATTACCGTCGCCGTACCGGATGCAAAGTTGTGGACGCCCGAATCACCGCATCTTTACAACGTCGAACTGACATGGCGTGATGATTCCGGCAAAGTAATCGATCGCGTCGCGTCCTACGCCGGTATTCGTGATGTCGGCAAAGTCCAAGACGCCGACGGCAATTGGCGATTCACGCTCAACGGCGAAATCATCTTCCACTGGGGGCCACTTGATCAAGGTTGGTGGCCGGACGGACTGCTGACCCCGCCATCGGACGAAGCGATGCTATTCGATATCGAGTGGCTCAAGAGTGCTGGTTTCAACATGATTCGCAAACACATCAAGGTCGAACCGCGACGCTACTACTACCACTGCGATCGGTTGGGGATGATGGTTTGGCAGGACCAAGTCAGTGGTGGAAAAGGACGCAATCAAGGTTGGCCCGAGTGGACTCGGTTGAAGCCCGATCCGGTTGATGCCAAGTGGCCACCAATGCAGCACAAACAGTTCATGACAGAATTTGAGGAGATGATTGGCTCGCTTGAGAATCATCCATCGATCATGGTTTGGACGCCATTTAATGAAGCGTGGGGCCAACATCAAACGATCGAAGTCGGCGATTGGACTTCCCAACGCGACCCTTCGCGTATCGTCAATGTCGCCAGCGGCGGTAACTTCTGGCCGGCTGGTGACATCGTCGACGAACATCGTTACCCACATCCGGGATTTCCGTTTGAACTGAATTCCAACGGTCGCTTCGATGACTTCATCAAAGTGATCGGCGAATTTGGCGGCCATGGTTTTCCGGTGAACGAACACCTTTGGGATGCCAATCGTCGCAACTGGGGTTACGGTGACATTCCCAAAGACGAAGCCGAGTACAAATCTCGTTACGTCACGTCCATCAATATGCTGAACGATCTGCGGCAGCAAGGCATCGCGGCGGGCGTCTATACGCAGACCACCGACGTCGAAGGCGAGATCAATGGTTTGATGACCTACGACCGAAAGGTCATCAAGATTCCGGCTGACGAACTAGCAAAACTGCACGAACCGTTATTCCAGAAACAACCGAAGGTTGAATCTGCCACCAAGGCCGCGAAGGCTGATCAGTTTCCTAATTCTGCGTTTGTTGAACAAAAGACAGATCGCAAGCCGGGACCTGTGATGGATGCCGCGACGATTCGGGCGGGTTTAAAAGCACATGATCGAGCGCTGTACATTAAGTCCGGTTGGATACGCGATCCCTACATCACTTTTGGGCCTGACGGTTTTTATTACCTGACCGGAACTCAGCCAAACGAAGGTGACCCCCGCGAAGCCATCAATCCATACAATATTGGGTTGGGCGACGAGAGCATCGTTGGGAATCAGATTCGCGTCTACCGAAGCAAGGATCTCACAAAGTGGGAATCGCTCGGCACTGTGTTTTCAACTTCAGATTTGCTGAAGCAAGAAAATCGCAACAACAGTCCGAATGCAAAACGCATTTGGGCTCCCGAGGTTCACTGGATGCCAAACTTAGCGGGAACCGGTCGCTGGGCGCTCGTTCATTGTCCGAAACAAGTTTCCAGCCTGGCGCTCTCGCCCGGCAAAGATTTGTCCGGGCCATGGACGCATTCCATGCAAGGTGCGATGGGCGAGCGGCACGACCCGTCCTTGTTTACTGACGATGACGGCAGCGTCTGGATGCTGTGGGGGAATACCTTCGTTGCCCCACTGAATGAGGACTTGTCGAAGTACACGGGCAAGCCAGTTCGCATCGATCCCTCGGACACTCGCCCAGGCCCCGACGGTGAATTGATCCGCCGCATCGGCCACGAAGGCGCAACGATGATCAAAGTGGGCGGCAAGTACGTGCATCTGGGCACTGCCTGGTCGACCGATCAGGGACGCAAGGGATCGTACAATCTTTACTACAGCGTCGCCGACAACATCACCGGTCCCTACGGCCCGCGTAGATTCGCTGGTCGATTCCTGGGACACGGAACTCCCTTCCAAGACAAGGATGGAAAATGGTGGTGTACCGCGTTCTTCAACGCCAATGTTCCACCGCTGCCGCGCGAAGGAATCGAACAACGCGACATTGGCGACAACGCACAAACGATTAACGAACAAGGCGTCACGATCGTTCCGCTCGATGTTCGCGTGCTCGAAAATGGCGAAGTTTTTATTCGAGCCAAAGACCCTGCGTATGCAACGCCCGGCCCGGATGAAGCTCAGAAATTTTCGTCATGATGTGAGCTGCTATCCTGCATTCACTGCTGTCGTCGAATAGGCTAACAGCCTGTTCTACCCATACTTTCACCGAGAGTGCTCGCATGTTGAATCCAGATCTTCGAACCAGCCAGACTCGCGGCTTAGCCAGCGTTTTGGCAGTTGTCTTATCCGTGTTCAGTTGTGTCGCGGTTTCAGCCGCCGACTTGCATTTGCATCCGCTCTTTACGGACCACGGCGTTATTCAGCAGAACCAGCAAGTTCCTGTTTGGGGAACGACAAAGCCAAGGCAAACGGTTGCCGTCGAGTTTGCGGGGCAAAGTGTGTCGGCGGTCAGTGACGAAGCGGGCAAGTGGATGGCGTATTTGAAACCGATCGCCGCGAATGCCGCCGGACAAGATTTGCGTGTTCACTGCGGTGACGAATCGGTAACGGTTGCGGATCTTTTGGTCGGTGAAGTTTGGTTGTGTTCAGGCCAGTCCAACATGGCTGCCCCGGTTCGCAATTCGACAGACTATGCAACCATCCAGGCAGAGATCGCGGCAAAGGATTCGTTCAGCACGCTGCGACTGTTTCGCGTTCCGGTCAAAGGTTCGGACGAGCCGCTCGACCGCGTCAACGCACAGTGGAGCAAGGTCGACGAGGCGACTGCGTCGGCTTTTTCCGCGGCAGCTTTCTACTTTGGCCGAGCACTCAATCGCGATCGCAACGTTCCCGTTGGCTTGATTCAGTCCGCCAACGGCGGGACCAATGCCTACTCGTGGATCAATTCCGCCACCTACAATAGCGACCCCGTAGCCGAAGTGACGCGGATCCACTGGGATGCGATCGTTCGTAACGGTGACAAGAGTCTCGAGAAGTTCGAAACGCAAAAGAAAGCTTGGGCGGCAAAGCAGCGGGCGGCGAAAATCGCGAAGAAACCTGTGCAAGGACAAGCTCCCAGAGAACCGCTGCATCGTGATCACGTGAAACGACCATCCGGTCACTACAACGCCATGATCGCGCCACTGCAACCGTACGCCATCGCGGGTGCGATCTGGTATCAAGGCGAAGCAAACTCTCGCCCACCGTTTTGTTCCCAGTACAAAGACCTGATGCTCGCCTTGGTCGAAGACTGGCGAGCCGATTGGTACACAGCGAGCGGCTTATCGACCGATCAATCGCGAGACGACTTCCCCTTCTATCTTGTGCAACTTCCGAACTATGCCAACGGGCATCCGGAGGGTTGGCCAATCATTCGGGAACAGATGCTTTGTTTTTGGCAGGAAGGCAAAAACACGGGAATGGTCACGACGATCGACGTGGGCGACCCCAAGGACATTCATCCTCGAAATAAAATGCCAGTGGGACAACGGCTCGCCCTGTTCGCCCGAGGCAACGAATATGGCGAAGAGATCGTCTATTCAGGTCCGGTATTCAATTCCGTCAAGATTGACGGTAATCGAGCGACGGTTTCTTTTGACCACATCGGCAGTGGCCTGGTATCGCTCGACGGAAAACCACTGCGTCATTTTCAAGTCGCTGGCAATGATCTTTCGTTCGTCGATGCAGATGCGGCGATCGAAAACAATTCAGTCGTTGTTTCCTCGCCGCAGGTCGCCTCAATCAAGCACGTTCGCTATGCGTGGTCCAACAATCCAGAAAACCCAAATCTTGTAAATCAAGAAGGACTGGTGGCCAGCCCCTTTCGAAGCGATGACACCCAGCTCGCGATCGAGTGATTTCTGACATCGAAGATTTCGATCGCTAATCGGATCTTATCGAACTGCGTATATAAAAACGGCCAGCGTCATCGTGACACTGGCCGCTTTGCGATTCGATTAATGGGCTTAACCGATCCAATTAAGCGTGTCTGGTCAGCCCCGCATCTGACTAAACGAGGCCTTCGCAGCGATTGACGCAGTTCAGGTCTTCGAAAGCCGTCTTCAAGCGGTCAACAAACGATACTTGGCCGCAACGCAACCAAGCACGTGGGTCGTAGTACTTTTTGTTTGGCTTGTCGGCACCGTCTGGGTTGCCCAATTGAGTTTGTAGGTAACCTTCGTTCTTCTTGTAGAAGTCCAGGACGCCCTTCCAGGTTGCCCATTGCATGTCGGTATCCAAGTTCATCTTGATCGCTCCGTAGTCGATCGCTTCGCGAATTTCTTCGCGGGTCGATCCCGATCCACCGTGGAACACAAAGTTCACTGGCAATTTGCCGGTGCCGAACTTCTCGATGATGTAGTCCTGCGAGTTCTTCAGGATGATCGGTTGCAGACTAACGTTGCCCGGCTTGTAAACGCCGTGAACATTTCCGAACGCAGCAGCGATCGTGAAGCGAGGCGACACCTTGCTGAGTTCTTCGTAGACATAGGCGACTTCGGATGGCTGGGTGTACAGCTTGCTGCTGTCAACGTCCGAGTTGTCGACGCCGTCTTCTTCGCCGCCGGTGATGCCCAGCTCGACTTCGATCAGCATGTCCATTTTGTTCATGCGTTCGAAGTACTTCTTGCTGATCGAGATGTTCTCTTCGAGCGGCTCTTCCGACAAATCCAGCATGTGCGAGCTGTAGAGCGGCTTGCCCGTGGCAGCAAAGTGCTTTTCACCGGCATCCAGCAAACCGTCGATCCAAGGCAACAGTTTTTTGGCACAGTGGTCGGTGTGCAGAACAACTGGTACGCCGTAGTGTTCGGCCATCGCATGAACGTGCTGAGCACCGGAAACGCAACCGGCGATCGCCGCTTTTTGGCCATCGTTCGACAGGCTCTTGCCAGCGTAAAACACGCCGCCACCGTTGGAAAACTGCACCATGACGGGCGAGTTCACTGCCGCGGCCGCTTCCAGCACAGCGTTAACGGAGTCCGTACCGACGACGTTCACCGCAGGCATGGCGTAGTTGTTTTCGTTGGCGTGACGCAGCAAACGATCGAGGGCTTTGCCGGACACAACACCCGGCTTGATTTGTGAATCGCTCATGAACGTGATTTCTGGCTGATGGTTACAAAACGTTGCAAAGAAAAAAGTCTGCGACTTCTGGAAAACCAGTTTTCCAGGCCGGCATTGTCGGTTTGTTTGCCGAAGTTTTCAACGGGCGGCAAATCGTTTCAATCGTTACTGCTTACGACGCCTCCGGTGGGCGGAATGTCCACCAGAGTCGCACCGTCAATGCGGCAGATTGGGGGCTAGGGCCTCTCTCAGTCCGTGGGATCGATAGAAATCTGACCGATCCCGCCCCTCGTTCGTCCCGCTCCGGCAGAGGTTAGATCACAGTTCGGCTAGGAAATGCATCAGGTCGGTGGAAGTCACGATGCCAACCAGTTTTCCGTCGTCGACGACAGGCAGGGCATGGAAGCGGTGCGTGACCAACAAACGAGCGGCATCACGGATCGACCCCGAAACGGGCAACGATACTGGGTTCTTGTTCATCACACCGTCAATCGTGAATGTGTGATCCAAGATCGCGTCAAGCTCCTTGCCATCCTGGTTTCCGAATTCGCCAAACGAGATCCGCATCAGATCGTTCGAGCTGATGATGCCAACCAATTTTTCGCCGCTAACGATGGGCACGTGATGAATGTCGCCATCCTCAAATACCTTGCGCAGTTTTGAAACAGGTTCGTGGTCATGGACCGTGACCAAATCAGTAGACATGATGCGGGTAACAGGTTCGTTCTTTTTCATTTGTCTTGCGCTTCGTTGGAGTGAGTAACGTGAAAGAAAAGTCGCTCGATTGATGGGTGGTTTGCTATCTGAATGGGCCGGACTATCCGAGTTCGTAAACCGCGCTGGCACGCCCGACCAACAATGGATCGACGTCCGAAATTCGAGACTCGTCCTTGCCGTCATAGGGCATGCGATCCAAGACGTATCTCATACAGTTCAGGCGTGCGCGTTTCTTGCAGTCAGACTTGATCACGATCCAAGGCGACTCAGGCAAATCAGTGTGATGAAACATCGCTTCTTTGGCGCTGGTGTAGTCGTCCCACTTGTCGAGCGACGCCAAATCGATGGGTGACAGCTTCCACTGCTTTAGCGGGTGAATCGTCCGCGCGTCGAAGCGTCGTTTCTGTTCATCCTGGCTGACCGAAAACCAAAACTTCATCAGGTGCGTGTTACTGCGAATCAAGCTCTTTTCGAACTCTGGAACCTGCAACATAAATTCCTGGTATTCCTTATCACTGCAGAATCCCATCACCCGTTCAACTCCGGCGCGGTTGTACCACGATCGATCAAACAACACGATTTCGCCGGCCGTGGGCAAGTGCTCGATGTACCGCTGGAAATACCACTGGCCACGTTCCGCCTCGGTTGGCTTCTCTAACGCGACAACTCGAGCACCGCGAGGATTCAAGTGCTCCATGAACCGCTTGATCGTGCCTCCCTTGCCTGCCGCGTCGCGACCTTCAAACAAAATTACTAACCGCTGTCCCGTCTTTCGAACCCACGATTGCAACTTCAACAACTCGACCTGCAGCTTGTACTTTTCTTTCTCGTACCGCTTGCGAGTCATCAAATTCTTGTACGGATACGCACCCTCGCGCCAATTCGCGGCCAACGCATCGTCCGTCGTCGGATCACCAGGTTTGGGAGCGTACGGTTGTCGCAGCAACGCGTTTCGAAGCACTTCGGCGTCGTCAGTGGACGCACCATTGATGATCCCGTGCAGTACTGCGGCCAGAGTGTCAACGTCGTACGGCGGCGTCTTGCCGATGATGTCCTTTACCGCGTTGACCTTAGCCTCCTGCGCCGCTTCGATGGCTTCACCGACCGTATAACGCTCGATACCCTTTTGCGTTTTCGCGGACGCGACATCTCCTTTGCGCACCGGCCTAGGCTTCGCGAGTTTCGGATCTGACTTCGTTTTTCCTCGAGATTTCGCCCCTTGCTCGACTCGCGTTCTTTCGGCCGACACCGACTTCGCTTCTTCGCTCATTCCAATTCCAGTTTCACTGCGTCAACGAATCCGCTGATCCACCAACCGATTTACGTTGCCTTGAAAGTCTTTTTCTCAACCAAGAACTAAGGCAACTTCTGTACCACTGGGCGGTTCGCCCCGATCTACTGCCGAGCACACAACTACATGTAACCAGGTGTGCCAAAATGGTCATTTGCCCCCGAACAGTGCGTGCAGGCAACCGATCGAACTGTGCCGTCCGAGCACATGCACGATCTCGTTTTGGCGGCTCCAATCACGTGAGCAAGGAGATCTCCAGGTGGCGATTTCCGCTTCCGCCCGACTGCGATCGAAGATGACGCAGTAGCGAGATCTTCGGACAACCGGGTAAACGAGGTCACTGGATCCGGAGACCTGACTGGCACGGGTTTTAGATTCGTAGTTGCATTACAATGGGGACAACGGAGCGTTTGACGCCGCCAACTTCGCTGGCGTCGCCACGCGTCTGCTTCCAATCCCCCCACCTCAGATCTCACTCACCAGCCATGAAACCAGCGTTCACCACTCTGTTCCTGTTTGCCATTGTGTGCAGCACTCTGTTCGCAAAAAACCTGCACGCCGAGACTAAAACGATCGTGTTGATGGCGGGCAAACCGTCACACCCACCGCGGATGCATGAATTCAACGCGGGTGTCCAACTTTTGGCCGATTCGTTGACAGAAGTCGATGGAATCCAAGTCGAGGTGATTACGAACGGTTGGCCCGTTGACGAATCGGTTTTGGAAAACGCCGATGCGATCGTGTTTTACATGGATGGCGGCGGAAGACATGAAGTGGTTCAAGAGAACGGTCGCCGCATGAAGCTGGTCGACAAATTGGCAAAGAAGGGTGTCGGTCTGGGGTTCATGCATTACGGCGTCGAGATCTTGAAAGAAGACGCTAGTGCTGAATTCAAACGCTGGATCGGGGGCCACTATGAGAACATGCACAGTTGCAACCCGATCTGGGAACCATACTTCGCCGTTCTTCCCGATCACCCGATCACCAATGGAGTCAAGCCATTCAAGGCGAACGACGAATGGTATTTCAACATGCGATTTGTCGATGACATCACGGGCAACGAACCTGCCGAAATCGAAGGCATGAAGTTTCAACCAATCCTGGTTGCGACTCCGTCCGATACCGTTCGCAACGGCCCATACGTTCATCCCAAAGGCCCCTACCAACACATTCAAGCATCACAGGGCCGGGCCGAGGCAATGATGTGGACGGTCGAGCGACCCGATGGTGGACGTGGATTTGGATTCACCGGCGGCCACTTCCACGACAACTGGGGCAATGAAAACTACCGCAAGGTCGTGCTCAATGCGTTGTTGTGGGCAGTCAAAGCAGAGGTGCCAGAAAACGGAGTCGAGTCGTCGGTAACGCAGGAACAGTTGGACGCCAACCTGGATCCGAAGAAGCCAAAGAAAAAGCCAGCAGCGATGAAGAAGGCTTCGTAGAGTCTTGGACTAGAACCTGCGTAGTGATTTATGACTGATCGAATTAGTCAGCAACTCCTCGCTAGCGGAGATTTCGGATCCCGAGACCGGGACCAGCGATCAAGCAGCTAGTCGTGGCGCATGCGAACGGCATTTACAACGTCGTGCATCGTTAGTTGACGTTCAGATCCTCGGTAGAAAGTTCTTGAATCGCTTCACGCGAACGAATAACAAGAGGATGATTTGTGAATTGGATATCAATCGCACCGAGATCCGATTGTGCTACGGCGATCGACGCCTTGGCCGCGTCTGGCTTGCCAGAGTCGAAATACAGCGTCGCTTGACTACGGTAAAGCATCGCACGCCAACAACGATGCTGAACATTTTCGGGCCAAGTCTTCATCAGCTGCGTTTGTAAGCGTATCGCTTCGGACAAAAGAGCGTCGGCATCATCAAAACGTGATCGAGTCCGAGCAATCGCCGACAGTTTATGCCGCAGATGAACTTCGGTCGCCAAATAGACCGAGTTGTCTGGATTGGTCGAGCGAAGTGTTCCGATTTCCTTGAGCGCTTCGCGTAGTCGCTCGCCGGATTCATCGTACTGCCTTGGCGATCGCTGCCCACGCAAATTGACATCCGCGAGAATCTCGGCCAACTCAAACCGTACCACGGGGTCATCAGGCGTTGCGTCTAATTGTTCTCGAAGTACCTTCACAGCTGCCTGAAAGTCAGCGCGTTTGGCACGTGGAGTCGTTGCCAGTCGTGATCGAGCCCGCAGGCTATTCGCGAACAAGATGTTGGCCGTTTTTGATTGCCCCTGCGTTTTCTCGAGTCCCCCCAGGATCTCGATCGCATGACGAATGTGTCCGACATCGCTAGCTCGCTGCTCAGGACTAAGCGACTCGCCGCGACGAAGTTGAGGGGGACGATTGCCTAGATTCAAGTGCGCTCTCGCCAGTTCAGTAAGTCCAGCAATGTTCGACGCGTCAAGCCGAGACGCGGCCTCGACGGCGGCAGCGTAAGACTGCATCGATTCAATCCGATTGAACTCGGAAGCAAACATTGCCCCCAGTTCGTTATTCAACCGCGCAAGCCGCAAATGCAAATCGTGATTGGAAATCGACACGAGTTCACCGCGATGGTTAAGCAACTCGATACTCGACTTGAGCGTTTCAATGCCGTCCGTTGTTCGGCCAAGACTTTGCTGAATTCGCGCGAGTTGGATGCTGGAGTCGATCCTTCGCAGAATGATGTCGCTGCGAGTCGGCGATTGCTGCGCGAGACGTTCATAGATCGGCTGGAGCCGCTCCAGAATCCTGGCAGAAGTCGGTGAGGGTTCAATGCCGACATTGGGCAACAAGTCGTCGGCGTCAAAGTCCTCACCCAGAGCAAAACTAGCCGATGTAGGTATCTGTGAAACAACATCGACAACGCCATCGAGCGACTGCAGTGCCAAGTCGACGGTTTGCTCGGATGATTGCAATGCCTCGACCGATCGCTGATTCGCAGCAGCGGTGACTAGAAATGCGATGGTTGAAACGAGTGTCGCGGCGACCAAGGCAAACACAGCAGTTCCCACCGCAACCGCAAGCTTGGGATTTCGCCGTACCCAGCGAATCAGTCGCCCCCAAATCGAGGTCCTGCGAGCTTTGATTGGCTCGTCGACAAGAAACCGATGCAAGTCGTCCCGCAGTTCTGCCGCCGATGAATATCGCAGTGCGGGGTCAACGTGGATCGCTTTGCCAATGATCGTCGACAGATCCGTCGGTACGCCGAGCCGAACCAGGTTGATTGGTTTCAGCCGGCCATTCGTGATCAAACCAATCAAATGCTCGGCGTCGCTTGCTTTGAAGGCTGGTTGCCCGGCAAGCATTTCATAGAGCGTGATGCCGATTCCATAAACATCACCAGCCTCGCCCGATACACCGCCGAATCGCTCGGGAGCCATGTACCGGAGGCTTCCGCTAACGGCTCGAGTATTGGAAGCATCGTGATTGAGGTTTTTGGCGATGCCGAAGTCAGTGACTTGCGCGGTGCCGTCTTCTTCGATCAAGATGTTGGCGGGTTTAATATCGCGGTGGAGGATTCCTCCGGCATGCGAATAGGCGATGGCATCGGCAACTTGCTGGCCGATGTGCGCCGCCTCGACGAACGAGAAGTCTTTACCGCTAGAGATTACGGTGTCCAGTGATTGTCCATCGACCAGTTGCATCACCAAATAGTGCGATCCGTCCGACTCACCGGTACCATAAATCGGCACGATGTTGGCGTGATGCATCGCAGCGGCTGTTGCGGCTTCTTTGCGAAACCTGTCGAGCGCATCATCGTCCAGCAGGTTTTGTTTAGGCAGAACCTTGATGGCGACAATTCGGTCAAGCGATTCCTGATGGGCTTCAAAGACAATCCCCATCCCACCACGACCGATCTCTCGATTAATGCGGAAGTCACCGAGCTGGGACAGCACGTGGCCTGCTAAAGTCGCGTTACCGCCTTCGGTAACTTGCTCGTTGATCTTGACTCGTTCGATGGATGCAACCAGCGGAAACATTCGTCGAATCGAATCACCATATTCTGGATGCCGTCTCGCATACTCTTCGACAGTCGGTCGTTCGCCATCGCGATATCGGGCAAGAAAATCGCAGGCAAGGGCATCAACGATTGCTAGGGCGTCGTCAGCTTCGGCAGTTGTCTCTGGAGCTTGCATGTCGTGATTGAGCAGAGAATGAATGGCTGATTGTTCTAGTGAGCCGCAACGCGTAAGTGGACAGGCACTCCCGAACTGTCGAGACCCGACGGCCCTCGGCTCTCACGCGTCTTTCGATTCGCAATTAAATCACAAGCCGTTGACTACATCCACGACGCCAAGAAAGTTCTCGCTACTTAGATGTAAACATACTCAGTTGCCGAACGGGATTTTCTCATTGCCTGGCAGGTCTCTGCCCACCGCCGGGTCGGCCAGCACCGCCGCCCGGTCGTCCACCGCCGCGGCCCGCCTGACCGCCACCTCCGGGAAAGTGAGTTCGACCATTGACCATGCCAGCGGTCCGGTCCTGTTCGAGCCATACCGTGAATTCCTGCGTCACCGCTTTGCACCAGCCCTTTTCCTTATTGCAAGCAAAGTACTGAATTTCCACCTTGATCGGTTTACCGGCATCCCAGTTCTGCACATCAAGCAGGAACTCACGCGGTTCGGTGTCCGATTCGACGCTCAGCTTTTCAGCTTCGGCCATTGCCGGTGTCAACGTGACGCCATCGGCAGTGACACGATACTTTGGTGGAGTGGCAAGGTTGTTCCAGGCTGCGCCCAGGATAGGATCCTGCCGAAAGCCTAGGTACAGTTGACCGGTTCCAGTCTGCATCAGCTGCTGATCCGCCTCGGGACGCAGTTTGGCATAGCGATTGGACGCTCCGAAGTCGTAGGACTTGAGATCTTTAGCGTTCACATCTTCACCTCCCGCAGCAACTCGCAGCGGTACGGCAACGCCTTCAACACTTTTTCTTTCGACGAGCATGTCTGCTGGGGACGTTTTGTGTCGTCCAAACTGAGGTAAATTTAGTTCAGCAACCGATGTAGTTTTTTCGGAAGGACCGACCAGTTTTTCGAGAGACTCTCGCAAGCTGGAACCTCGTCCCCAAGAATCGCGGTGAACAATTTTTCCGTCACGGTCGAACACGAACTGTGAATTCGGCGTCATGCCGAAATGCTGCTTCATTTCGTTATTCATCGTATCGGTCAGCCACGGGATGTTTGTCTGCAGCAACTCTTTCGCGTGCTCGACCTGAGCGAACCGTTCTTGGATCGATGTTGGCTGTACGAAGTCCCAATTTTCGGGGTGAGTCAGCGATTGATATAAGAAGTAGAACTGCACGCCTTTATCGCGGTAGTCTGCGGCCACCGCTTCGATTTCTGGATACGAGTTGCGGTATTCGGGACAAGTCAGACAGCCGCCCACGACAACGGTGTATTCGGCATTGAAGATGCTGTTGGCTTTGACCAATTCGCGGTCAACATTGTAAAGCTGCAGCGAATCCGGCAGCACTGTGCCTTTTGAAAACGTCTCCAGGAATGACGTGTCGCGCCCGCGAACCTTGTCGCGTGGTCGGCCCCCCTCACCCCGCGCAGCCTGACCACCGCGAGCTGCCTGCCCACGGCCGGGTTGTCCTGTTTCCGCACTCGGAGCGCCACGCCCTTGGCCTTGGCTTGCTGCGGCAGGACCGCTGCGGACTTGGGTCGGTGAGTTCTTCATTTCTGGCCCGTCGTCGGGGTTCAGCATGTTGCGGCGAAACTGCGTTGCCAGCACGAGCAGTTCTTTTTCATTAAGTGAACCGCTCTTGTCGGCATCGGCAATTTCAAATGCCTCGTGCATATGCTCGGGAAGTTCTGCGAGTGCGATCAGACCGTCATCGTTTGCGTCAAGCGACATGACCTGAGCCGCGAATGCCGCGTCCGCCTGTGCGGGGTCACCGCCCCGTCCGCCACCACCGCCTGGTCCACCACCGCGTGGTCCACCGCCACCTGGTCCACCGCCACCTGGTCCACCGGGGCCTCGACCGCCTGCATTGCCGGGGCCGCCTGGACCGCGCTGACCTTGCGGTCCCCCCCCAGGTCCGCCCTGGCCTGGCGCGCCGCCGGTTGGACGGAGTTCTTCGCCGGCCAAACGACCGTCACCATTGCGATCAAGTTTGGTAAGCGAAGCGACAGCGTTCTTGATTTCGTCAGCTGAAACTTCACCATCAGAGTCGGTATCAAAAATTCCAATCCAAGGTGGAGCCTGTTGGCCGGATCGTTCTCCCGGAGCCTGCTGACCCTGTCCCTGTCGACCACCGGGACCACCTTGGCCTGGTCCGCCGCGTTGGCCTCCCGCACCACGCCCCTGTTCCCCGCGACCTCCGGGCCGACCGGGCGGTTGAGCTTGCACGAACGAATCGGCAGCGAAAAAAGTCAGGCAACAAATGCCAATCAAGAGTCGACAACGGCGCATCAGATGGTCTCACAGAGTGGAAGAAGAGTGTTACTTCTCATAAACCCCAGCGACTGCCCGAATCTACCGACTAGAAAAGATTTAAACCACGAATCTCACGAATCATCAATCGATTATGGCCAAAACACCTCGCAACCGTTCCAGTGCCCGCATGTAACGAATGCTCGCGGCCTTTGGCTGGATACTTAATTCGATCGCGACTTCTTGATTGGTCAGTTCTTCAAAATGCCGAAGCGCGAGTACTTCCTGATCCATTTCGCTCATGTTCTCGATTGCTTGTCGCACTTCATCAATCAGTTCACTTTTTACGGCGACTTGGCTGGGTGATGTCAAATGAGCAACGAAACGCTGAGACAGACACAGCGACGTCTTACCCCACAGGCCCGATACAGCGGCACTGGCCTCACGCAACACGGATCGTGATTCGGCTCCAAGATGGGTTCGATGAATATTGCTTACCGTCTGTCCGGTGACGAGACGCAACCACAAAAAGAATGACGGAAAGTCACCGTCGATGTAATGCCTCAGTCGCTTTTCGGCATCCAAAAACACCTCCTGCACCACGTCATCCGTATCGACACGTCCACGAATCTTGTCATTGATTCGAAAGTGAATGATCTGCCAAAGCCTTGGTCGATGAATCGTGAACAGTTCCCCGAATACAGTCGTGTCACCCTCGGCGAGCCGTTGTTCGAGGTCATCGGACATAAAAACTCGCGGGAAAGATGTAGATCGTCAGGGTTTGGCGGGTTTAAGTGAATGAAACCAGTCCGAAACACCAGTTTACTATCCGAGACTCCTTATGAGAATCAGCTCATTGTGCATTCAACCCCGCCAATTCCTGATGGTGTCGATCGTTCTATGCATGCTGTTTGCTAAGGCGACGTCTCTTCAAGCCCAACAGACAGCTGCGGTAGAACAAAAGAACATCGTCGTCCTGCTCGCGGATGATCTTGGCTGGGGAGATGTCGGTTTTCATGGAGGCGTTGCTGAGACGCCAAACATCGACAAACTCGCAAAGGAAGGATTAGAACTGCAACGGTTCTATGCCTTCCCCGCGTGTAGCCCCGCTCGGGCCGCGATGTTGACCGGGCGATTTCCCGGTCGCTATGGGATCAGCGGGCCAGTTCGACCTCGCGATGAAGGTCTACCGCTAACCGAGCGTTTGCTGATCGCAGATTTTCAGGAAGCGGGCTATCAAACGGCACTGATTGGCAAGTGGCACCTAAACCACTCAACCGACTTGGAACGCAATCCCAGCCAGCGCGGGTTTGACGATTTTTACGGATTCTTGGAAGCGTCCGTCGACTACTACAAACACACAAGCAACCGTGGGCAAGTTGACTGGCAGCGAAATGGTGAAACGGTCAACGAGCAAGGCTATGCAACGGACTTGCTGACGAACGAAGCGATTCGAATTCTTGCAAAACCCAACAAACAGAAACCGTTGTGCATGGTCGTGTCATACAACGCACCGCACACGCCTTTTCAAGCTCCCGAGCACTTGATTGCCAAATACAGCAACAAACTTGACCAGCAAAACGCAATCTACGCCGCCATGGTCGATTCGTTGGATCAAGGTGTTGGCAAGATTCTCGCGGCAATCGAAAAAGCAGGAATCAGTGACGATACGATCGTCGTGTTTGCGTCCGATAATGGTGCAGCAAGGATGGGAACCAACGCGCCCCTTCGAGGTCAAAAGCGTCAAGTTTATGAAGGCGGCATTCGAGTTCCTTGCATCGTAAAAGCTCCTGGCGATACGAAGCCTGGTACGACGTCACAACAGATTGTCGCAATTCACGATCTGCTACCCACACTCGCAGGCGCAACCGGCGTTTCACTGAAACAGGCTAAGCCGCTCGATGGCAAGGATGTTTGGTCAAGTCTGATCGCTGGAACAACCGAGCCACGAACCACGGTGATCGCGGAAGAAGACTTTGCGATCTTCCGTGATAACTGGAAACTGATTCAATCTGCTGGCGGTGATTTAGAACTCTATGACATCCCCCGCGACCCCAGCGAGCAAAACAATCTGGCTGGACAACGAAATGCCATCGTTAAACAATTGATGGATGCGCTGGGCGAGTTCAAACAGTGCGTTGGCACAGACCAGCCATTCGCCGACCAATCCACCACGAAACCCACGACACTTGTGTCGGCCGACGCCGGCATCAACGAAGGTTCATCGCTGGCAGACGCTGAAATTCTCGGCGATGCCGAATACAGCATCCTTGGTGATCGACTGATTGAATCCAATGGTCGCGGTGTTCGACTGTTCTCTGGTGCCGACATCAACAGTGATGGCGAGATCGCCGCGCAAGCGTCAATTGTCAGTTCGGATGTGTCGTCGGCTCGCCGTTGGTATCGCTACGACATCACCGGCATGGCTCAGGATGGATTCGATGTCGACCAAGACAATTTGTATTTGAAGGTCGAGTTCTTTCAAAAAGGAGGAACCGATTCTTTGGACTTGGTCAAGACAAGGATCTATCCGCAGGTCAAGCGAGAGCGAAAGGATTTCAATGATGAATCAACCAACGCCAGCCTTGGCCACTCGATTTGGCGGACGTATGCGATGGATTTCCGCACACCGTTTTCCGAAGTCGATTCGGTTAAGTTGAGTGTTGGATTTGCTGACGGTAAAGGCCAAGACGAGAAGTCGGAGTTCTGGGTGCAGTCGATGAACCTGCGTCCGATCGCGACTCCGGCAGACTATCAACCACCGGCCGGCGTGGACCGGCATTTTCCTCAGCCCAATGCTAACTCGCTAGTCTCGCTAGGCGGTCGTTGGTACTACGATCCGCAAGGCGGCAGCAAAGAAGTTCCAAAGCAATTCGACTACACGAATTCCGATCAGTTGCTTTACAAATCGGATCGCTTCGAGGCGCCGTTCGCCGGCAACATGTCGTCGTGGTTGCGAGCGGGTTACAAAGACTTCGACGGCAATCTGGTTGATAAAGACGAAGAAAAGCCGTACGCGGTTGTGATTACGGTCAGTGATGATCACATCGTCATCAGAAGTCGTAATCTGCCGAATCACCCTACCGCGACGTTCCCAGACAAATGGCGGATGCTGGATGGCAATCCTTCCTACATTCAAGAAAAAGCGAACACTTGGTATTTGCCAAAGCATCCCAAATTGGCGAAGGACCCGATCGCGATGGATGCCAAAAACTCCAACGGTGGTTTGCCGATGGGGCCGATCGGCGTAGCAACCAACGGAGTGATTTTCTTCAATCCGTTCGACCACATTTTTGAAACCGATGCCGTGTGGCGATTGGATCGTTGCTGTGGTCACCCAAGTCCGCAAAGCGCCTACCACTATCACAAGTATCCCGTGTGCGTGAAAACGCCCTGGAGCGACGAAGGCAAGATGCACTCGTCAGTGATCGGATTTGCGTTTGACGGCTTTCCGGTGTACGGGCCCTATGAAGCAGACGGAATGTTGGCAAAGGACGACACGCAGAACCCGCTAAACGACTTCAACCTGCACACCGACGACCAACGCGGCCCCCACTATCACGTCACGCCCGGAAAGTTCCCGCACATCATCGGCGGCTATTGGGGTGACGTGGATCCGATGAACGGTCGCGGACGTCGGGCACGGTAGTTTTTTGTGACACGATTCAGACGAATCGGGACGAGCGGATATGTCTTCATTCGTGAAAACTCGTGAAATTCGTAGCATCCCTTCCGAGAGCATTGCAACACAGTACGTCTGATGAAACGCCCGCCAACAAAAAGCATTCTATTTCACTGGTTCGCACCGATCGCGGTGCTACTCTTTGGCGGTTGGTTCGTCTACGCGATGGGAAGCCGCGACAAACCGGATCGAAAAAAGCCACTCATTCGCAAATCGGTGCAGGTTGAAGTCGTCAGCGCGCGGCTTCACACTGGGACTCTGGACGTCATTGCCAGCGGCGTCGTGATTCCACATCGCGAGGTCGAACTTTCGGCTCGCGTTGGAGGCGAGGTTGTCTTTAAGTCCGATTCGCTTAGCCCCGGACGCTTCGTTACCAAAGGCGAAACGCTACTGCGAATCGACAACAGTTACTATCAGTTGGACGTCGCACGTCTGGAGCAGGAAGTCGCCCAAGCCGACGTCGAACTCGAACGCTTGACCATCGACATCGAAAATGCCCAGCGACTGGTCCAGATCAGTCGCGACGTGGTAGCAATCAAAAGACGCGAAGTCGACCGCATGGAACAGTTGAGACGCAGCAACGCGACATCCTTGGCTGAACGTGACGCAGTCGAACTTGCGCTGTTGACAGCGATGCAGCAAACCACAATTCAAGAAAACCAGATTCGCGGTTTTGATACGCAAACAAAGACTCTAAAGATGTCTCGACAGCTTGCGTCACTGCATTTGCAGCGAGCAAAGCTGGACCTGGCTCGCACCGAAATCGTCGCTCCCTTTTCTGGCGTCGTGATTGCAAATCGTATCGAGCAAAATGCGAACCTTGTTCCAGGCAGGGTGGTCGCAATTATCGAAGACACTTCCAGCGTCGAAGTGCGATGTAGCCTTCGTAGCGAAGACATGCCGTTCCTTCAGGCGTCCGATTCGGCCCGAGTGAATGCTTACGAGCTTCCGCCGGTTCCGGTGACCATCGAGTACCAGCGTAGTGGTTATTCGTACGCCTGGGATGGGGTCCTAAGTCGTCAAGACGGTCTTGGGCTCGACCAATCGACGCGGACCGTGCCCGTTCGCATCCACGTTTCCAATCCGACAACCAATCGGATTCCCGACTCCATGGCGGATCAGCTGGCGGCGGGTTATTTGAATGGCGGCGACGTCGAGCCTCTCGCGCTCGTTCGAGGGATGTTTGTCAAAGCCAAACTTCATTGCCATCCGTCGCATTCAATCGCTGTCATTCCAGAATCCGTGCTCCGCCCCGGTAAGCAGGTTTGGTTAGTGCGTAACCAAAAGCTGAAAATGGAAACGTTGAGGATCGCTCGGATTGAAGATTCACAGGTGTACATCGACATGACTCACTCGCCGCTGCAAATCGATGACCAGATTGTAAGTTCACCTGTGCCAAATGCGAAAAATGGACTGGCGTTGACCGTCTTGGGCGCCCGGCCCGAAAAAAACCGACTTGAAATGCGAGCGGCAGTTGCCCCTGTCGAGCGCCAATCAAGCGAGCCAGGTCGGGAACCAGCGCTCCAAGGCCAACATCGAGACGGTCAGCGACGGGCGGCATTGCAATGAAGTCGGTTGTCCGCTGGGCGGTCGATAATGCGCCCGCTACCAATACGCTTGTCGTTGCGATCCTGATCCTGGGTATCTGGTGTGCCTCATCGATGCAGCGAGAGTTTTGGCCGTATTCCAACCTGGATGTCGTCCAGGTCAGCGTGGAATACCGCGGCGCTAGCCCCGAAGAAGTCGAAGAAGGGATCTGTCAGCGAATCGAAGAATCCGTTCGTAGCGTCAACGGCGTCTATCGAATCACTTCTGTCGCTCGCGAGGGTACGGGCACGGTGATGGTCGAATTGGACTCCGGCGTCGATGAAGCCGACGTGCAGGAAGTTCTCGGCGAAATCCGTTCTCGGGTGGACAACATTCCCAGTTTTCCTGCGCTCGCCGAACAGCCCGTCGTCCAGCGACAGCAACCACGTACCACCGCACTGAGCATCGGCGTCATCGGTCCCGATGAGAGTTCAGTCCAGGCGAGTTTGGCACTGCGTGATCTGGCCGAGAAAGTCCGCGACGAAGTCCTGCTTGAAGACGAAGTCTCACAAGCAGAGGTCGTCGGCGTTCCTGACTACCAGATCGACGTCGAAATCAGCGAAGACGTGCTCCGACAATACAACTTGACGCTTTCGCAAGTTGCCGAGGTAGTCCGCGACGAAAACGTCGAAGTACCGGGCGGCACGTTGAAAACATCCTCTCAGGACATTTTGCTCCGCGGCAGCAACCGACAATCCACCGGCGCATCCATCGCCGCGATTCCGCTGATCAAAGACGCGGGTGGTGTCGTGCTGACGATCGGTGATCTTGGCGAAGTCCGTGACGAATTTACCGACGATTCAGCGATCAGCCGCATCAATGGTCGGCCCGGTCTGGCGGTGCAGATCGACACTGCGAAAACAGACGACATCATCAAAGTAGGAGATGTGGTCAAAAATTTCGTACAGGTCTACGACATGCCGGAGGGTTACGAATTGATCTATTTCCGTGACCGCACCGACGATGTTAAAGCTCGATTGCTGCTACTCGTAAAAAACGGCTGGCAGGGCCTACTGTTGGTATTTGTGTTGCTGACGCTGTTTCTAGAATTGCGTTTAGCGATCTGGGTATCGATGGGCATCCCGCTGTCCATTGCGGGCGCCTTGGCGGTGATGCACTTCACCGACCAGACGCTGAACATGACTTCGATGTTCGCATTCCTCATTGCGTTGGGAATCATGGTCGATGACGCGATTGTGATCGGAGAGAACATCTACGTTCATCGCACGATGGGCAAGTCACTTCGCGACGCCGCGATCGACGGCACCGTCGAAGTCATGCCATCGGTGGTTACCAGTGTTCTGACAACGATCCTGGCCTTCTTGCCCATGCTGTTCATCACCGGACGGCTGGCGAGGTTCACCGAAGTCTTGCCGTTGGCGATGATCGCCATCTTGCTGTTCTCCCTCGGCGAAGCACTCACGGTCCTGCCCTCGCACCTCGCACACGCCGACGGTGTGGGAATGCGAACGGCCACTTGGTTGTTTGGTCCGTTTCGTTTTCTGGCGATCGGGATTCAGCACATCAACCGATTCGTATCGGTCGTTCTGGAGGCGTTCATCGAAAGACTGTATTTGCCGGCACTTAGGTTCTCACTCCGTTTTCCCGCATTGATCGTCTGCGTCGCGATCACGCTGTTGATGGTGACCGTCGGAACGGTTCGCAGCGGAATCGTTCCCTACATTGTTCTGCCGCAAATTGATTCAAACTTTTGCACTGTCATGATCGCGTTCCCAGACGGCACACCCGAACGCATCGCAGACCAAGCAACCAAACGACTCGAAGTCGCTGTTCGTAAGATCAATCAAGAATCCATTGACGAAAGACTGACACAGAATCCCGAGGGCGTCGTCAGCGCACTGCATCGAACGGTCGGCTACGGGGCAAGCACCGACGGCGATGTATCGTCGGGAAGCCATGTCGGCAGTCTGACCGTGCAATTGATCGAAGTCGGCGACCGTGAAATGACCAGTCAAGATTTCGTTCAGCGCTGGCGTAAGAGGGCAGGCAACTTCTTAGGTGCCGACATCGTTTCGTTTGGTTCCGGTCCGCGCGGTCTGGCTGGTTTACCGATCGAATTTTCGCTGCTTGCTCGCAGCAACGACATCCCGAAACTCGAAGCCGCCGTCACGGCCTGCGTCGAGCAACTTGAAAAGTATCCCGGCGTTCACGATGTCACCGCAGGTGGACGCCCTGGAAAATGGGAATATCGTTTAAAAATCAAAGACGACGCTCAGGCGATGGGCGTGTCGCTGGCCGACCTTTCCAGTACGGTCCGCGCTTCCTACTACGGCGAGGAAGCGATGCGACTGCAACGTGGCCGCCATGAAGTGCAATTGCGAGTGCGTTATCCCCGCGAGCAACGTGAATCACTGGCCAACTTTGACGAAATCCGAGTCCGCGACGACGAGGGAACGGAGCGACCGTTGACGGAACTTGCCGATATCGAGATCGCGCGCAGCTATTCGGCAATTCATCGTCTGGATCAAATGCGGTCTGTCACAATCGCCGCCGATGTGGACGAAGAAGTCGCCAACGCGTTCGCGATCACCACAGACTTAAAGAAAACACTGATACCAAAGCTTGCTGAAGACTACCCAAGCCTTCGAGTTCTGTGGGAAGGTCAAGAAGAACAAACCAGCGAATCCATCAACAGCATGCTGTACGCGTTCATCGCTGTGATGATCGCCATGTACTTGTTGTTCACGATTGAATTCAAGTCTTACTTACAACCCTTTCTGGTTCTGTCCATCATTCCGTTCGGTGCCTGCGGAGCGATCTTCGGCCACGTGATCATGGGACTGCCGTTCACTCTGTTCAGCATCTACGGGCTGGTCGCTCTGTCCGGTATCGTCGTCAACGATTCAATCGTCTTGATCGATTTCATCAACCGCCGCGTCAAAGACGGCTTGTCACTCAATGACGCGATCATCGACGCCGGTCGCAGAAGATGTCGCCCAGTACTGCTAACGTCACTGACCACGATTGGCGGTATGATGCCGATCTTGCTTGAAACTTCCCGCCAAGCTCAAGTGCTGATCCCGATGGCGACCAGCCTTAGTTTCGGATTGATTTTCGGCACCGTGCTAGTACTGATTCTGGCACCTATCGGCATCTTTCTCATTGCAAAAATGCAGAGTGCGTTTGATTGCATTCAAAACGCTGAACCGGTCGCGACCCCTGACGAAACAGCTTACAAGGAGTCTAACTCACTCTAGCTATTCGGTCACGATCTCAATGCGGTTCCAGTAAGCCCACTCATTCTGCCAATCGTTGGCACGATTTTCGACACGAAGGTCGATGCGTTGTCCGGCCATCGGTGTCAAATCAACGGACACGTCAAGCCACTCGTCGCTGCCCACTGTCGTTGAACTGACGACCTGGTCAGCGAGTACTTTGTCGTTTGCCAGTACTCGCAGTTGCCAATCGCCGTGCGGATGATGGCTGACCCGCAGATCAAGTCGAGTCTTGCCCAACTTTGGAACGTCGATGGCGCTTCGTTTCAGAATGCACGGAGTTCTCTTGTCGTGTGGGTGAGTTTGCACGGCAACCCGGTTTCGAAACATGGCGTGATGGACGACACCACCTTCGCCACTCTTTTCCACCCGGAAGCCCGTTGCAACGGATTGAATCAGTTTGCCCCAGGCGTCCGATTTTCCAGGTTTATCATGGGCCGCAATCTCCCTGTTTCCGGTCGTGATTCGCCGAGCAACCGATTCCTGCAAATGCGGTATCTTGCCAGCAATCGCAAGGCTCAGCGATTGTTCGGGATGATTCGGAACCATCGGTTCGAGTGCAAACCAGTACATGCGAGGCAGATTGTTATCGCCGACATCCTCGGCGTGTGAGACGAGGCCTTTCAGGATCGGCCAACGCTGATCAAACGGCATTCGCTGGACGACGGACGCCAGGTAAAGACGAACGATCGGCGAAGAATCAGACTCGGCCATCTTTGCAAACTGATCGAGCACCGTACCGGACCAATGTGAACCGTCCGGCTTCCCTGCGCGATCAGGTTGGAAAGCGTTCACGCGACTGTGGTCACCCAAAAACTGAATCGCCCAGGCGCGGACGTGTTCGCTATCGTGATCCAGCAATTCAACGAGCCGCTTGGTCGTCAGTCCGCCGGTAACATGCAACGCCCACATCGCACGCAGCCGTTTCGGCGTGCTGGTCGCCGAGTCGAACATCGCCGCCAACTGCGAATGGACGAGTGAGCGAGCGAGTGTTTGGTCAGCCGCCCGGGACTGCAGCATCGTCCGAGCCTGACGGACATACCAGTCGTTGGGATGAAGTTGAAGTTGCACCAATTCCGTATCGGACATCGCGCCCAAGTTCGGTCGCACAGTCGGCGCCGCGCCCGTCGGCATGATCCGGTACACGCGTCCGCTGTTGGGAAACTTGATGGCGTTCCCGCAAACGTCTTGGTCATGCCAGTCCAAGATGTAGACGCCGCCCTCGGGACCGATTTCGATGCTGAATCCAACCCACGCCAAATCGTTCGTCGGCATGAAGTCATCGCCATGTTTGCCAACAAAGCTTGATCCCTTTGGCTCCATGACGTCCGTCAGCACCGCATGCTCGTGGATGTTGCACATGAACAACCGGTTTCGGTACGTCTCGGGAAACGCATCGGCGAGATAGAACCGAGCACCGCCGTGAGCCGACAGGTGCGCGTGATCGCGTATGGTTTTGATGTCGTCATAGATAAACGGATTCACATGCGGACGACTTTGTTTGTGATACACACCGCCCTGCACAACATGAAACAGATGCGGAATGACGCAGCAAGTCGCAAATCCCTGGCCGTGATCATCGAAGTCAAATCCCCACGGGTTCGACAGTCCGCGAGCAAAGATCTCAAACTTGTCACGAATTGGATGGTAACGCCAAATCCCGGCATCAATGGATTGCCGTTCCTCGTCACCAGCACCAGGCTTGCCGACGTTGGAATGAGTGAACACGCCGTGACAGCCGTAAAGCCATCCATCCGGCCCCCAAATGAAACTGTTCAACGTTTCATGTCGATCATCCATTCCCCATCCGTCTCGCAAGACTTTGGGCGGACCGTCCGGTTTGTCGTCACCGTCTTTGTCGGCAATGAAAGTCAGATTCGGTGGCGATCCAACGAAGACGCCACCAAAACCACACGCTAATCCTGATGTGAAGGTCAGCGTATCGGTGAACGTCTTCTTCTTATCGAAAACGCCGTCACCATCAGTGTCTTCCAAAATCTGAATCCGGCTGACAGGCTCGTCCGTGTGGCTCTTTCGAGTCTGATAGTTAAAATTCTCTGCGACCCACAAACGTCCGCGGTCATCAAAACAGAATGCAATCGGTTCGGCGATGTCCGGTTCCGACGCGAATACCGAGACCTCGAATCCATCGGGTATCGCCATCTTCGCAACCGCTTCATCCGGAGTCAGGAATGGCGCATCACTATCACGATGTTGCTTCATTGGCAACTCGTTGCGCGCGTGCTGTTGATCGTCGTCAGCGCAAACCGGCACTGCCCACAGGGGTAGAGCCGCGATCAAGAACACAGCCGACCGCAAAAATTTGCCGCATAGAAATTTGTCAGTCGTCATTTCACCAACTCCACTTGTTCTGTCGTTTTCAGATACTTGACCAGATCAATCACCTGAGCCGGTTTCAGTGCATCGAGTTGTCCGTCCGGCATCATTGACTTTGTTGACACAACGCGTCTTTCAACGTCCGACTTTGCAATCGCGAGCCGAGGATTTTCGACGGTTTTTAAGACGACACGTGTATCGTCTTCCTCGGCAACAACGCCATTCACAACGCGGCCGTCGGTGGTCAAAATCGTGACCATTCGATAGGCAGCCGGGACGTCGTAACTTGGGTCAACGCTGTTGAGCAACAGATAATCCAGGTTTGCACGATTGGAACCGGTGAGATCGGGACCAATGTTTCCGCCTTCACCATACAACAGATGACATGCACCGCATGTTTTCTGAAAAACGGCTCGTCCTCGGGACGCATCGGCTTTCGCCAGCGCGGCGGCCGTGATCTGTGTCTTCCACTTGGCAATCTGCTGTTCTCGATCAGCCCCAAGTTTCGGCAGTTCGCCGAAAACGTCGACGAACCGTTCGCCGAGCAACGCTTCCAATGAACGAGCGACATGGGTAGGAATATCTTCCCGCCGGATCGTTTCATTTTGAATACTGGCCAGCAATGCGTCAGCGTACTGTTTGCGGGCAGACAACGTTTCAACCACCGCGCGACGCAGTTCATCCGATAGATGAGGATAACGTTTCAGCAGCACCGACGGCGCCGAAGTATTTTCGATTGCCGCATAACCTCGAACCGCACTCAACTGCAACGCGGGAACGTCCAGCAAACTTTCAAGCAGATCGGACGCTTCCCGGTTTTGCTGAGATAGCAGGCTCGTCAACTCGCGGATCCGATCTTCGACTGAAGCATTCGCATCTCGGACGATCGCCAGAGCTCGCTGGATTGCAGCTTCGTCGCCAAAGATCTGCGACAACTGGCTCACTAATTCGCGAGTACGCCCATCGCCACTGGCATCTAGTTTTGCAACAAGCGGTGTCCAGTTCCCAGGCGCGACCACGTCCCGACGCCCCTCCAATCCTTTAAGCATCCCTCGTAACAATGCGTTCAAGACACTTGGGTCGTCAACATTGCTCAGCGTGCTGACCAACATCTGCATTGAAGACTTTCCGTCTTCCGCCGCACGAACACTGGTGGAGTTGCATCCCATCGTGATCGTCCCGACAACACACAACAACAGTGAACATCGACCGCGTAAAGTTGACCTCATGGATAGGGCTTCTCCGGATTACGACGAAAGGATGTTGCGAAACACGCGAGCCGTTGACACGCATGAAACGAGAGTTCGCAGAAAAACTAAGAGACATTCGGCATTGCGGTTGCTAGAGCATACTCGAACTATCTTGCACCAAACGCTGTTTGCTCGAACTTCACCCCCTGTTGCCAGTCGATTTGACAAAAGGGTTGCCCCACAACCACCGCGACCTCGCGTTCTACGAACCTCCCGCAAACCAGCTTACCGAAGCATGCTGATGCTCCGCCGAACTAGCCCGACGCTTGGCGATTCGTTCACAAATTGTAAAACGACAGTCACCTGATCTCGAAACGTGGCAATTCGTCGTCTTGAGGCAAATCGCGACGGCGAGATGTGCTTGGTACCACCTCGCGGAAGCTCAAGTCGCGTAAGATATTCGCTCAAACGACTCTGCCATTCGGCTTCGATCGTATTTGTTCGCGAAATTTGACGAGGGAATCCATCCGTGAAGATCAGTCGTATCAATGTCTATCAAGTTGACTTGCCTCTACACGAGGGCAAGTACAGTTGGTCCGAAGGCAAGAGCGTGGGCGTTTTTGACTCGACGGTCGTCGAGATTCAGACGGATGCTGGAGTCACCGGATACGGCGAAGTATGCCCGCTCGGACCGGTCTACTTACCTGCCTATGCTCGAGGCGTGCGAACGGGAATTGAAGAACTTGCCCCCTCGTTGATCGGTGACGATCCGCGTCAATTGCTCGTATTGAACGACAAAATGGATCGCCAACTGAAAGGGCATCCGTACGTGAAGTCGGCAATCGACATCGCTTGTTGGGACATCCTTGGCAAGACGACCGGGCTGCCAGTTTGTGAGTTAATGGGCGGTCGCTACAGTTCGGACGTAACACTGTACCGAGCCATTTCACAGCGACCAGCCGAAGAGATGGCGGAAAATGTCGCCAAGTATCGCGCCGAAGGCTACCGACGGTTTCAATTGAAGGTCGGTGGGAATCCCGACGAAGACATTGCTCGGATTCACGCTGCCGCAAAAGTGTTAGAACCCGGCGACAAGTTGGTTGCCGACGCAAACACAGGATGGCTGATGCATGAAGCAATGCGGGTGATCAATGCCGTCAAGGATGTGGACGTCTACATCGAACAACCATGCATGTCGTACGAAGAATGCCTGAGTATCCGGCGCAACACGACACTGCCGTTCGTCTTGGACGAAGTGATCGACTCGATGGCGGCAATCCTAAAGGGTGCCGCGGACGGAGCCATGGACGTTGTGAACATCAAGATCAGTAAGTTTGGCGGTCTGACTCGAGCCAAACAGGCGCGCGACTTGTGTGTCTCGCTAGGCATCGCAATGACGTTGGAAGACAGTTGGGGCGGGGACATTGTGACCGCAGCAATCGCGCACCTTGCTCAAGGTGTTCCGCCGGAGTACCAATTTACTTCGACTGACTTCAACAGCTACGTGACGACCTCAATCGCGGACGGCGCACCACAGCGAGTCGATGGACGAATGGCAGCATCGAGCGAACCCGGATTGGGAATCCAACCCCGACTTGATGTCCTTGGCGATGCAGTTTGCTCAATTCCAGCATCGGCTAGTTGACGATCAACTCGCAGCGGGAGCGCGATCAGCACTGAGTGAACGTAGCCGGCTCGCAAAACAGGTCGACGATAAGTTTCGTTGATAGGCGAATGGCAAAGCGTCACGTAGGGTGCGTGCGTGTTCAATGCTTTGAGCAGTGAAAGAAGTAAGTAGCTGATTTGATGCAATTGGCTCGTCAATATCGCTTCCACCAGTTCTCGACGGTCGGCTATTTCGATCGCTCCAAGCGAATCGTCTGATTATACCGGTATGCCCGACAACCCGAATTGACGACATGCCGATCCGGAACAATCGGATAAGTCAAAGTTTTGAATAGTATTCAACCGTACTCCATCGAAGTTGCGGGTTAGGTTTCGAAGAATGATCAAGCGCTGGGGCAAGCGATTTGATACGAGCGTTCACGCTCAAACTGGGGCAAACCATGAATACCAAACCAACTCGAATCCTGTCGATTGAAGATGACGCCGGCGACGCGATGCTCGTACGGCGCTCCCTCACGCGATCGCCTGGGAACTACGAAGTTCACCATGCGATGACGCTGAATGAAGGGCTTGAGCAGTTCGCTCGCGAACCATTTCAAGTCATCATCACCGACCTCGGGCTCCCTGATTCGCTCGGATTGTCCGCCATCACTCGGCTCAGCAAAGAGTGCCATTCAGCGGCCATCATTGCGCTTTCGGGCAGCGACGCCGAAGACTTGTACATTCAAGCGATTTCGCTGGGCGCGGACAATTATCTGTGCAAAGCGGATTTGCCGATCATTCACCGCTGTGTGCAACAAAGCATCCAACGCCAACTCCATCGCAACGAAATCGAAAGACTCGTTGAAGCGGTTCAAAGTCAAAAATCGGCTCTCCAACAACAAGGCCAAGAGCTCGCCGAGAAAAACGCTCACCTCAAAAAGTTGTGCGACTCTTCCCAATCATTCGTTAACAATGTCTCACACGAATTCCGCACTCCGCTTTGCGTTGTAAAGCAATACGCTAACCTTATTGCGGATGAAGTGGTCGGCCCAATCACGCCGGAACAATGCCGAATGCTTCGCGTCATCGAAGACCGTGTGGACGACCTCAATAATATGGTTGACGACATGCTTGACGTCAGCCGGCACGAATCAGGGCTATTGGCCGCCAAGCGAGATCGCTGTGACTCGAATGAAATCGTTGAACGGATTTTGGCAGGACTTCGGCAAAGAGCGGCGCTTCGCGGAATCGAACTAAAGTACATTCCAGACCCGACCCAAAAAACCATGTTCGGCGATGCCGAAAAGATCTCTCGAACCTTGATCAACTTGATTGTCAACGCGATCAAGTTTTCGGCCACCGGCGATGAAGTCACCATCGAAGTCTCTACCTGTGATTCCAATCGCGAGTGCCGATTTTCCGTCACGGACTGCGGACCAGGAATCGAACCCGATCAGCAAAAGAGGATCTTCGAGCGATTCAGCCAAGTCAAAACGGGCTTGCACCAGTCCATTGACGGTGTTGGTCTAGGTTTGAATATCGCAAAGGAACTCGTCGACCTCAACCTGGGATGCCTTTCACTTGACAGTAAAGTCGGCGCCGGAAGCACGTTCTCGTTCACCGTTCCCTACGACGACGCCGGCGAAGTCGCCAAGCGATACTTCGCACGCCTTCTTGCTATCGAAGCGTTCGGGCCAATCACGATCTTTTTAATTTCGGCTGCTGACGAAAAAGCAACGGACGAAACCGAACGAGAGATCAAACTGCTGCTCAATTACCTGGTACGCGCTCCTGACTTGCTGCTGCATCCAAATCCGTCTGAATGGACATTGATCCTAAGAGCAAGTCCCGCAGAATCGATGGAGTTTCTCGCTCGCGTTACTTCAGAAATCGAATCAATCAATCGAAACCGCCCGCAGGGGCCAATGCCATGCATTCGGTTCCATTCCGAAGGATCATTTGATCTGCGTGAAGCGATGTCGATGATGCATCAACGCCTAGATTTAAGACATCAAGGACCCAGAATCCCAAGTTTGAGAACGCCGCAGTTCGGTGATGCAAGTGTGATCGTGCAAGGAGAATCTTGTGTCGGCTAAAAAGCATGTTCTGGTTGTGGATGACGACGAAGCTATCCTGCACGGAACCCAACTCCGCGTCGCTTTCAATGGCTATGAGGTTTCGATCGCAGCAAATGGTGCCCAAGCGTTCGACAAAGCCGTCAGCCTACGACCTGACGCCATCCTGATGGATGTTCGAATGCCAGTGATGGACGGGCTAAAAGCTTTGGCGAAACTTAAAGCCGATCCACGCACCTCTGATATCCCCGTGGTGATCGCATCAGCCAGTCCGGGCGACAAACACACTTCACTAGAATCGGGGGCACACTTCTTTCTGACCAAGCCCTACATCAATCAAACGATGCTATCTGCGATTGCGTCCAGCCTCGCATCACAATCACCCGCCAACATCTAAGCGAAGGCAGACAAACAATGAACCTATTACTGATTGACGACAACTCCGACAAGTTCACTCCCCAGTTCGATTCGCCCGATTTCTCGACGGTGCCCGAGTCGGCGATCGCTACGTTGATCGCCTTGGACGAGTGTGAAGAACAGCAATTGCATACTCATGGCGCCCACAGGCTAGCCGAGTATCCAGTAGACCGCCCGTGGGTCTTGTGCATTGATGACGACGCAGAGTTCTTGCACGGACTGAAACTGAAACTCCAGCAGCGAGGCTATGACGTCGTCCGTGCGCATGAGGGCGAAGAAGGCTACAAGTTCGCATTCAAATTCAACCCCGTCATGATTCTGTTGGACTTGCACATGCCGCACACGACCGGCGAAGAAGTTCTTGCGCAGCTTCGCCAACACCCCGACACATCTCGAATCCCAGTCGTGATCATGACCGGGCTAAACGAGCACGGACTCGAATTGCGAATGCACTCACTTGGTGCCCATCAAGTGTTCCGCAAGCCAGTCCCACTCGATGCACTCGCCGATGCCGTCGATCATTACCTAAACAACGCCTGATCCACCTTTCCAACATTGGAAAGGCTAAACGGAACGACGTACGCGAGTCTCATCCAATGGGTCTAGTTAATGATTCGTGGCGGTCAGGAACGTCAACAAAATCAGAGACACGGTGATACTCGCCTCTCGCCAGAGCAAGTGGAATCGATTGCTCACCTCCCGCCGTTAATGCGGTAGGACCACTTCAGTTTCAGCGAGGTCTTCACCCACTTCTTGGCCGGTGACAGCTATTCCAAATCGCCTGTTGTAGTCGAGTACCGAAATTTGAAGCGGGCGTCTGGTGCGACGTCGCCGTGCAAATAGGCGTCCATGATATCGCCCGGATTCCGCGAGTTGTCCCACCACTTGAAATCGAACTGAGGGAAGTCGGCGTTCGTCAAGCTCAACAGGTCACGCGGAACCGACAACATTAGTTCGTTGCCTGCGACCGCGATCTCAACTTGCTGTACTCGCTGCCAAGCCCACCCGCCGACGTTCCTTTCAAGCCACGTTTGATTGCCATCGATGCTGCGGTTGATGACATAATCGTAGCCTTCCCAACCTGTCTTTGCGTCCTGGTCAGCGTCGATCAGCAACCACATCCAGTTTGGATCGGTGCGGGGCGTCAGCGGATTCCGAGTCTTGGCATAGAAGTAGACGTTCGACGCATCACGAGCGACTTTGCATAATGTGATGTCGTTGCGTCCGCTGGTATTTGTGTAGTGCAACTCACCGCGACCGAAATCACGATGGTCGTTGTCGAAGGCATGATCGGTGAAGTCTGGTTCGACGTGGTTCCATTGGTCATACCCGCTATCAAGCTTGATTGTCTTGACGCCCGACACAGCGGGAACGGGCGGTGCGCCTTTGTACCGACGAATGTTGGAAACCATCTGATAGTAGTAGTTGTCGCCGTGCAACCCGCGCACGGGTTCGATGTCGCGGCTGAATTCCTGATCGAATTGATCGACGAAGACAACCGGCAGGCCCGGTCGACTAAATTTGCCTGCGATCCATTCGTTCCAACCGGTGATCATCACAAACGGCGGGTCCAGTTCGATAGCTCGTTGCCATTGCTCGTTAAAATTGTTCCCGTGGTTCACGGAGTCCGCGGTAATGTTCTGCTTTCCTTCGTGAAAACTGCGCCCTCGCGCCGTCCCCTCGCTCATGTTGACGACCTTGCCCGTGGTCTCGTGCAAATTTTGCGCGACCGACACGTTGACCTGTTCTGGCGTGGCAGGGTCATCGTCGTAGCTGATTGGCTGCGGGTAAGTCGCTTCCCAATGCCACGCGTTGTGAGTGTCTTCCATCGTGAACGGCCAATGGGCTTTGCGGAGCGTGAAGAACTGGCTCACTTCTTCGCTCGCTTTCGCCGGATCACAAATCAACAACGGTTTGCCTTGCCACTGAAACCACAGCTCACTGAACCGGCCCGGTTCGTACAAGTCGTGATAGATCTCATCCGCCGCCTCGCCCGCTTTTGTGTTCACCATGAAGCAAATCCGCGGTGTCCGCCCGCCTTCCCGTTGGATTCGCGACCACACCTCACACAGACTCAGGTAAACGTCGGGGTAGGTCAGCCGATTCGTCGCATCGAAAATCACGGTATCCACACCGGCGTCGACAAGCAGGTTCGCATGCCGCCGCAACACCCAGGGATCCCGAGCGTCGTAGTAACCATACAACGGTTGTCCCCAGTAGTATGGACCTCGACGTCCCCACAGTGGCGACTTAGGTTTCTGTAACAAGTCCGGATCCTGCGGCAGAATCTTGGACAGATCGTTGGGAAGCACCGAACTGTTTCGGTCGTGCCACAGGAAATAGAAGATGCCGACAAACCGGTCCGGTCGCGTTCGCGAAACGTCCGAAGATGCTGGCATCGATCGCGATAGCGCATCGGTAGCCGGCCAAGGTGTGCCCGGGTTCTGTGCGGGTGCTTCGATCGCAAAGTGAAGCGAGACCGCCGCAAAAAGTCCGAGCAAAAAACAAAATCGATCTTGCGGTAAATTCATAGGTGAAATGAGGTTCAACATTCAGTGTAAGTAGTTCTTCAAGAGCGACACGACAACGATCACAGAGTTTCCCTCACTCGCTATTTATTGATTCGCGCGTGTGGTTCGAACCGATAAACGGCCGACGCCGTGCGGATCAGCAAGCCATTGTCGATCACACAAGGACTTGCCATGACCTGTTCGTCGAATTCGTACTTTGCTAGTTCTTCGAATTTGTCACCAGTGCGGAAAACGGTAAACTCACCATCATGGTTCGCCAACACGATGCGATTTTGGACACGGAATGGCGACGCTGAGTATTTGCCACCCAAACGTTCACGGTAGAGTGTCTGTCCATCCGAGAGTCGTAATGCGGTCAAGATTCCGTCATCGCTAATCGAATAGATCCGCGACTCGTCGGTCACCATACTCGACATCCGCGAACCACCCTTGCTGGCTCGCCAAGTCACGTGCGATCCGGTCACGTCTCCGCGCCTGTGCGGATCAACGGCAATCAATTCTGCCTTCATGAATCCGGTCGAGAAGATCAATTTCCCACCCGCAAACGAAGGCATCGGCGTCACGCTGAATCCGTTGCCATGATCCACCCGCCATAGTTCTTGGCCAGTTTGTGGATCGTAGGCGACGCACCACTGGGCGCATGGAATCACAGCCTGCGTTTTTCCGTCTACCTGGATCAGCAACGGTGTCGAGTAAGATTTACGATATTCTTCGTTCGACGCGTCAATGGTCGGTCGGTCGGTTTTCCAAATGGTTTCGCCGGTTGCCAAGGAAACCGCGACAACGAATTGCTTATCCATTCCGTCGCACGTCAAAATCACGTTGCCTTGGTGAATCACCGGGCTGCTGCCAGGCCCGACACTATCGTCGACGACAAAAGTCCGTTGCCAAAGGACATCGCCGCTTTGCAAATCCAAACACCAAGTGCCGTACTGACCGAAATGCACGACTACCCGGTCACCATCGATCGCCGGTGTGGGCGAAGCATAGCCGTTCATCGGATGAATCGGTTTTGGTTCGGCGACCTGGCCCAACTCGATGACGTGCAAAGTCTTTCCTGTCTTAGCATCTAACGCAATTGCCAACAGTTCAACGGAACCAGCAACGTCCTTCATGTCAGCGAGCTGAACATCGGCAAGCGCCTGCTTCTTTTGTTCGGCGGTTGCCAGAGTCACTTTCGCCGCCGTCATCCACACGATATTTCCATCGGTGACGGGTGACGACCAGCCATGACCGAGTGTCTCGGTTCGCCAGGCCGCTCCGTTGAGCGGATCGATTTGCAATTCCACGTTCGAGTTTTCGCTAATGCCAGAACCGTCTGGACCGCGGAACTGAGTCCAAGGTTGCTGGGCATAACCCGGCATCGACATCGCGATCGCCAGTAAGCTTGCCAACAGAACGGCAATGCAAAAGCGGAGTGTCTGGTTCAATTGTCCAACAGCGGAAAACATCATTCGCTGAATTATCCTTTTCAAATGGCTAAATGACAAACTTCGGTGCCATTACCTTAGAGTTTCAGTCCGTCGACGGCAGGAGGGCACTCGCCGAATCTCGCAGGAACTGATCCCGCAGTTCCAACCAACGCGACTGCATCGCCGCGACAATTTCGGGATGGTCGGAGGCGACATCGTTCTGTTCGGCGCGATCGGTGGATAGATCATAGAGTGACCATTCCGCTTGGTCCGTTTCGTTGGCCGCCGCCTTGGATCGCCCCCACGGGAAATCGCGTGCGACATTGCCATGCACGATCTTCCAATCGCCTTGCCGCAAAGCCCGATTGCCTTCGTGGTAGAACCAGATTTCGTCATTCAGCGCGACATCGCCCTTCAACAGTACTGGCGCCAAACTCTTGCCGATCATCGCTGGCACACTGCTGCTGGCAGGCTCGACACCCGCAAAATCCAGGATCGTTGGCGCGATGTCGATCACGTGACCGATCGTCCAACGCAGCTCGTTTCGGGCACTGATACGCTTGGGCCAGTGGGCGATCAGCGGTGTCGAGATCCCACCTTCGTGCACCCAAGTTTTGTGTCGGCGAAACGGTGTGTTCGCGGCGCTCGAAAACCCTGGTCCCAAACACAAGTACGTCGCGGCCGATCCGGGCGCGGCCGATGGATCATGGCCCTCGCCACGCACCATCATCTCCGCACTTGCGCCGTTGTCCGACAGAAACAAGATCAACGTGTCCTCGAAGGCACTCATCGAGCGAAGCTGTTCAACAATGCGCCCAATCTCCTGATCCATTCGGTCAATCATCGCCGCATGGATCGCCATCTTCGTCGCCTGAAAACGCTGCTGCTGCTGAGTCAGTTTTCCCCAAGGCAAAGGCCGATTGATCTCGCCCGGTCCAAGCAACGCAATCTGGTCAGGAAACGCGTATGGCGGTCCGACGTCTTCTTCTAACTTTGAAAGCTCGGCACTGGTAATCCCCAAAGCCTGCTGACGCTTATGCCGTTCTTCCCGTAGCGCATCCCATCCGTCGACGTAACGATCGCGATAGCGTTCGATGTCTTCGGGCAGTGCGTGCAACGGAAAATGGGGAGCATGAAAGGCGACGTATTGAAAGAACGGTTGGTCAGCGAACTCCGCCGCGTGTTGCTGTAAGCACTCAATCGCGTGATCCGCGGTCGCCGTTGTGCGATAAAAATCTGGATCACGGTCCTCTCGCTTGATCGAATCAAAGAAACCATGGCTACGTGTCGCTTCATCCGAAAGGTCAAATCCGTTGTCGGTTGGTTTGCCGTCGACATGCCACTTGCCCGAGTGATAACTGCGGTAGCCGGCTGGTCGTAAATAATCGGCAATCGTTTGTGCCCAAGCAGGACGTTTCCCAGATCCACCAAAACCACTCGGCGCACCGGGCATCCCATCCCTGCGAATTTGTTGCGGGTAATACCCCGTCAAAAGAGCCGAACGTGTCGGCCAGCATCGTGCGGTGTTGTAGAACTGTGTGAACTTCAAACCGCCCGCCGCCAAACCATCCAAGTTCGGAGTCGCAATTTCGCTGCCATAGCAACCAACGTCTGAGTAGCCTAAATCGTCGGCGATGATGACAAGAAAATTTGGCCGCTGAGCAGACACGTGACTGGCCAACATCATGCCAATCGAAACGGCCAGGACCAAAATCGATATCGAATTTCTTGAGTGGCTTGATCTCATTTGCTCATGCGTCCAGTGTGTGATCTTTTGCAAACGCAGCCAACCGATGGCTTCGTCGAAATAGCACGATCAACGATCCGCTTCAACGATTTGAGTCGTCAGCTCGGCGTACATGCTCGTCCGATCCGGTTCGGAATCGATACCAATAAGCACCGTCGTTCAGCGGGCCTACAGGTTTTCCACCGATCTTAATCCATCCTGCGTCGGCAAGTGCAAAGTAGGTCGTATCCGGTTTCAGTTTGGGCAGATCGTTGAACGTGATCTGCATCGTTCCTTCGGCTGGATGTCCAGATTCTGGATCAGCCTGCCAGACGACAGTGGCGACGTCACTCGCTTCGTAGAGCCGAATACTTTTGCCGGTCGAGTTGGCAAAACCAATAGGCTTCGAAAAATAGAAAGTCAAGTCAGTGTCCACATCCACACTCATTGCCGACGACGCCGGCACGGCACGCACGAACCCTGGCATCACCATACGGATACGATGGAAGCCCCAGCCTTCTTGATACGGTTTCAACGGCGCACGCCACGACTGGTCCATCGCGGTCCGATCCACAGCAAATTTGTACCAATGGCTACTCATTCGGGTGACGACGTCCGGTTGCGCACTCGCTAAGTCATTTGATTCGGCCGGATCGTCCTTGACGTTGTACAAACGCCAAGGACCGTCGCTGATGCTTGAAATCTTCCAGTCTCCCTTGACTAGTCCCTTGCCCGTTTGATTGAAGCACCAAAAAATCTCGTCGTGGATTGCCAAGTGATCGAGCGACGGATCACTCAGCAACGGCAAAAACGAATTTCCATAGAGCGGTTCAATCGAGCGACCGTCGTCACCGTTCGGGTACGATGAGTTTGCGAGTTCAAGAAACGTTGGATACAAATCCGTGACGTGCAGACGCTGACCACGAAGGCTGCCCGCTTGATCGGCCAACTTGCTGGGCCAGCGCACAATCATTGGCACCGAAACGCCGCCCTCTTGCGCACACGATTTGTACCATCGGAACGGCGTGTTCTTCAGATATCCCCAACCGTTGGAAACGAACGGATTAGAACCAGCTTGCCAAGGAACCTGTTGATCGTACGTGCGGATATCACCGTTGCTGTACGCTCCGCCGTTGTCCGCCATGAAAATCACGATGGTATTTTCGGCAAGATGCTGTTCATCCAGGTACGTCAGCAATCGCCCCACGTTCCAGTCGAGGCGATCAAGCATTCCCGCGTACGCTGCCATACGACGGCTCTCTTGCTGCTGGATCGAAGCTGGCAGTTCGTCCCAGCGACGCACTTCGGCATCCGGCTGCGACATGACGTATCGATCATCGATCAAGCCCATCGCTTTCATACGTTTGAAACGCTCGTTCCGCAAAGATTCCCAGCCGGCCATATAGCGTCCGTAGTACTTTTCAACGTTTTCGCGCGGCGCATGCAGCGGACTGTGCGGCGCGTTGAAAGCTAGGTAGGTAAAAAACGGTTTTCCTTCGTTTTTCGCAGCAGCGATTTGCTCGATCGCGTCATCAGTGAACGCATCCGAACTGTACCAGCCCGGCGGAACAGGCTGCGGTGGTTGACGGCCCGTTTGGATGGCCGGTTTGCGACCCTCAAAACCAGTCCAGCTGTCGATCGCTCCATTGAGAAAACCATAAAACGAATCAAATCCCGAATCGAGCGGATTGCCCGGCTGATGCCACTTGCCCGAGATCGAGGTGGCGTAACCTGCTTCGCGAATCAATCGAGGAAACGGGAGCGATCGACGATAGTTGTCGGATTGCGAGTGGGTGTGGCCGCTCAGCAGACTAGTCCGAGTGACAACGCACATCGGATTGACGTGGAACTCACTGAATCGAATGCCTTCGGCAGCCAGACGATCTAAGTTCGGCGTCTCGATCTCGCCGCCATAGCAGCCGATATCCGAATACCCGACGTCGTCAGCGACAATCAAAACGATATTCGGCCGCTCCGCTGCAACCGACTGCAACGCCCCCAAACAGACCAAGAGCGATAATACGATGCTGAAACAAAACAGGTTGATTTTCAAGTTAAGGACTCACCGCAGGATCGTTGGTTCGTTGTACCCAATCCCGCAGCACTGTCATCAGACGACCCTGCTGGTCCTGGTGTTCAGCGTCATTCGCCAAGTTCGTCATTTCGTCAGGATCGGACTGCAAGTCGTACAATTCAAGCTTTGGCACGACGGCGCCGAGATTCTGAGGATCCATTTCAGCCAAGATCTGATATTGCCTCGGGAACTCATCCTTTAAGCGAATTGTTTCGGCGTAAGTTCGGTTGCCCCAAATCTTGAACTCACGTGAGTCAGCATTGACCTGTCGCCATGCCGTATCAACCTTCTCGCGATAAATCAGCTTCCAACGTCCGTCAAAGACGCTGCGTTCCTGCATTCCGTCATTCGGTAGCGGCCCGCGATTTGAAATCTCAGCAAACACATGTTCGGAATTCGGCAGTTTCGATTCGCCGGTCAGCAGCGGGGCTACCGATTTACCGTGCAACGCGTAATCGAACTCGTGATCAACGTCGCACAACTGCAAAAGAGTTGGCAGCAGATCGAGTTCGCTAACGAGTTCTTCACTCGTTCCGGTTTGTGATACGCCATGACCGCTGATGATCAAAGGGACTCGCAAACCGAGGTCATAAAGCGTCATCTTGCCGTGCTGGAACGTCGGCCCATGGTCGCTCATGAAAATCACAATGGTGTTGTCACGCTGCCCCGATTGTTCGAGCACTTCGATCGCTTGTCCCGTCAACGCGTCAGCCTGTTCGACGCCTGCCAGGTATTCGGCCCAATCCTTTCGTACTTCCGGTGAATCCGGCAAATAGGCCGGCAGCTTTACCATCGCCGGATCGACTCGGATTGGGTTCTTGTCACTGTTCGGGTACGGACGATGCGAATTCGGAATGTTGACCATCAAGAACCAAGGTTGCTGTTGCTCAGCGGCATGGCTAATGAAGTCTTGGATTTCCTTGCGACTGCCGTGAAGGAATTCGTCATACGGGAACTTCTCGTTTGGCAGCACATGCAGCTTGTGTGTCACGCCCTGATAGTACCCGGCCTGATTGAGAATCTCGGTCAACGTTTGATACTGATCGCGAACACGATTGATCTGGGCAAGCTTCAGCCCACGTTGAGCCGCAGTCACTTTGTTAGCCGGCACATGAAAATTGTGAGTGTTGTTCAGGATACCGTTGGTGTGGTTGTGCAGTCCGGTATAGATCGCGGACTTTGACGCCGAACATACCGGGTAGACGACAAACGCATTGGAAAAGTAGACGCCGGATTTGGCCAGCGAATCGATGTTGGGCGTCTTCAAGCCTGGCGTGTCCAGCAGACTCAAGTGAGCGCCCTGGTCTTCCGTCAGTACGAATAGAACGTTGGGACGATCGGCAGCAAATCCTGTCGCAGCAGACATCATCACGCACAAAAGGCTCAGTTGACAAATTCCCCAGTTACAAAATCTCTGCATCACTCTACTTCGACCTTTGTATGAACTTCGACGTCTGTGATCGTCTGTTTGTCTTCCATGTACCAGTCCAGAAACGTACTCGCCTGACGACTCATCGCCTCAGACTTCATCGCCCCGATTCCCGGTGGTGATTGGGTCGCAGCCCACGTTGTCAGCTCCTTCACCAACGACCGAGCAACGTCAGGACGGTCCTCGATCAGATTGTTGGTTTCCTCGACATCATTTTCCAAATCGAACAGGAACTCGCGTTGGTCGCTTCGCAGGTACTTCCACTTCCCTTTGCGAATCGCTGACTGGCCTAGCCAGCGCCAATAAAGAGTGCCGTGTGGAATGCCGTCGGTTTGCCCCGACAGATAAGGCAATAAACTAACACCGTCGAGCTCCGGATCGTCCGGCAAACCGGCCAATGCACACGCCGTTGCGCCGACGTCCAGCGACGTAACAGGATGCGAGTAAACTTGTCCAGCCGGAATCGTTCCGTTCCAATGAACGACAAAGGGCACGCGAATCCCGCCCTCGGTAAGCAATCCTTTTTCGCCGTTCATGGGATCGTTAAGTGATCCATCCCAGCCCGGCCCACCACCGGGCGCGTCGAGCTTGTGCATTTTCAGCGGCGCACCATTGTCACCGATCACAAAGATCAACGTGTCCTGATCCAAATCATGCTCGGCAAGTTTTGCCACGATGCTGCCAACTCCGTCGTCAACTGCCGATAACATCGCAAGCGCTTGCCGTCGCCGCTGTGGCATTTCACCAGGAAACCGGTTCAAGTAACGCTGCGGAGCATCCAGCGGAACATGCGGTGCTCGATAGGCGAGAAATAAAAAGAACGGCTCGTCTTGGAATCGCTCAATGAACGAGCACGCAAACGAGGAAACAAGATCAAGATGATATCCACCCCCCTTTTGAACTTGGGGCGGAACATCTTCACCGCGCAGATTCATGTTCCAGTGCCCATCAGCATTGCTGTGTTTAAAAAACACTTTGTCAAAGCCGTGCTTGGCGATCGCGCCAGCCGTGTTTGGCCCCAAATGCCATTTGCCGGCCATCCCGGTTTTGTAACCCGCACCCTGAAGACGCTCGGGAATGGTCTTCAATTCGGCAAACCGTTCCATGACGCTGCGGTCTTGAAATTGCGGGTTCGATTCCAAACCCCACTTGGTTTGATACTGGCCGCTGATTAAACCGCCGCGCGAAGGCACGCACTGAGGCGCGGTGCAATAACCATCCGTCATCCTTGCGCCGCCGCTGGCCAACGCATCCAAGTGCGGCGTCTTGACGTCTTCAAAGACTTCTTGACATCCCAAGTCCGCATAGCCGTGATCGTCCGTGAAAATCACGATCACATTCGGCCTGCGATCGCCACCAAACACCGGTGCGGCAATCAACAACAACGTCGACATCTGCCAAAGCAACCGAATCAATTGAAGCTCCACTGCTTGACGAGTTCGTCGTTCTCGGTGGTCAGCTGCATTTGCAAAATCTCGATCGTGCCACGACTTCGCGACGGATCCAAACGGATTCCCTGAGTCGATCCAGTGGGCGAGATTTGAACTTCATAGTCGTGTAATTTGCCATCATGGTAGACATCAAAGAACGTGCTACGCTCGGCGGCATAGGGAGCGTCATTACTTTTCCAAAACACCTGACCTTGTCCAGCCGAGTCGGACTTCATCCGAATCTTCAACCACAATTTCGCACCCACGACTGGTTCCGAAAGCTGATAGCTGAAGTGGGGATCGTTACCATCGCTTTGAACTTGCAGACCGCCTGCAACGAGCGAAAGCTTACAAGTACCGCTCGGTTGCCAACCCGCAACTGGTTTTCCGGCCGGTCGCGCATGCGGCGTCTTTGCTTCTTTGGCGCCACCCTTCAGCGACGCTTTACCTTCTTGGGTGATGTCGTACTTTGCAGGATCAAAATTGGGGTTCGCCAGCGGACAGACAGCGTTTGCGTCTTCCAAGTGTTGCTGGATCAAAGCGTCCATTTGCTGAACTCGATCAGGGTACTTTTCAGCAAGATCATTGCGTTCACCAATATCGTCGTGAAGATTGAAGAGCTTGTGACGATGAGCGCCGTCCTGACCACCGTGAAAGATCCGAATCAATTTCCAATCGCCTTGATGAGCACTGACCGCGGGCGGTAGCCAGTCTGGAATGCCAGGGGAGTGAGGAAAGAACGTGAAGATCGCTTCGCGTGATAGCTTGCCGCCCTGCAGTGCTGGAACGAGGCTGATGCCGTCGAATGATTGTTCTGGCTGCGGAGCGATCGCGAGCATCTCGAGCAGAGTCGGATAAAAGTCGATGCTCTGGATGATCGCGTCGCTATGCGTCTCAGGCTTCACGACACCTGGCTGAATCACGATCGCCGGACCACGCACGCCGCCTTCATACATCGTCGCCTTGCCGCCCTTCAGCGGTGCGTTACTGGTTGCGGTGGTCCCGTCGACTTCGTTGTACATGTTGCCGCCATTGTCCGACGCAAACACAATGATCGTGTTGTCCGCGATGCCTAGCCGATCGATTGTGTCCAACAACGTTCCAATCGCATCGTCCATGCTTTCGATCATCGCTGCGTACGTCGGGCTGCGCTGTGGATCACTTGGATCGACGACTTTGCGATACTGGTCGATCAAATTCTGTTTGGCATCAAACGGTGCATGAACGCTGAACATCCAGTAATTCAGAAAGAACGGCGCGTCGGCGCGTTGCTCCATGAACCGCGTCGCTTCCTTCGCCATCCGATCCTCGATGTGTTCATCGGGAATGTTTGGATCATGGTCAAAGTCTTTGAACTTCCAAGGCGCGACGTAGCTTCCGGCAGGTCCCGGACCTGCAAAGTGTGGCACGTCCACATCGAAGCCATGCTGCAGCGGCGAGTAAGGTTCGGGCCCCAGGTGCCATTTCCCAAAGTGACCGGTTGCGTATCCGTTGTCCTTGAACATTTCGGCCAACGTGTAGTAGTCGGTGTCCAATCGCGTTACCGATTCCGGAATGGTTGCCTTCTGATTCGGGGCCGCCGAGCGACTGACAACCGGCTCCAGCACCACCTTGGGCAAGTGACATGTTGGCGACGTGATTCCATGCCGCGCCGGACTCAGTCCCGTTAGCACACTTGCACGTGTCGGAGAACAAAGTGGGCTGGACGAATACGCACGCGTGAACGTCATGCCTCGCTTTGCCAGACGCTCGACATTCGGCGTCTTGTAGAACTTCGTCGTGCCAAACAGTGTCGTGTCAGACCAACCAAGATCATCCGCCAGGATGAACACAACATTAGGTTGTCGCAGGTTCTCCTCGGCCGCCGCGAGCCCTTGCCCGAGCAAACCGCTCACAAACAAACCACCCATCAACAAATACAGAAACGTTTGGTTCAATCGCATGAAATTCACTCGGTAGGTGGGGCGAGGCAGTTGGACCGCGAGTCAATGAGACTGCCGTCTGCCGTTCTCAGATCAATCCGCTAATTGATAGACGGAAATCGACTCGATCTCCATTTCACCAGCGTCGGCATGTTGATCGTAAGTTGCAAACGGATCAAATCGAATGCCTTGAATTGGATCGTTGCCTTGGATCTTGAATACGTACTCGTTGATTTGATCGGATTTCGCGAGCCGCCGTTTCGATTGCTGCTGTCCATTGAATCCTCGACCGGGTGACGACCAAAAGAATTGACTTGTCGCGCCGCTAGCCGGCATCGCCCGCAACACGATCGCAAGTTTGCCAGCCGCGGGACGATCCAAACGCACTGACATCTGCGAGTCATCGCCCGTTGCAGCCACGAACACCTTGCCGCCGCGACTGCGGATTTCCACACTCTTCTGGTCCTTCCACTTCGCAACGTCGGTCGCATTCGAGAAGTCCCAGGTCGCAAGCTTGGTGGCCCCGGCTAGGTCGATCTGATCAGGATTGATCGACATGTCCATTGGCTTCGAAGTCTTCAACGGCACATCCGCAGGCATGACTCCACTGTCGGCTGCGAACTGATAGTCGCCGGATTCGACGGACAATACCGCCACATCCAACTGCTGACTTACCAACTTGACATTGGCATGTCCGGCCAACGCCTTTCCGTTTTCGGTAATGCTCGAAGCTTTACTGGTCGGCAAGTAGACCGTCGCCGTCGAGTTTGCCGGAATCGAAACTCGCAGGTAAAACTTGCCTTGTTCGATTTTCCAGTCGCTGCGGATCGTTCCGCGAATCGAGTCATAAGATGCTTTCACCCAGTCGATGGAGTCGTGCATCGCGTTGCTTTCGGGCGACGGCGGACTTGGGCGAATGATGATCTTCTTAAAGCCTGGGCCGTCGGACTGGATCCCCGCAAGCGTCGCGAACATCCATTCGCAAACGGCACCGAAAGCGTAGTGCGAGAATGAGTTCATTGCCGCATTGTGCCGTCCGAAGGCGTCTTCTTTGGTATAGCTGTCCCAGCGTTCCCAAATCGTGGTCGCGCCGTTCGCGATCTCGTATCCCCACGACGGAAACTCGCGAGACTGGATCAAGAAGACCGCTAAGTCGTGTTGCCCGGATGCCGACAGCACAGGCAACAGAGGCCGTGTTCCTAAGAACCCCGTCGCCATATGATTGCCATTGTCGGCCAGCATCGATGCCAGGTGACGTCCCGTGTTTTCGCGCTGGTCCGCCGGAACCAGGTCAGCGAATAACGCCAAGGCTTGCGCGGTTTGCGTTTTGATGTTCACACTACCATCGACGCTAACGTACTTCATTTGAAACGCAGCGCGAGTCGCTTCGAACTGCTTCCGATACTGATCGGCTTCCGCGACTCGGCCAGTCGCCTCCGCCATTTCAGCCATCATCTTGGCCGAGATCGCAAAGTAAACGCTGTCGATATAGTCGAGCGGCGTCTCGGCTCCTTGTGCTAACCAATCGCCCCAAGCGTTGCCGTGAGTAACGCCAAGGTCATCCACGCTGGTTCGTTTTCGCCAGCCCATGAATCGAGTCATCGGTTCCCAGCAGTCGTCGATGACTTGAGTGTCACCGTAGAACTGCCAGATCGTCCAAGGACAAATCACGCCCGCATCGGCCCAGGCGGTGCCAAAATCCCAACCGTGCTGAAACGGGTACGGCGCGTAGCCTGGGAACGCGCCGCTTGGTCGCTGTGACTCCATCAATTCGCGCAACCACTTTGTGTAGAACGCACCGATGTCCGCGTTGTAGGCAGCCGTTGCCACGTAAGCCTGCGCATCGCCAGTCCATCCCATACGTTCATCACGCTGTGGACAATCGGTCGGCAAGTCCAGGAAGTTGGCCCGCTGGGTCCAGACGACATTCTTAAAAAGTTGGTTGACCATCGGGTCGCTGCACTGGAACGTGCTAGTCATCGGCGTGTCACTATGCATGACCAAACCGGTCACCGTGTCGAGCGTCGGTGTTCCCGGAAAGTTCGACAGCTCGACGAACTGGAAACCGTGGAAAGTAAATCGAGGCTGGTAGACCTCGCCGGCCGGATCACCTTTACAAGTATAGAAATCGGTAGCGCGTGCTTTACGGAGATTCTCGGTCATCATTCGCCCGTCGGGATGCAGCATTTCTGCATAACGGATTCTGATTTGCTGCCCGGCCGGTCCCGTGACTTTCAAACGAATGTTCCCGGCAAAGTTTTGTCCGAGGTTGAAGATGTACGTGCCAGGTTCTCGCTCGGTAACGGACTTAGCCGGCATCTCCTGAGTGATTCGAACGGGCAGTCCCGGAAAGGCTTCCAGTTTCGGACGCTTGAAACCGAGTTCGTATTCTTCACCGACAATCGCGACATTCTTTCGCTCACCGTCGGGGTTGCGAAACTGATAAAAATCGGCGACCGGGTTGCCATTGTCTTCGGCAAAGACCGCACTGTCCCAAGCCGCGTCATCGAAACCATGCTGCGACCAACCCGGCATCTCGTTGCGGGCATCGTAAGCTTCACCCATCAACAAATCGGCTTCTTGGATCGGCCCGTTGCCCGTTACTTTCCAGCTCTTGTCGGTGCCGACGATTTGTTTGGAACCGTCGGAGTATTCGACTTCCAACTGCGCCATCAGCGCCGGCGTTTTTCCGTAAGCCGCCCGGCCAGTTTTTTCGGTGCTCATTCCGGTCAGCAAACCGAACCCGACATAGCCGCTGTACCAACCATCGGCAACCCACGCCCCGATTGCGTTCTCACCTGACCGCATCATCTCGGTCACGTCGTAAGTGTTGTAGTACGCGCGTTGGCGATAGTCCGTCCAACCCGGTGCAAAGTAGGCGTCACCGACGGTGCTACCGTTGATGTGCAATTCGTAGATCCCCAGCGCTGTGGCGTAGACAGTCGCCCGCTTGATTTCCTTTTCCACGCGAAACTCTTTGCGGTACTGACGCGCCGCCGGCAGTTGCAGCGTTGTGGTATCGCGATAGACCGGCGTTTCGTCGTGGTAACTGATGTACCTCGCTGTCCAGTCGGTCTCGTTCAACAATCCCATCGACCAAGATGCAGCTTCGCTGGCGACTGGATCATCGGATTCCGTGTTCCAAACCTTCACTTGCCAAAAGCACTGCTGGCCGCTCCTCAGCGGCTTTCCTTGGTACTGAACGAACAGAGTCTGATCGGAATTAACTTTTCCAGAATCCCAAAGATCTCCTTCACCGTTTGCCAGACTTGCCGCCGATGACGCAACCAATATCTGGTACGCAACCTGTGAGTCGCCCCGCTCGTCCGACGACACCTTCCAACTTAGGCGCGGATGGACTGTATCGATCCCATGTGGGTTGTCAATGTATTCACATCGCAAATGCACTGGTTCAAGTGCAATGACCGCAGTCGTTGTGCAGGCTACGAAAATGCCGAGGAACAAAGTGGCGAAGAAATTCAGTTTTGTCATGGTGAGAAGTTGAGGGTGGTTTTTCGCAGGCGGGGGATCGTGCTGAGTCAGAAAACGAGTCGTCAAATTTCGACTTCTTTTGAATCAATTGGCAATTCACGGCTCATCCACAACGGTGTTGCCAAGAACCAACCGATCGTTCCAGCGAGCGCTGTCCACTTCACCGTGTCCAAACTGATCGCGTCAGCAAAGTAGAGGACACACGGAATCATCACCGCACCAAGCGAAACAAGCGAAACTAGTTTTGCAGGCATGTTCATTGGGTAAGTCCTTCGTTGGTTGCGATAGAATTTTGCGTGACCTTGCTAAGCACAAGGTAAATCACGCCACAGGTAATCCAGCATGGGATCACCGCGTAAGCGGCAAACAATCCTTGTGCAAAGATCAAATAGAGCCCCACTGCGACCGGCAGCAACCAAGCCACCAGCACAGCGACGTTAGCCGTCACTCCACTGTGCATCGCGTACTCATCTTTCAAGCCAAACTTCTTCATCAGATAGAAGTCAACAAAAATCACTGCGCCCATTGGCCCGAGCACAGTTCCGTACAGCCCAACGAATCCAAGTAACTGGGCCGATAGATTCGGAAAAGCGCCTGCGATCGTCGCGACCGCGCCGGCTACAAGTGTCATCGCCGTTCGCGAACTGTTGGGGATCACACCTTGGAAGGCAAGACCCGCGCGATAGATCGTTGGGTTGGCAGTCGTCCAACCGGCGATCACAACGCAGATGATTCCCGCCCAACCGAGCGACTCGAACGCAAGTAGTCCTGGGTTAGCGACTACTTTCCCGTCGGCACCAAGTGCAAGCGACGGCTGAATCTTGATCAGTGCGGCAAGCAACAATGCGGCTGCGATCCAGGCCATGTAGTGTCCTAGAAACATTCCAATTGACGGCGCCCATCCGGACGCTTTGCTGCGCGCGAATCGAAAGATCGAAAGGTCGGCCATCCCAAAGTGCATCGCTCCGTTACATAACCAAGCAAACACCACAATCTGCCAAAAACCAAAGGTCTGTGGCCCGTTCTTTTCTTGCACAAATGCGATCGCGTCGGTCCAAAACTTGCCTTCCGAAAGAACCGCCATGTTAGTCGCGTCCATTTGAGCAAGCGACACGATTCCACAAGCGGCAAACACCGCGATCATCCACGGGGCAGCGATATTGGCGAATCGGGCAACCCGTTCATAGCCACCTGCAGCGACCAACGCAATCACCACGCCGACGATGGCAACCAAAGCCGTGAACGAAAGATTGCTTAGACCAAACATTGCGTCGGGCACGTCGAACGTAATGCCGAACGGAACGCCCACTGCTGATGCAGAAACGGTGACCATCGCACCGGCAAGAAAACAGAACAGCAAACCGTTGACTAAGTTATAGAACTTGACCAGTGATCCACCGGCAATCCGTTCGAGTTGGTAATACAGTGTCATCCGTTTCGCCATCGCGATCGGAGTGACCAAGAATCGCCATGTCAAAACCGCTAGGAAGTTGCCAAGCAACAAGCCCAGGATCAGGTCCTGTAAACTAGCGCCAGCCGCTAAAAACAACGGCCCAATCATGAACTCGGTGCCTGCGGCGTGTTCTCCCGCGTACATGCCCCAGAACTTCCCCGATCCAAGCAACGCAGAATCGGGAACTGGCTCGCGTTCAAACTCTCCGCCTGAATTTGAATTGTCTTCACTCATGAATGTTCGTTCCGGTACCTAAGAGTTTTGTTTTGACGCAAGTGATTCACTTGCCAGCACGACTTCCGCATAGTCAACGACGCCGATCTATCCAACCACCGCACCGACCTCGCATGAACGCTGCGACTGCACGGCCGCTTCATAGGCACGCACTTTGTCCAGCCACTCGGCACCGACCGGCACACCAGCCGATTGACAGTAGTAATCCCAGACTGCGCCTAGCGGCATCATCTTTTGCTCTTCAAGCAGCGCTAAGCGTCCGGTGTAGTCACCATCACGTTCAAGTTGTTGCAAGGTTTCGGTCGGCTCTAGAAGTGCAGCCAAGACAGCCTTCAACGCGTTACGAGTTCCAATTGCCCACGCTGCCACTCGATTGATACTGGCGTCAAAGAAGTCGAGTCCGATGTGGACGCGATCCAAATAGTCGCCGCGAACGATCTCTTGCATGATCGATTGCAATTCGTCCGTATAAGTCACTACGTGGTCACTATCCCAGCGAACGCCGCGACTAACGTGCAAAAGTAACTCGGGAACGTACATCATCACCGATGAAATTTTGTCCGAGATCACTTCGGTCGGATGAAAGTGCCCCGCGTCGAGACAAAGCACTTTGTTTCGCGAGATCGCATAGCCCATGTAGAACTCATGCGACCCTACGACATAACTTTCACTGCCAATCCCAAACAACTTGCACTCGACGGCGTCCAATGTGTGAGCGGCGTCAAGCTTCTCGGCAAAGATCTCGTCAAGCGATGCAGCGAGCCGTTCTCGCGGATCCTTGCGGCTGGCAGGTGAGTCTTTCCAACCGTCCGGTACCCAGAAATTGTTGACACATGCGTTGCCTTGCGCCGCACCCATTGCCGCTGCGATCTTGCGACAGGCAATGCCGTGATCGATCCAGAACTGGCGAATGCCAGAATCCGAATGAGCCAGGGTGAATCCGTCGCTTGCTTTTTCGTGCGAAAAATAACTCGGGTTAAAGTCTAGATTGACACCTTGGCTGCGTCCCCAGTCGATCCAACCTTGAAAGTGTTCGACGCCAATCGCGTCGCGATCAACCGGCCCATCAAATTCGCCGTACAACGCGTGCAAGTTCAACCGGTGCTTGCCGGGAATCAGCGAATAGGCAAGTTCCAAATCACTGCGAAGTTCACAAGGTGTCCGAGCGCGTCCGGGATAATTGCCGGTAACGGCAAGCCCGTTGCCAAGTGCACCATCGCTACCTTCGAATCCGACAACGTCGTCGCCTTGCCAGCAGTGGACCGAAATCGCAACGTCGCGCAGTCGATCTAAAGCGTGTTGAACGTTCACGCCAAGCGATTCATATCGCTCGACGGCAAGCTCGAAAGTTTTTTGAAGGTTTGCTGAGTTCGACATGCCGCGGTGTCCTATGCAAAGTGAGTGAATGACAGAGAAGTCTACAGAAGAGTGTGGTAGCCGAGTGAATCAGCGACTGGATTAGGTTGCCAACGATCCCACGATCACGATCCTGTTTCCGTCAACAAAAGTGCCAACAAGGAAATAATTTAGATCACCAATGTTTCAGAAACCATGACGATCGCGACAAGAAACAGGACTATAGTGCCACCAAAGAGTCCTCCGGGAATCCCCGAAACTGCGTAACCCCTAACGTTGTCCGACTCATTGCCCCAGCGAACACGTCGATCAGTTCCGAGCGGTACCAGCGGATCGCCAGTCACTTGATCGAATCAAGCAGGTTCGCTTGAAATTCGGCGAAAGCAGGCTCCGGAATGATGAACCTTGATCTCCCGACAGCAGAACGATGCCATTCTCACGCAGCCACAGATAGTCAAGGTCCGCCAATCAAGTTCGACCATTTCTTTGCCGACCGGAAACTCCAAAAAGCTAACGCAAGCGGCGTCGCCGTGCATCTATCGCAAACAACTTCGTTTTAATCAACCTTTCGAAGATTGATTAAGTTGTACGCCACTCAAACTGACCGCTAACCCGGCCACCGAAGACCGCGGTGCTCTCGGAAGCACTCAAAAATTGTCTCCGAAAGCAACGTCCGATCTGGTCTTGGCGAAAAACGCTATTGCAACGTCAGCGAAGTTTTGCCGCAGATGACAATAAGAAAACCTCGATTGCCCGCTTGCTACTTCGCTTCCGCTTTAAGCTGTGCGAAACGCGTTCGCATGTCGCGAAGCTGAGCCGCGTAGGACGGGTCCGCAGCGAGATCGTTTTCTTCGATCGGATCGTTTTTCAAATCAAACAACTGCTCGCGATCAAACTCGGGCCAATAGAAATACTTCCAGTCTTTACGAACGAGCGCTTCGGACGCGGGAATGAAGTCTGTGCTCTTCAACATCGGGTGCTCGTAAAAGAACTCGTCCCGCCACTTTGGATTCTCGTCCGACAGATACAGCGGCGAGATGTCTGATCCCTGCATCGTTTCCGGGGCATCAATCCCGACCGCCGCCAAAATCGTTGGTGCCAAGTCGACGTTCAGCGTGAATTCATCGTTCGTTTTGCCCTTGCGATCAACTGGCATTCGCGGATCACGGACCATCAACGGAACGCGGATACTTTCCTGATGCGGATACCACTTATCCGCCAATCCGTGCTCGGCGTGGTAGTAGCCGTTGTCGGTGGTGAAGATGACCAAGGTGTTATCATCCACGCCTTGTTTTTTCAGTTCGGCCAGAATCCGCCCACAGGTCGAATCGACTTCGGTGGCCAAGCGATAGTAGTTCTTCATCATCGTTTGGTGTTTTTCCGGTGTGTCAAATCGCCAGTGCCAACGATTGCGTCCTTCGTTCTTTTCATTACCCACAAAGTCCGGCAACCGATCAAACGATTCCTGTGTCGCGTTGACGGCAACCGGAATGGTGACGTCTTGATACAGAGTCATGCTCTCGGGTTGTGGCAAGAACTGTAGCGGGCTGGAGTCTTCGGCGTGAGTTGCAAAAAACGCAACCGTCAAACAAAAGGGCTTGTCCGTTGGCCGAGATTTCAAAAAGTCTAACGCATCCTTTTCGTTCTTTTTCGTGACATGGATCTTTGACCCATCCGGTTGCTTGATCCAGTGAGTTCCATAGTACGAACGGCTGAAGTCGAACTTATCAGCGGGAATCGTTCCGTTGTGCCACTTACCGACATGACCAAGGTGATACCCATGATTGCGAAGCAGTCCCGGGTAAGTTTCATCCCAAGCGGTCTCCCAAGGCTTGAACGAACGGTTGCCGTGCCTGGACATCCACTGACCCGTAAACAGCGACGCGCGGCTGATGCCACAAATGGATGTCGTCACGCAGTTTTGCGTAAACCGAACGCTCTCGGAAGCAAGCTGATCAAGATTCGGCGTTTTCACGACCGGATTGCCGGCGACTCCTAGCGTGTCATGCCGCCAGTCATCCGCATACAACACCAAGACATTCATCGGCGCCACTTCGGATTGAATCTCGCCAACCTCGACCGCCTGGGTACGACTCGTCGAAAAAGTCACGATACCGAAGACAAAGAGGATCAAATAAGACGAAGATTTTGACATTTCAATTTCAGTTGAAGGAGGTTGAAGCGTTTGAACGTGACGACACTCGGTCGCGATGGACTTCACGGGATCTGAATTTGCACGACGGTACCGTCCGATGTCGCCGTGACATGGACCATCTTCGATGCGCCGTCTTTCTCGGCTGTGATCTCATACTCGCCAAAAAAGCCACGAACCCGACACTTGCCGGCGATATCAGTTTCGGAAGTCTCATCGGTCCACCATTGACTGGCAACCAGATCGACAAACGCCTGGCCGGATGGTTTGAGCGTCCAGTCTTCACGCCATAATGCGGCGGCAGGCTTCCAGTGCATTTTTTCCCAAAAGCCCCATTGGATAATTGCAACGAAGTTGGGGTGACTGAATGAAGCAATCATTACGTCGCGATAATAGTCGGCTTGCAACTCTTCATCGTCGCCTGCCTCGACGTCGAATTCACTAAGCTGTAGACGCGGAGCGATCTCGGCGAACTCGTCATAGACCTTTAACAACTCCTCGGGCGGAGTCAACGACGTCAGCCCAAAGTGCCCCATGAAGCCAACGATGTCGGGCGCTTGCCCGTTGTCGTTCAAGAAACGAATGATTTCTTTATACGGTTCGCGCTTGTAACCGTCCGGCAACACTTTGCCTTCGTTGATCGCGTGCGAGGCTTGCGGCGCTAGACGTCTCGCTTCGGCCATGATTTCGGCGTAGATCTGTGGACCGCCATATTCTTTTTCGTACGTATGACTCCCCCAACCGATGATGTGATTGATCGTGTCCCACTCGGTCACATAGTCAGCCGTTGCTGGCAACACATCGGCCATGTGTTCCCACAACCATGCTCGGTGCCCGTCGGGATTTCCGACGAATTCCTTTTCAACGGAGTTAAAGTCCATCGGTGCCCATCCGATGTAGTGGCCCCGCACCGCGATGTTGTTGTCGAGCAACCAAGGGATTGTGTTTTCGACAAAGATGCGATTCTTGCGACGCCAGGATTCTGTATTGCTTTGCAGCATTTTCCAGTTGTGTGGCCGAAACTCGGATTCGAACGTGACTCGGTCAAAATACTTTTTTACGATCTGGCGATACTTTTGGGCCTCTACCCACGACACCGAAATCTTCTTCTTGGGGTTGATCGGAAAATCACTCTCGACCGCTCCCAACACTTCGGAATTAACCGCGTTGCCAAAGCCAAACGCATGTTGCTGCATCGCGACATGAACCGTGGCATTCGGAACGGGCCTACCGCCTGCATCAACAACGGTGATCGCAATATCCCCCTTACGAATTTCCTCGATGCGAACGAGTGCTTTCTTCCGCCACGCCGCATCCTTGTTGCGGCCCTCGTACATGATCGTCGATCTGGGAAGCGTCGCAATATCGTAACCAGCCCCATAGTTTACCAAACGCAAATCAGCAATTTGCACCACCTCGCCGGCTTCGCCCAACTGAATTCGCAGGCAACTATCAGATGAATCGAAATCGTCTGTCGCTACAAACGAGCGCACGTGCTGCGTCCACTCTCGGTAAGCCGACAAGCTGTATTGGTAAGACGTTACCCCCGGCTTTGCATCGACGAACAAGTAAGCGTTGTTCGGTTGCCCACCGGCTCCAGGGCGTCGAATCCAGAACGAAATCAGGACGACATCACCCTTGCGGACCGAACCGTTGATTGGAATGTGCAATCGCATGTTGTCAGGATCGGTAAAGCGAGTGTCCGAATCAATGCCGTACGCTTTGGCAAATGGCAGACCTTTTGTGTCAATCCACTTCGCCGCGGCAACGACATTCTGTGATTCGAACTCAACCGTTTGACTCGGTCCGAACGACAAGACATCGCGTCCTCCGTCAGGCGGCGTGATCACAGTGGCTTGGGCAAGCTTGTCCTCCGCAAAGCAATTGGCAACGCTAGCCGTCAGCAGAAATACAGCGAGTGTAACCTGCCCCATGAAACGAGCATGGTGGACCGGTTTCGCAGCATTGGTAAGCATCGCAAGTCTCTGAACGCGGCAGAAAATGATTAAAAAATCGCTGGAAGTGAACCTAGCTAACGACCCGTCAACTGCAAAATCTTCAGCAAGCGGTTCGTTCAAATTCCTCTGATCGAGATTGTTCAAAACTCGACAGGATCGACGAAGCATTCGCCCGCGCTCAGTGCAATCCGCTGACTGCGGAATCACTGATGCCGATAATCAAGAATGCTAAGGCATCGAAAAGGGAAACATCAGGGTTATCAAACGAAGTCGCATTCTATTTACCTGTCGTTTTCAATTTGACGTTGGTCGTTTGAATTCGCTGAGCCGATCCGAGTTGTTCGGAAAGACGCGAAGCCAAATCAGCATACTCGAGCTTGTCGGCAAGATTCTCGCTCGGCGTGTCAGTGTCCTGGTGGTCATACAGTTCTGTCGCAACGATGCGTTGGGAGCCAGCCTGAATCCATTCTGTGTAACGGTACCGATCGTTTCGAAGGCTATATCCCATGTTGGATCCACGTTGATATTGACTAATTGCGAAGGGCCGAAAATTGAGTTTGGAATCTTGCAACAAAGGCTCCAAGCTCTTGCCGTCGATCGAATCGGGCACGTCGCCGGTAGCCAACGAAGCGACGGTTGGAAAAACATCAACGATCTCCACGAGCGATTCTGTGCGTTGCCCGTGAGCGTATCCGGGCGCGGAAATGATCAGCGGCACCCGAGTGTCAAGTTCCAAGTTGGTGTGCTTGCACCACAAACCGTACTCGCCCAATTTGTATCCGTGATCACCCCACAGGACGACGATGGTATTTTCTCGCAATCCGAGGCGATCGAGTTCGGCTAGGACTTTACCTACTTGAGCGTCTGAAAAACTCACCGCCGCGGCGTATCCATGCATCAATTCCTGGGTCACCTCGTCTGAAAGCGGTCCCTCCATTGGAATCCCATGATAAGCACGCAGCTCACCCCACGAAGTGATTGCCAAGCTGGATGTTCCGTCGGGTAGCTCGCGTTTTGGAACCGTAAACTGTTCTCGCTTGTAAAGTTCCCAGAATCGTTTGGGAGCCGCAAATGGCAGATGCGGTTTCGCAAAACCGATGCACATGCAGAACGGGTTGTCTCTGTTCTTGCGAAGCGATGCAATCGCTTGTGCTGCAACTTTGCCCTCGATGTACGCTTCGTCGTCCACTTCCGCAATTTCAGTGGCCGGACCTTTCGCCGCGTTGCGCACTTCATCAACACTTAGATTTCGTTGCTTTGCATCTTCGACTCGCTTTGCGATCGCATGAAGCGCTTGGGGATTGGCGTATTTGTCGGTCGGATAGTCGGCAAATTCCGACCACGATGTCGCGTCATCTCGACGATGGTGATAAACCTTTCCAAATGACGCCGTTATGTACCCATGCTGCTTGAAGTACCTCGGCAACGTCATCGCTGTTTCGTTCACTTTGCGAAGCGGCGTAAATAAATCACAAATGCCGGTGTGGTCGGGATACAGCCCCGTCATCATGCTGATCCGCGACGGAGCACACAGCGCCTGCTGACAATACGCTCGATTGAAAAGGAGTCCCTGGGCCGCCAATGTGTCGATCGACGGACTTCGGATCGAGTCCACGCCATAGCAACCCAGTTCCGGACGCAGGTCATCGATGTAGAAAATCAACACGTTCTTCGTCTGCGCCGGCTGGCTGCGATTATCTGACTGAGCCAGGCCACGCGAAACCACGATCAGGGCGATCGCCGCCAACGTCATGACGCGAAGCGAAACGCTTGAAACGATGCTCATGTCTGCTTTGTGTTTGTTTTGCCGAGGCTTTATAAAGCGGATTGCCACACGCAAACGTGTTTAGCTCTCAAAACTCTCGAACAAGGTTTCGAATTCGTGATGGATGTCAGCGTGTTGTTTTGAGAGTTCGCGTGATTCGCCGGGATCGCTTTCGAGATCGAAGACTTCGATCGCTTGATCCAATCCGTAGCGAACGGCTTTCCATTTACCCCGCCGTGCCGCTTGAAAAACTTCGCCAACGATACCCGAGTTGGGGTCGCCGACTTGCTTACCGAATTCCCAGTAAAGCGTTCGCTCGGGAATTGGCTGCGGCGAATCATTTAAAAGTGAGTAGATCGAAGTTCCATTCGTTTTGACTCGCGGTACCGACGTCAACGAAACGCCAGCCAAATCGGCGAATGTTGGCAGCACGTCCGCAAAAGCCCACGGCGTGTTATCGACTCGGCCGGTTTTGATTTTCGCTGGCCAATGAACGATCATCGGTACGTGAATGCCACCGTCAAACAAGTCCCGCTTCATTCCCTTGTAGGGCGCCGCCGCTTTGAAGAAAGTCGGATCACCACCACCCTCGTCGTGCGGTCCGTTGTCGGACGTGAAAACGATCAGTGTGTTATCGGCGATGCCACGTTGATCGAGCGTGTCAACGATCTTGCCAACATACGCGTCCAACGCGGTGACCATCCCGGCCATCGTCGCACGCGGACGGGCAACCGGTTCGGGATAGTACCAGGCGTATTGATCTGAAGGTTCGCCAGTAGACATGCCAAGGTAGGGCGTCTCGTCGAACACTTGCTCGTACGGTTTGACGAATTCCTCTGGCGCGGCCAATTCGGCGTGTGGCGATGAAAACGCCAGCAGGACAAAGAACGGATTGTCGTGATCTTTAGCGATATAGCTGATCGCTTCTTTCGCGAACAATTCCTGCGCGTATGCTCCTTTGTGTCCGCCTTCGTTCTCGGCGATCCGCAACTTCCGTCCGTCACGCCACAGAATCGACGGGTACTGGCGGTGACCTTCCAGAATCGAATACATCCCGTACCAAGTATCGAACCCCATCGCCAACGGGTCCGTCACGCCCATTTGTGATCCAATCGAATACTTGCCGAACAACGCAGTGTCATAGCCGGCATGTTTAAGCACATGAGCAATCGTGACGTCGATATCGGCCAACTGAACCTTGTTCGAGTTGTTCTGCATCAATCGACCATCGCGTCCGGTAAACAGCGAAACACGGGAAGGCGAACAAACGGTGTTGCCGGAATATGCATCGGTGAAACGAATCCCACGATTCGCCAAACGATCCAAGTGCGGCGTTTTGATCGGCGTGTCACCGTACGCACCGATCTGATTGAAACCCAGGTCATCTGCCAGGATGAAGACGATGTTCGGTCGTTCGGGAGATGCTGGTTCGACTGCTTTGGATGAATCGACAATGATCAGTCCCAAGACAACGGCAAAAAGAGCACGGCACAAAGCGAGCATCGCTTGGGTCTTGTCGTAGGGCAGTTGTGTCAAAGGATCTTCTCGAATGGTGTTTGCGTCATATCGCGCGATAGTCGATGACCATCAGAGATGAGGGGCCAACATCGACTGCGTGGGACTCGGACGTTTGAATGTTCTTTATAGAGCGGATTGGAAACGGATTGAAAGGACCTTCGCGTCCAAGCATGTCGAAGATCGTGATGATCACCGAAACCTCGACTAGGCTCGGCTTTCCCCTACGCGGTTTGCGTGAGTCGAAAGTCTAGCACGCGCCCAATTGGCCGGATCCGTCTTTGCATGGTCCATTGATTGCATGAAAGAAGTGATGTGGACTGTAGAAGGAATCTAGCGCGCCCGCTTGCTAATATAACACCCGGCGCTATGACATTTCCTTGCGAGACAAAACCAAAGAATCACAGAATTTTTCCATGGCGATTCATTTGGATTTTTCAAAACACAACTTCGCCAAGAAAATCCAACGCCTAGATGATGTCATCCTCTAAATTGCCAGATCGAGAAACCGCTGTAACGCCGGAGCGGTCATAGGCTGCGGTTGTTCCCAATTCAACTCTCGCCACCGGCGTCTTGATGATCGGTCGGTGGCAATCGCAGATTTCTTGACATCTGAAGTTATTCGTAGATGGTCGCCGCTTTGGGATTACCTTACAATTCGTCGATTGCCAATTTGGATTGGCTGAATGATTGTGATTCTTCGTACGAGGTAAACTATGACTCGATTGTTGTCTGGGATGTCGCTTATTCTTATTCTCGCGATTTCGGGATGCTCTTCAGAGAGCAACACGAATGTTCTAGAGAATGCTGACCAAGCAAAGATTGACGCCTACAATAAGCAGGCCGAAGAAGATGCCAAAGCTTTGGGCGGTTACGACGGCCCTAAGTAGAATCCTGAGCCAACTTTGGCGACTTGAATTGACTCAACGAAAACAGCGTCGTTCCGATGATCGGAACGACGCTGTTTTTAATTTAACCTGACGCAATTACGTGCTCGGAATTGCCTTGTCCGTTCTAGAATTCACTATCGATGATTTCTGAAGCACCGCGAGATCCCAGAGCACCCCACAAACCAAACGGGCTTTTCGCACCGGGGTAATTGTTGTTCGCTGCTGTTCCATTGAGGAAAACAACTGGGTTTCTAGAATTGCCCGCTTCAATTGAATCGGTGATGTACTTGACTGCACCATCGCCCATCAGCACGTGAGCCCCACCTTGGTGTTGGCTCGAAGCAGTAGCAACCAAGTCACCGTGGCCAGCTCCGTTGGCATCAGTGCAAATTTGCTTGTTTGGTGGCAGAATGGTGTGCATCTGAGTGTAAACAGGCATGCAGTCATGCCAGTGGAAGCCGCGGCCCCAGTTGGCGTTGATGTTACGCCCGGCGATCCAGAACCGTGGACGCAAAGGGTCCAACGTTGCTTCCAAAAACGACGGATTCAAGTGACAGTTTTGACGTTCGCCGGTGACTCCGACCCCGTCGCCCCGAGGAAGCGAAGTCCGAGCGTCGTTGTTGCCTAGGTCCGTCGTGATTTCACCACACATGACGGTGTTCGAAAGGCCGTCGATCGTATCCCTAAACTTCATTCCCCGAGTTAGCACGAACATCCCGCGATGCGCGGCATTCGAATGTCCTGCCGTTCCGGCCGAGGCCGTGTAAGGGTTGGTTACGCTGCCGTCCTCGCCAACTTCATTTACATTCAAGTACGGGTCGCGCGAGCGATAGGAGGAGTCGCCGGTACAGGCGGCGTAGTTGGTTCGGCCCAAGGCGGGAAGCCCGATACCTGGGTCGCTGGGGCAGCGAAAAGTAGGGATGTCCGTCGCGTACGGCGGATAGTTGATTTCGTCGGGTCGAGGCCCCATCGCCTGCCAAGGAGGCGTTCGTGTGCTTCCGTTGGTATTGAACGAGAGTGGGTTGCTGATCTGTTCCCACAAAGCTTGTTGCTCGATGAATGGGGTCAGGCCTACGAGCATCGACAAGCGATGATTGGATGTCCCCGTGTAACCGTTGACCGGACTCGGCTGATCCCACAAGTCTCGCCCGCTCGGAACATAGGTTCCCGAGCCGTGTATGGGCAGTTGCTTGAAAGCAGAATGGTAGTTGTGAATTCCCAAGCCAATTTGCTTGAAATTGTTACTGCAACTCATTCGCCGAGCTGCCTCGCGGGCAGCCTGCACCGCAGGCAGCAATAGGCCGACGAGCACACCGATGATCGCAATGACCACCAGCAGTTCGACCAACGTGAACGCGGATTGGGTACGCTTCATTTGAAAACTCCGAAAGGGAACAAAATAAGAAAATCAGTTGTTGGAATCGTTGAACTGGTGCAACGATCTGTTTAGCTTCGATTAATTCTGGCGATGCCAGCTATAATGCCACCAAGGCATTTGAACGCCGGAGACTACACCGTAGTTCCGGTTCATTCCTACAAATTTGTCGAAATTGTCGAAGTTGTTTGTGGCGACTCGGTAACTAAATACTCGGGGAGTAACAACCTTGCTAGACCACGGCACGTTTGTGCTAATCAACGGCATGTTTGTGCTAGTTCTTCGATCCTGACGTCAACCGATAATCGATTGATAAACGTCAAAGAACTAGATTCATGTTCGGAAGTTCATCGGTTTCATACTTTTAGTTCACTGTCGCACCCGCAGTGGTTGGTAGCGTTACGACTTTCCCACGTCGCAACTGGACGTCGGGTCCAAGCCCAGAGAAATCCAAGGGCGAATCTTTGGGTGGACCGGCGATGGTCCATGTCTTTCGTTGCTCGGGCGGCAGACCGGCTTCATAAACAAGTCGGTTATGCCACGTGTTGGTTACTTCAACCGAAACGTGATTCTCGCCTCGCTTCACGAAGTCGGTGATGTCTGCGCGGAAAGGCGACGTCCAAAGTGAAGCCGAAGTGTTCCCATTGACGGTGACTTTCGCGATGTTGCCAACTTGCCCGAGGTCCAGCAAGAATCTGTCGTCTTTCCCAACGTCAGCGACCGTCAAAGTTGTCCGGTAAGTCGCCGTGCCTGAAAAATGACGCATGGCCGTATGTGGCATCTCGGACCACGGTCCGACACGATCGATCGCAATCGATTGGGGGGCCCCCCAACCCACAGGAAATGAAATCTTCCAATTCGATCGAAGGGTTATTTCTTCTGTACCGGAAACATGGATCGAAGACGTCTGCCCGTTCGCGTTTTGAATTTTGTACTCGCCATCCACCCAAGCAACCATTTGCTCTCCACGATCGGCCAATCCGATGGTCAGGGGGTCAGGGTCCACCCAAGGTTGGATCGTTGTTTTTCGAGACACCCCATAAGCCGGGTAGCTTACTGCGGTGTCAAGTCGCGTAGCGTCGTTCACGTCTAACAAGACGTCTCCGTTAAGTATGACTCGCTCGACACGAGGCTCTGTGGGTTCGGGGCGAAAAACGACAAAGACCGAACCTGCGACCGGCAACTGAACTGATACCGTTGTACCTTCGCCCGTGGTTTTGAACGCGGCAATCGGCGTGACGCTACCGTCGACCGGATTCCAAAACTCGGGCGTTCCACGCGAGCGAAAGTGCAGATTGGCGTTTAGCGATTGATGCCGATCGCCGATCACAAAATAGATTTCGGTGTCGCCAACGCGCCGGTGAAACCATCGCTCGGGCAGCGTTCCGGTAACGTCGGGCGCGATACCGCGCTTGGTAAGTAATTCTTCCAAGCTGCCGCCCCAAAGCAACCGTCCGCTGCCGATGCCGCGATCACCGCTGGCCGCATCGCCCCAAAGTTCATTGACCAGCCTCTCAAACGCCACATCCGCTTCATCGCCGCCGCTAAGCGACGGATTGATGTCGGGGGCTTCACCAATGACGGTGCCACCCGCCAACAACAGTTCCTTGATCTTTCGCAGGGTTGCAGGTGTCATTCGTCGGCAATGATCGCGCGGCAACCAAAGGACTCGCCAGCGGTTGCCTTCGGGGTTCACGATGTCACCGTCCTTGACGCTCAGTCGCGTCACCAAGGCATCCGCATTGACGTAGTCGAAATGGTAGCCGGTGGGAAATGGCGAGTCTTGTCTTGGCTTGTGATCCACGTCGTCACCGAGGTACCAAAGCACGTCAGCAACCGGTTGTCCTTGTTCGAGCAGAAAGCCACATCGGGCCAGATAATCAGTGAACGCTGGCATGTGTTTCCACCACGTCTGGCCTCGCAGGAACGGCGTGCCGATGACACTGCCGAAAGACGTGCCGGGAACTTCATCCCGCGGGTTGTGGGTATAGGTATGAAACACCATATGCGTTACTCCGAGAGCAAAGCTACGATCGGCCACGTTTTTCAACGCAAACGGATGTTCTTTCCAATTCATCGGCGCGGACGTGAATGCTTCCGCAGCAACCCGTGGTTTGCCATAAATGTGTGCCGCCGATGCCGTCGGCGCGATCGGCTTGGCTTCCAATCCTCCGTCGTGCGGGTCGTTTGGCTGCCAGACTTCACACATTGGGATATCGGCCGACTTGAAGTACTGCAGAATGTCCCCTGGTGAAACATCGCCGACCGACGTTTCAAACGAAAGCTGCATTCCCCGCTGGCGTCCCAATTCGGCCAACCGCCCATAGTAGTTTTCAACGATCAAATCGCTGATCGTCGCCCGCCAATCACGCAAAAAACGTTCGCTGGATCGATGATCGTTCACTACCCAGCCTGCCAATGCAGGCATCCAAGAACGGAGCGAATAGCCACGACGCTTTTCGAACTCGCGTTCCATCTCGGCAGTCCAAGTCTGCGTGTAGCACTCCCAACTATCGATCAACATCCCCTTCAAACGCCCACCATCGGCGGCTCCGCCAGAATTGGAAAGGCGACCGATATAGCCAGCGAAATGCTGTTCTGCTCCGGCGGGTGAAAGCTTGTCGCATTCAAATCCAGTGGCCTCCGGAGGCGCTGGCTTATTTTTGACGCCCGTGTTGACGTGCCCAAAACGAACCACTGTCCAGTTCCCTTCGGGGGCGTCCCAGTCGAGACGTCCGGACAAATCAACACGCTCGGTGAGGTCAACGACTGCGTCACGTTGAATCCAGGCATCCGCAGATTGCTCGGGGGGGGTACGGCGCTCGAGACTACGCAGCGCGTAACCGGCTTGGCCGCGCCAATCTTGCAGACATGCGCCAGTGGACAGGCGAAATTGCGAAAGCTCCATTGCTCGGTTGTTGTGAAATTCGATTCTGTATCGATCTGACTTTGCATCGGGGACGGCTAGCACATAAGGAACTTCGTCCTGACGATCTTGCCAGTTGCCGCGTGGAACGTCGTGCCTGATCAGTTCTTTCCAACCTCCATCGTTGGCAGCAAAAATGGAGATGGATGAATCTGGATCAAAGTTAAATCGTTTCATCAGAGATTCGATCGGCGGCAATTCGATGGATCGCAGCGTGATCGAATTTGCGAACGCAAATTCCACCCAACTCGGCTGGTTGCGCGAAACCGGAATTTGCACGGCAACCTTCTTTCCGGCCAGCAATTCTCGCCAGGATGCATCCTTCAAGTTGCTTTGAATCGCATCGGGTCGGATCCAATGTCCGGAGTCGCCCGCAGGAGTCGGAAACGCTAGTACGGCGATGTCTTGGTAATCACGCCAATCTTCGCCGCTTGGCTGCGGGATGTCCAAGTCGATCGATACCGTGTCGCCACCAGTGATGTTTTGGCGACTGGTGACCAAGTGCCGCATCGCTTTGTCGGGTGTGATCCACGGCCCGCCTGACATCGCCCAACCGGGACAGTTCTGCATGGTGAACTTCAATCCAAGACGATCGGTTTCATCCGCCACATGGCTGATCAACGAATCCCAAGTCGGACTGAGCGTTTGAATCTGAGGCTCGACGTCGGGCCATGCCTGGCCTTTGCCGTGGAACAATTGAATCCCGCTGATTCCCGCACCGGCAACCGCTTCCAGATCAGTGCTCAGCGCTTCACGATTGACGTTGCCACCAATCAAATGGAACCAAGTTTCGGGGTACGCTTGCTTGGGCGGTGCCAGAAACTCCTTCGCCAAATTGTCGGTCGAAGTCGTCTGGGCAAAGGCAAGACTTGGAACCAAAGCCCAAACCAGCATTGGAAGAAACAACGACACGAATAAACGCTGAAATCTCACGGGCACACGACTTCGATGAATGGGAGTTTGATTTTTAGACAACGAAGATCTCGCAGCGAACTTCGGTGGATTGCGCGGCTGGAAACTCGGCGAAGATTGGCACGACTTCCATCCCTGGAACCATGTTGAAGATTCGGCCACTCGCACTTTCCTTGATCTTCAGCAGAACGTTCGCCTGCACGACGACGGTGCCTTCGGGCTTGTCGATCTCGATCCGATGATCCGAAACCTGCCGGACCACTTCGCCCGATGGAGAAACGATTGGAACCACTAACTCAGTGCCGGAATTGGCATTTTTGGGCCCCAACAACGCGGCGGCGATGGTCACTTTTTCATTTTCGAATACATACCGCAACTTGCAATCGGACAAACCACTGGGAACCACATTGCGGTCTTCGTCTTGCAGCGTCGTTTTGACGTCAACGGTGACTTGCGAATCAGTCTTACGAGTCTCCACTTCAGCTTTGAGATCAAAAACATTCGAGTACCAAGCTTTGTCTTTTCGCGTTTCGATTCGCGTAGTCAACGGGAAGTCGTCGCCAGGCTGTGGCTGTTGATTTAGCGGCTCCACTAAGACGTAGCGAGCCATGCTGGACGCCAACAGAGTGCCGACCTGCCCGTGATACAGCACGGAAAGTGCCCCACCGGTCGGTTGTTGGACCGGCCCCGAACCCTTGGTGCTGTAGATTGAATCATATGCGGATACCGTCGCTCGCCATGGCCCTTTGGCCGCCAACCATACATCCAGTTCCGGAAAATGCTTGACGCCTTGAGCGATCGAACGAGGCAGCGGCGTGTTGACGTCGACCTTCGGCATCGCATGCATCTTGTCTTGCACAAGTGCCATCACTTTGGCGTGGGCGAACGTATGATGGATGCACGGTTTGACGCCATGCGAAACGAAGTGCGGGCCGCCGTGGATCAAGCCGTCCTCGGTGCATCGCTTCAGTAACTCGGCGTTCTTGATGGCTGCGGTTCCGAACGCAGAATTATAACCGGCCATCAAACTGAATGCGGGCTGGCATCCGTCGGACGTGCGGCTGCCCCAGTAGCTCCATTTCGACGACCGCGTTCCCCAACTGTTGTCCCATGCACCATCGGGCAGCATGAACTGCAGATGCCCGTCGAGCGATTCGGTCAACAGTTCAAGCAGCTCGGTATCGTTGACTTCCAAGGCATACAGCACGACTCCGTTGAGCGATTCTTCGACGTTGTAACCCAGATCTACCGGCAGCAGTCCACGGCCACTGCGACCGTTGTTCGGTTTTCCTTCGCCCCACAGCAGTTTGTTCGGCTCGGTAAAAAACTCCTTCAGTCGTTCTGAAAACTGTTCACTACGATCGGTGTACTTCTGATTGTCGAGGATCCGTCCAAAAAGGTGGAAACCATACACACCAGTCATACCGTAGTTTAAATTGGTAAAGTCAACTGTCTTGAAGTCACGGTACAGGTAGCCGCCTGCCGCATCGTCTAGACGCTTCATCCACGACGCACGGCGCCGCTCGTCCAACGCTTCGCCGTGATAGTGCAACGCTTCGGCCAGCGCGATCGCGCCAAAGATCGACGTTCCTCGCCAGGCTTTCGGATTGATGTCGTTTGCCCAGCTACCGTCTGGTTGGCTGACGTTGTTTTCGGCCCAGCCATAGACATTGATCGCCGCATCCAAATACTTCTTGTCGTCAGTCACGTGCGCCAAGTGTAAAAACGGATAAAGCGCGTCGCTGCATCGACCGTGAATGTGCGTGCAAGCGGGACAGGCGAGCGCGCCATGACGAGTCGGATCATCCGGAGCGTCGATCTGGTGACGAATCATGCCATCGCACCAATCCACCAACAAACTCTTGGTCAGCGCGTCAAATTCACGATTCTCATTTCGCCGGTCGGCTACTGGGAAAGCATCTTCTGCACCCGTAGCGACGGGAAACCACATCCCATCCGCAATCAACGACGCGCCCGCACAACCAGCAGTTAGCGAGCCAATAAATTTCCGTCGGTCCATGGTGTCTTGCTTTCGGTGAGGGATTTTCAATTGGCGGCCGTCTTGCCGAGCCACGCATCGATCAGGCCGACGAGTTCTCGAACCTTCGCCGGGTCCTTTGACGACAAATCCATCCGGTCGTCCGGATCAGACTTCAAGTCATAGAGCTCGTTTCCATTGGGACGAGAAATCAGTTTGTCCCAGCCGTCAATGACGACTCGCGCCATCAGTCCATGATCCAGATCTGCGAGCTGATCGAGGTCGCTGTCGTGATCGTAAACATCCACAAACACACGATTCCGATCACGCAACTGTTGCGGCTGACAAAGATCGAGGCCTTCCATCACCGAAGGTGGTTCGATATCGCAGGCTCGCAAGATCGTTGTGGCAATGTCGATATTGCTGGCCAACGTTTCCTGATCTCGCAGCGGAGCAACTTTCCCTTCTTGCGTGATGAACATCGGCGTGCGGATGCCAGCTTCGACTGGTTCGCGTTTCGATCGAATGCTGGCGTTCTTGCGGCTCGGATCTTGGACCCAGCCATTGTCGCATGTGAAAACAAAGATCGTATTTTTGTACTGGTTCTTCTGTTTCAGGTAGTCCACGATCTGGCCGCAACCTTCGTCGAGCCAATCGATATTGGCCCAGTAACGTGCCGTCGGCTCGTCGGGCGCAATGTCTTTGTACTTATTGAACAGCCGATCCGGAGCGTCATGAGGCGAGTGTGGCAAGAAGACGCCGTACCAAATAAAAAACGGCTGATCGTTCGCGTCGGCCTTGTCGACGAAGTCGTAGATTGGCTGCATTGTGCTGCGCCCGACCTTCAATCCCACGTCGCCATGCCGTCCACCACGTGCATGGTCGCCATGCGTCATCGCGTCTGTGAAACCATGGTCCAGCGGATTGCCTTCCCACCACTTTCCGGTCTGCAGAGTCGCGTACCCGTTTTGCTTTAGCAATTTTACGAATGACGGCAATTCTAACATCGGCGCGGTCATTCGGTTTCGCATTGCGATCGAGACCGGTTTGTCTTTCGCCACTGATCGGCTGACGCCTTCGGGCAACAATGGGTCGTTGCCACGAATTCCTGACTGATGCGGATACAAACCCGTCACCAAACTGGCCAGAGACGGTCGACAAAGCGGTGCCGTGACATAGCCGCGTTCATACGACAGCCCAGCGTTTGCCAATTGATCCAAATTGGGAGTCTGTAGGTGCGGATGTCCCATGAATCCGTAGTCGTCCCAACCTTGGTCGTCGCTGAGAAGAAAAACGACATTCGGACGATCTGCGTGAACCCAACTGGATGTGAATAAAACAACTACGAACGACAGAAATTGGATCTTAGGTAAGCGATTCATGACGGGCTTCGGATCAATGGGTAACTTGCCGGCGGCAGCAATTCAGTTTCGAGATTTCTTTCGTGGCAACCAAGTCTCCGGTGCATCCAGCATCAACGGTTCATGGAAAACCGTCAGCTCGTCACCCTGGTCGGCAATCCACTGTTTCAACTCAGACGACAATTCCTGTTGAACCGAAGCAAGTTCTGGACGTCCGGCAAGATTGTTCAGTTCGTGCGGGTCTAATTCTAGATCGAATAGCTCGTACTGCGGTCGGCCGTAGTAACGTGCTAGCACATCGGCAGCGTGTGGGTCCGTCTTCGCTGCTGTCATCCACTCTTTGAAGTAGTCCCCCGACGTTTCACGCAACAGCAGATCGATGTACGAGGTGAACGCAAACTCGGGGTGCGGATTCCAAATCAGTTTGTATCGATCCGTCCTGACGCTGCGACTCAGATACACATTCATCAACAGATCACCGCTATGCGTCGTGAAGATGCGATCGCGATGCGTTTCTGTCTCGCCACGAAGTACCGCAGCGAACGAACGACCATCCAGATTCTCGGGCACGTTGCCGCCACCAATGTCAATCATCGTCGGAAGAATGTCGATCCAACTAACCATCGCATCTGACCGTGATCCCGCTTTGATCTTGCCTGGTCGAGAAACGATCAGCGGTACGCGTATGCCTTCGTCATAGAGAGTCCATTTGCCGAAAGGGAATTGAGCTCCGTGGTCGCTGGAAAACACAAACTGCTTGTCCTCCGACAGGTGCTTGTTCGTCAGCTCGCGGAGCTCTGCCAAGTAAGCATCCAGATTCTTCACTTCTTGCAAGTACCGCGATCGCTGTACTCGCGTGCGTGGCGTATCGAGCAATTGGGGCGGCATCACCGTCGACTGCGGGTCGATCGTTGATTCGCTCGGCCAAGGCACGTGTGGATCCGAAACACCGACGAATAACGCCAGTGGCCGTTTGTCGGTACGGTTTTCGAGAAACTCTTTTACGGTTCCTCGCAGATCGGAAATGTCTTGCTTCAGATCGAATGTGTCGAAGTGATAGTCCGGTGCGCTTCGCAAGTGAGCGACTTTGCCAAACGCCGCCGTTTCATAACCAAGTTCACCAAGCAGCTTCGGTAAACGAAGAACGTCTTCGCGAGGATAACTGTGGTTCTCTTCGGCGCCGTTGCGAGCTGGCATCAGCCCGGTCAACAGTGCCGCACGACTGACCGCACAGGATGGGCTGGCAACGAAGGCACAGTCAAACGACATCCCCTCCGCGGCCAACTGGTCGATCGCCGGAGTCTTGATGCTCGTTCCGCCATACGACGAAACATCCGCCGCCGACAGATCGTCAGCGAGATAAACAACGATGTCAGGCTGTCGCTGTGATTCAGCAGCAAAGACCGAAACGGCGAAGACGAATCCCCATGACCAAAGTATCAGTTGGATACCAAAGCACTTCATTGATAACTCGAAACTGCAGGATAGAAATGAGATGTCGCCATCGGGCTAGGTGTTCAAAAATGCTTCTGTATCCACCGTTCTTTTACGCGTCACGCCAATTCGGGAACTTCAAATCCTTGGCGGTACTCTCGTTTCAAAAACGGATTACCTGCATCGGCATGGCTACCGACGAAACGCTCGGTCTTTGGATCAAGTTCCAACATCGGGCTTAATCGAATGCTGTCAGTGGCCAGACCTTGATCGTAGGTCTTCAAGTGTTCGCCCATCGCTGAAAGCACATTTTTCCAATCGTCCAACGAGACACTTTCGGCTGTGTCATTGTTGAACGATCCGCCGGCTCGGAAGGCAACGTTCGCCAGATTGCACCAACCGGTGCTGTCGTTGCCAACCGAAGCTTCTGCGTTCAGGATCGATCGGTCGTGACTTCGCACGGCATCGATGAAATTCTGTTGATGCAGAACGTCGCCGCTGTTGCCTTTGAACTCTTTGATAACTTTGCCATCGGTATCTTTGGCGACCGCACGACTTCGTTGGCCTTCGAGGCTTCCGCCTTCACAGTAGGCAATGTAACCACTGCCAGGACCCAAATGGTCCGGGCTTTTTTTCGAACCGGGCCGGCCGGGAAGATTGGTCAGCCCGATCACAACCGGGATCGAGCCGGTGTCGAAGTAGGCGAAATGCACATTCGGGGTCTGGCCCGCATCGTTGAAAACTACCCGACCACCGCCTGCCAAAATTCGTTTCGGCAACGCGACGGAATCCTGAAAGACATTGTTGCGAACGTCGTCCAACACGTGCACACCCCAGTTGCCCATGTCGCCGGAACCGGTATTCCAATCCCAATGCCAATCGTAGTGCAAGCTGTCACGAAACAGCTGCGACTTTTGAGCCGGGCCGCACCACAAGTCATAGGCAACGTTCTTGGCGACTGGCAGCGGCGTGTCGCGTTTACCGATTGGCTTCCGAATGAAGTAGTGATTCACGCGAGCGGACTGGATTTCGCCCAGAGCCTTCTCTTCGTGCAAGAACTTTTTGATCTCGGCTTGCATTGGGTCGGAACGTTGCTGCGTTCCGACTTGGCAGATGCGGTCGTACTTTCGTACCGCCGCGACGACCTGCCTCCCTTCCCACTGGGTATGGGAAAGTGGTTTCTCGACATAGACATGCTTGCCAGCCTCCATCGCCCAAATCGCGGCCAAACAATGCCAGTGGTTGCATGTTGCAATCACAACCGCATCGACGTCGTAGTCCTCAATCAGCTCTCGCATGTCCTGACAACTTTTTGCCGCCGGAAAACGTTCCTTCGCCGACGACAAACGATCAGCATCGACGTCGCAAAGTGCAGCGATCGCGACACCTGGAAGGCCCTCAAATTGGCTGAGCAGTTTTCCTGCACGACCTCCGCAGCCGATGAACCCGAGGCGAATTTCTTCGTTGGCACTCTCGGCGGTTAGAGAGCGTGACGCTAGCGAACTGGTCACACCGACGGCCACAGCGGTGGACAGAAACTGTCGTCGATTCGTTGTCTTCATTGCGATGCTTGCTGAAGGGAGAATTGGAAATATTGTCGATTGGATATCAAGAGCAGCCAGCCTGCGCTGCGATTGTTTCAACAAAGTTGGAAGCGTCTGTCTTACTTGACTTCAATTATGACGTTGCCGCTGATCTCGTCGTTCAAAATCCAACGCCCATCAGCCTTCGTCGCGTCGACATTCTTCCCGTCGACGGAAACATCTTTCGATGCATCCGCTGCGGGCAAATCCACCTTGGCCGAGACGCCGTCTGGGAGCGCGAGCGAAATCGTAAACGTCGATTCATTTTTCCAATCGATTTCAACGGGCCCCCGTGGTGTTGGAATCCGACCACGAGCGTAGTTAAGCTTTCCAGGATTTGGGCGGATCGCTACGCTCGTCCAACCAGGTGAACCGGCCTCGGCACCTAGCACGTATCGCGGTAACAGGTTGGCCGGTGCGGCGCCCCAAGCATGGTTCCAGTCTTGATTCGGTTTGTACTTCAAATCCCAGGCTTCCCAACTGATCGTCGTTCCGCTGTTGACCATGTGTTTCCAGCTACGATTACCATCGGCCGTCATCAAGTCCAAAGCTTTGTCGTCGAGGCCACCGCGAAACAACGCTTCCATAAAGTACTGAGCCGCGTAGGGGCTGCAGGCCATGTCTTTTTCACGAAGCCACGCGAGCACGCCGCTGATTTTTTCCTGAGGCACGATTCCGAATGCCAACGGAAAAAAGTTAGCATGGATACTGCTATGTTCGGTCCCAACACCATCGCGATAGATCCCGGCCGCGTCGTCGAACAACGCTTTTTGGAACGCTGCTTTCGCTAGTTCGACTCGATCGCCAAACGCTTTCGCGTCGTCGTTTTTACCAATCGCGCTGGCCATTACCGCCATACGCTTGAGCGCCTCGATGTGAAATGCGTTGACCACCGTATTGATCTCAGTGAACACGAACTTGTCACGTTCCTTCTGCGGCCAATCAACGATGTCCGTTCGCTTCTGATCAATTTCGGAACTGCGGACCAACCCGTCGTCACCACTACGGTGCATCAGTGTTTTGGCCTTCAACGATTCATAGCGATGCTTCAGCCATTCGTTGTCACCCGAGTACATCCATTCAGCGTGCGCCATGAAAACCATGTGCGGCGCCCACTCGGTCGGCCAAGTGCCATTTTCCATCAGCCAATCAAAGGACCGGGCCGCCATCTTGACGTTGTCGTCGGTGGTGTAGTGGCTCAATTGGTTTAGGTATGCATCGGCTTCGTAAGGAATACGTTCACGGTCGCCGTCGACGTAGACGCCGGCAAACGTTGTTGCCTTGATGCTGTATTTGCACAGATCCCAGATCTTGTTCAGCATCTCGTCCGAGCACTCGAACGAACTCGCGTCATCATTCCATGTTGCCGAAAACGCTGTTCGCCGGCGGATCAGTTCAAACGGATAGTCGTCCGCAAGCCCTTCAATCTCGATCCATCGAAACGGCATGACGGATCCCCAATTGGCAGGCGTCAGAACCGCCGGCGGATTCGCGTTCATCAGCCCGGCTTGTTCAACGTTGCGTGTGTCAACGGGAGCCGGCACGACCCAGTTTCCAAGTTGCTGGCCATTGCGAATCGGAGTCATTCCATAGCGGACGGTGCCCGGCGGATTCTGGTCGATGCGACCCGCTTTTAGCTTCTCGCCGAAATGCACGCTGGCTGATCCGCCACCGGCGGCGATCGGCATAACAAGGTTGCCAAACGCGACTTTACCAAAATCAATCTGAGTGACTTTGTCGCTGATGCGTTTGATCGACACCGGCTCTTGTTGCACGAGTGCAACGTGTTCTTCCGCGGGAATCTCGGGCAGTTCTTTGATGAACAAATTGCGGAAACGATAGGTCTGGCCTTTTTCGCCGTGATGCTGAATTCCAATGAATCCGCTGATGTCCGTCGCGTCGCGAAATCGTACCGTTTGCACGCCATTGAGTTCGATCGTGATCACATCCTTCACACAAGTGACGACGTAACGATTCCAGCCATTTCGATTTAACGCATTGGCGATGGTTGAATCTGCAAACGCGGCTTTTGATTCCTCTTCGTGTCGTAGGAATTGATCTTCCGAGCGTCCCTTGGTGCTCGGCCAAATCCAACCTCGTCGCGACTCGTCGTAAAAGCCGCCCGACCATCGGCGGTCCGAACCATCGCACTCGGCTTGATAGCCGAACACTTTCTTCACGGCGTCGTCGTCGACGTGACACCGAAACATGACACCCGAGTTGGCATCGCCTTCGGGCAGATGGATCTCGACGCTGACGCGAAAGTCCGAGTACTTCTGTTCGGTGACCAGAAAAAACTTTTGATCCGCAAGCAGATGAATTTCGCCGTCAACCACCTTGGCTTCGCCATGCGGATACGGATTCCGCCACCCTGACAAATCCTTGCCGTTGAACAGCGGCTTGTACCCACGGCTAAGCATCGCGTGGTAACCCGATTCGCCGTCGCCACCTAGAACAGGCTTCAGAATTGAAGCAGTCTGGGAATCCTGTCCTAAGCTGGTTCCAACCAGCATCAGTAAAGAAAATAAGAACGAAAAACTTCGGTAGGTCATGTTGCAAGCTTTAATTGTTAATTGCGAATGCGACGGGGGCCAAAGGGCGGGGCGCTGGTGAGATCACAGGACGAAAAAAAGGCCAACGCGTAGGTCACGTCAGCCTTTCCGTTTCTATTTTAGCTACCGCTGTCCAAATGGGGCAGCAGTGACCTCGCCTCCGTTGCCATCGGCGACGGGGGCGAGGTTGTTCGAATCCTAACGACTATTCGTCAAAGGAACCGTCTTCGTCCTGAGCTTCCACCTCACCGTTCGCTTCGGCGATCAGCCTTTCGTAATTCGCAACATCTTCGTCAGTAGCGTTTTCGATCATGGTTGAGTTCTCGGACGAACAACCAATCGCAAACAGCGGAACACAGACAAGCAGAGCAAAAACAAATCGTGTCATAATGTGACCTCGGGAAAAATTGTGAATGTCGGAATAGCAGCGGTGATCGATGGCCGTTCACTCGAACAACCGGCTAGGATCTAGATGTCCTCATCGATCACTTCGGAATTTGCCCGAGTACCGAGAGCTCCCCAAAGTCCGAACGGGCTTTGGGAACCTGGAACGGTAGGAGGGCTACCGTGGTATCCGATTTGTGTCGCTGTTTTGTTTCCAGCTTCAATCGAATCGGTGATGAACTTGACCGCCCCGTCGCCCATCAACACGTGAGCACCACCTTGGTGACGACTCGATGGGGGAAGCACGTTGTCGTTGTGAGCTCGTCCACCGGAACACATCGCCGAATTTGGTGGCAAAACAGTGTGAACCTGACTGAACACGGTATAGCAATCGTGCCAACGGTACCCGCGTGCTTCGGTGGCGTTTGCCGACGACGAAGCAGCCTGGATCCAGAAACGAGGACGCAAGGGATCCAAGAACTGCTCGCCCCAAGATGGATTTTTGCGACACTCGTTACGCCCGCTGCCGGCCAGGTCCGAATAAGCACCAGAGCGTGGCAGGTTGGTACGGGCATCGCCATCACCCAAGTCCGAAGCGATCTCGCCACACATGATGGTGTTGGAAAGTCCGTCCAAACAATCGCGGAACTTCATGTCTCGTGCCAACACGAACATGCCGCGGTGACAGATTCTTGACCGAATCGACTGCGTGTTTTCTTGACTGTAAGGAATCGTTGCACCGGCGGAGACTTCGTCAACGTCCAAGAACGGGTCCCGCGTAAACACCGACGAGTCACCATGACACGATGCGTAATTCGTACGCCCGAGTGCAGGCAGACCTCGGCCAGGATCGCTGGGGCAACGAAATGTCTGGATCTCGGTCACGTAGGGACCGTATTCAATCCGGCTAACGCCCGGTCCCATTGCTTGCCACGGTGGCGTCCGAGTCGTTCCGTTGGCGTTCACGCCAAGCGGGTTGCTGATCTGCTCCCAAATCGCCTGTTGTTCAATGAAGGGAAGCACGCTGACCAAAAATGACAGCCGGCGGTTGACCGTGACAAGGTCGTTTTGTTTATCCCACATGTCGCGACCAGCAATATCATCGGTGCCCGTACCAGATGTTGGAAGCTGCTTGTACGCCGAGTGGTAATTGTGGATCCCCAAGCCAATTTGCTTAAAATTGTTGCTACAGCTCATACGGCGAGCTGCCTCTCGAGCGGCCTGAACGGCAGGCAACAACAGCCCCACCAATACACCGATGATGGCAATCACCACCAGCAGTTCGACCAAAGTGAACGCGGCTTGTTTGCGTTTCATCTGAAAACTCCGAAATAGAACACAAGAAAAGAAACCGTGACTCGGGCCGCTGATCTAACACAGCGACTCTCTTACGGGGTATTACCCGGCATCTCCTAATTTCTTCGCGCTCGATTTTTGAAAAAACACGGAATTTTTTCTTAAAGACCAGAACTATTTCGAAAAACCGAGCAGAAAGAACGCGAAACAATTGGCGATCGCCGGGTAACTACTTGCACGGATGTGTCACGATCGTGCTAAGCTATGGCACTTTCGTGCTAATTGAACGCGTTCACATTGGCGGCGGACCGAATCATCGAAAACAAGATTTCTCAAGACGAATTCGTTCGGCTGCTGGCTGCGCATTCGAGTCAGATCATGTCATTTGCGCGAGTCATTTCGATGAATCAAGTGGATGACGCCGACGAGGTTTTTCAGCGAACGTGCATGGTGCTGTGGCAAAAGTTCAATCAGTTCGACAGAGGTGGGAACTTCGCGGCCTGGGCTTGCCGAATCGCGCACTTCGAACTCTTGAAATATCGAGAATCCAAGAACAAAATTCGAATACTTAGCGACGAGACCATCGAGCAGTTGGCGGTGGCTGCTGTGCCGATATCGGCCGAGGTCAATGAGCGACGAACAGCGCTTGCAAATTGTATGAAAAAACTTCCGGCTGCGGATCACGATCTGATTCACCAGAGATATTTTGAGTCGTTGAGTGTCAGTGAGATTGCCCGTCGCGTTGACCGTTCGACTCATGCAATTTACCGAGAACTAAGCCGTGTCCACGGCCTACTGTCCAGATGTGTTGACCGCTCTGTGAGCGAGGGAACCCAATGAGCCCTGAAGCAAACAATCTTCAAGATCTGCGCTTCCTGATCCTGAAGTTACTTTCCGAACCACTCAGCGATGCCGAGATCGAAAAACTCAATGCTTTGATCCAATCGGACGGCGGCGCGAACGAAGCTGCGGCTTTGATTGATCAGTTATGCGCCTTTACCGATTCTGGGAACCTAGACTCAATGGCGATGGCCGAGGTTCTATCGGAGGCCATGGCCTACGAATCCCCGACCGGAACCCTGTCCCGAAGCTCTGCACGAAACGAAACGCTATCCTGTGACCTTGACGACCCACTCGATCGCCCGTCCGTCGGATGGATGAAAAGCCCATGGCTATTGGCACTTGTGGCTAGCAACTTGCTGATCGCTTCGTTGGTGTGGTCCAGCGCAAAGCAGTGGCTTGCACAAAGACCGCCAGCTGAAATCGGTGTGCCGGCGATATCACCACAATTGGTTTCGATGACCGCATGCATTTGGAGCTCTTCGAGTGAGTCGGATCCAACCGTAGGTTCCTCCATTAAGCACGGCGAGAACCTGGAACTGATGGAGGGCATTGCCGAGATCCGAATCGGTGAAGGAACGCCTGGCGAAGCACTGGTACGACTTGAGGGTCCGGCTGGGATTTTCATTCGAGGTGACGGCCAACTTGAACTGCGTCACGGGATCTTGACGGCAAAATCGCTCGGTACCGGCAGCGGGAACATGATGGTCGATGGCCCCATTGGTGAAGTTTCAATCGATGGTCAAAGTTCAATCGGTTTGGTGTCCAACGGCATGCAAAGCGAACTGCACGTCTTCACGGGTCGTGCCTTGGTGAAGCCTCTGGCGGTGTCGACTTCTCATGAACTCTGCTTGGTTGATGGCGAGGCCGTTCGGTTTTCTCCGCAACCCAACGGCGATCACTTAGCGATCATGTTCGAAGCGTCGCTGTCTAGTTTTGTGTCGGCTCGTTCTTCCGCGTTCGACCCGCTTAATTTGGATAAAAAATACGCTGAAACAGTGCTAGAGTCCAAGCCGAGCGTCTACTGGCGGTTTGAAGAAATCAGCGGCGAACCGCCCTACCACGTCGCAAACGAAGGCAGCGCGGACAACATGGACGCTGTCTTGATTGGCGAGCCCGGCTGGCGACAGTACGGCGAAAACCAAGTCTGCGAACTGGGGCGACTCGGAAGCTCTTCCGGTTTTCACAGCTCCGGCCTATGGCCAGCTAAACCACTTGACCAGTACACGATCGAAATGTGGGTAAAGCCGGAACTGTACCATCACGGCGAATTGCTCTGCATGCACGAAAGAGTTCAGGAAGAAGACGGACGGTATCCACACACCGTCATCCTAGAGACGCTCGCTCAACACTGGAAGAACGACCTCGAAGGGCTTCGCCCCAACACGTTGCGATTTGTCCATCGGACACCCGCATCAGGCGTCGTTTTGGAAGGCAGCAACGTCGTCGCAAGCAGACCGTATAAAGTTCGAGTTTGGCAACACATCGCCGCAGTCAAAAAAGGCGAACGTATTTCGGTGTGGCTCGATGGGCGTTTAACTGCGGAGCATTCTGATGTCAGTGTGCTCAACAACAATATGCAGATTGTGATCGGCCAGCTCTATCTATCGCGAGCCGAACGGCGATTCGTTGGCCAGATCGACGAGGTCGCGATCTATGACCGAAGCCTTTCGCCCAAAGAACTTCGAAGCCACATCAAAGCCGCCGGGCGACTAGTCGATGTTGGCGATTCAGAAACGACATCGAAGTAGCGACGGATGATTAGTTGGTCAAGTGATCAGCAACAGGCGATCAGCATTGAGTGATTAGCGTGGCGTAAAATCCTTGACGCGCGTGATGTGCATCAACACAATGGCGGGCTTCGACGGCATCGCCAAACCGATGTTGTCCAGTGTTCCCACCCGAGCGCTCGCGATACTTCATTGCGTTCCCACCCTCGTCAAGCCCCACAACTTTTTATGCAGGTGCTAAAGAAGCAGGACTGGTTCCACGCGGACGGGTTTCCGATCGTCGTGGAACGGCGTGATCCGCAGGAACCGTTCGGGCTTCACTCCCACGAGTTCTCGGAAATCGTCATCATTACCGGCGGCAAGGGGGAACACATCACCGGCGAGGATTCTTACGAACTTGTCGCCGGCGACACCTTTGTCATCGGGCCTTCGCGTCCCCATGACTATTTGAACATGGACCAGTTGCGTCTGATCAACGTCTTGTTCGACGGAAACGAGTTGCCGATGACGCTAAGCGATTTGCCATCGCTGCCTGGGTATCACGCACTGTTCACGCTGGAACCTGCTTGGCGCAAACGCCACGGTTTTAACAGTCGCTTGCAACTCTCGCCCCCGGAACTTGTCCAGGCAATTCGGCTTGCCGATCAACTGGAACAAGAACTGGCCGAGCGGGACGCGGGATTTGGAGTGATGGCTACGACGGCGTTCTTGCAGTTAGCAACCTTTCTGTCGCGGTGCTACAGCCAATCACGCAGTCCGCAAAGCAAATCGTTGCTTCGAATTGCCGAGACGATTGCCCAGATTGAACGTCACTACTCGGATCCGATCACGCTCGACGAGCTGGTTGAAATGTCAGGCATGTCGCGCCGAAATTTTCTGCGGACGTTCGAGGCGACGATGGGCTGCCCACCAATCGCCTACCTGATTCGACTGAGACTTCGACAAGCCTGCAAACTGCTTGCCCAAACCGACAAGAGCATCACTGATATCGCGATGTCCGTCGGATTCGCAGACAGCAACTATTTTAGTCGACAATTCAAAATCCTGATCGGATCGTCACCACGCGACTATCGCAAACACAACCTCAACTCCTCTGCCCACGGCAGCATCAACGACTGACGGTCGCGGATTCGCTTGAGTCCACGCGACCGAACGTTGATTCGTGTTACCAACATCGAAGCGTTACGCGCACGCTCGGATAGCGGCGGCAACGAGTGCGGCGTTAGCAGACGCACCGACGGATTCATGGTTTGCGTTCAAAATGCATGCCGCGATGCAATGGATGCTTCCGAGTCCTTCGCCATCCCCCTCGCTCGAGAATCCTCGCTGGCGGACCGCGAACCGTCTATATTGCTGGGATTCGCTTGAGTCCGTCTTGCGTACTCGACCAAGAAAAATGCCTCCATAACCCGCCTAACTTTTGCAGATCGATCCTATGAAGCACTTCATCTCTCTCGCGATCCTGCTCGCCGCCTCGACCGTGCACGCCGACGAACTGCTATTTCCGAACGCCGACTTCGAATCCGGTACACTCGAAGGTTGGACGGTCGAAGGCGACGCATTTAGAGTCCAGCCGACCAAAGGCGACAACACAGCAGCTCGCAATCGTGAACCAGCCAACATGCAAGGAACATGGTGGATTGGCGGATACGAGAAGTACAACGGCAAAGAAGGCAAGCCTGGCGAGACCGCTGGCGACAGCCTTACCGGCACGTTGACCTCGCGAGAGTTCACCATCGAACGACCCTACATCACCTTTCGCGTTGGCGCGGGACACCTGCCCGGTAAAGTCGGTGTGAACCTGTTGGTCGACGGCAAGGTAATCGAGTTGGCGACTGGCGTTGACGACGAATCGATGGTCATGCACAGCAGCGATGTGAAGGCCTACGTTGGCAAGTCGGCTCAGTTGCAAATCTTTGACAACGCAACCGGCGGCTGGGGCCACATCAATGCCGACGATTTTCGTGGCACCGAAAAACCTTCGCCCGATACCACAAAAGAATTTGCGTTTACCGGCGACATCTCAGCTACGGCTTATCCCGATGTTGGATACGACCAACCCAATCGGCCGCAGTTTCATTTCATGTCGAAAAAGAACTGGCTAAACGATCCCAACGGAATGGTCTATGACGGCAAGAACTATCACTTGTTCTTCCAACACAATCCCAAAGGAACCGATTGGGGCAACATGACATGGGGCCACGCCACCAGCCCAGACATGGTCCATTGGACTCAACTTGACCACGCACTTTTGCCATACAGAGTCGATCGCCAGGCAGGCACTGTATTCTCAGGGACGGCGGTGATCGACCACAACAACAGTCTGGGCAAACAAGTCGGCGACACCAAGACCATGTGTGCCTTCTATACCTTTGCCGGCAAGCCCGCGTTCTATCAAGCCATGGCCTACAGCACCGACAGCGGTGCATCGTGGACCTATTGGAACGAAGGTCGCGCAGTGGTCGAAAACCAAGGCTTTGACAACGGTGAACGCGACCCCAAAGTCTTCTGGCACGAACCGTCGCAGCATTGGGTGATGGCGCTCTGGGTCGGTGAAAAACCTGGCCGAGTTCGTTGGTTCACGTCAAAGAACTTGGTCGACTGGGAATTTGCTTCAGACTTGATGCGAGATTGGGCGTTTGAATGCATGGATGTTGTTTTCTTGCCAGTCGATGGTGACGAAAACAACATGAAGTGCCTGATTTATGATGCAAGTTTCGACTACGAAATTGGCACGTTTGATGGCAAAGAATTTAAAACGGAAACCGAAGCGTTGCAGATCGGTCGCGGTAACTTCTACGCGGCCCAGACTTTCAACCAAGCCCCCAACGGCCGAGTTGTTCAAATCGGTTGGATGCGAGGAGGCCCTAACGCGGCGGAAACGTTCGACGTTCCGCATAACCAACAGATGGCGTTCCCTTGTGATCTGAGTCTGAAAACGACAGACGATGGAGTGCGATTGTTTGTGTCGCCGATTTCCGAAATCGATTCGCTCGTCAGCAAGACGCACGACTTGGGTCAGGTAAAACTCTCCGACGGAATCAACGCGCTCAGTGGCATCCAAAATCTGGATCTCGTTGATTTGGAAGTCACATTCAGCCCGGGCAATGCGTCGGAAGTTGTGTTCGACCTGCCGCGTGTATCTGTACGCTACGACGTCAAGAAACAGGTCCTGAATCACACGGGAGTCAACGACAAGGGCGAATCAGAGTTGCAAATATGCATTGATAAACTGAGTTCCAAACAAGGCAAGGTCTCGTTAAGACTGCTAGTGGATCGGCTAACCGTCGAAGCCTTCGCGTTTGACGGCCAGAACTTTGGCGCGCACTACATTCACCCAAACCACGGACCGAAAACGATGTCGATCCATTCGGTTGGCGGTGACGCGCTGATTCACGACCTAAAGATTCGTGAACTCAAATCGACATGGAAAAACTAAGAAACATTCCAGTTTCATTGGTAGTTGCCGGATCCAGCAAGAGTCCGGATAGCGAGAACGAACGAATCCTGTTGGGGGACTGCCCCGTCAGTTCAAACGTTCAAACCGCGAAACGATATACTACGAGATCGATTCATATCGCCGCTGGCAGCACGCGAAACACCGCCTCCCGATCACAAAACAATCCATGACGCATCACTCATCACGACGATCCGCTTTGAAGTCTCTTGCTGCGGCGTCAACGTTTCCGTTGTGGAATTCCCTTGCTCGCGGTCGAGATAGCCAACAAACACTACCGCCAGTTCGTACGATCACCGGCGGCCCAAAGCATCACTGGTTCGGGTACTACGACAAACTCGAATTTGACCCGACCAACCGGTTCGTGTTGTCAAACGAAGTTGACTTCGAAGGCCGAACGCCCCGCGCTGATGACGAAATTCGCGTTGGCATGATCGATACGGGCGATCACGACAAATGGATTGAATTGGGCAACACGACTGCTTGGGGTTGGCAACAAGGATGCATGTTGCAGTGGCGTCCGATGTCCGATTCGGAAGTGGTTTGGAACGATCGCGACGGTGACAAGTACGTCTGCCGAGTGATGAACGTAAAAACTCGCAAGATGCGTACGCTGCCGCGCCCCGTCTATGCATTAAGCCCAGACGGCAAGTGGGCGATCACGGCCGACTTTGCACGGATTCAGCGCATGCGTCCCGGATACGGATACGTTGGGCTCAGCGGAGCGTATCCCCAACAGCGCGCACCGGAGGACTCGGGTGTCTGGAAGATGAACCTCGAGACAGGTGAATCGGAGCTGATCTTCTCGCTCGCCGATGCAGCACGGATCGATCATCTCGGCCAACCGCTCGCTGACAAATGGAACTACTTCAATCACTTGCTGATCAGCCCCGACAGCAATCGCTTCATCGTGCTGCATCGTTGGCGTGACAGCACCGGGGACGGACCGGATGCCGAACCAACAGGACGCTTCACGACCAGGATGTTCACGGTCAACATGGACGGATCACAGCGTTTCATCCTCGATCCATCTGGCTACACCTCTCACTTCATTTGGCGAGACTCCGATCATGTCTGTGCATGGACACGTCCGGCCGGAAAGAAGGATGCGTTCTACGTCTTTAAGGATCAAACCGACGAGGTCGAGATTGTTGGCGAGGGCGTGATGACTCTCAACGGCCACAACACTTACGTTCCCAACACCGACAACGAATGGATCCTCAACGACACCTATCCCGACAACAGGACACGCAACCAACACCCTTATCTTTTTCACGTGCCGACGGGCCGCCGAGTTGAACTGGGTGGCTTTCATTCGCCGCCGCAATACACCGGTGAGTGGCGGTGCGACACGCACCCGCGCAGCAGCAACGATGGCAAGCTCGTCGCGATCGACTCGCCCCACTCAGGCGAAGGTCGCCAACTGCATCTGATCGACATCAGCGAAATCGTTGCGTCGGAGTAGTTGCCAGTCTTCTTAGCAAAGTTCGCTGAGACTGCTACCAATGCAACAGAAACGCTGCTCGTAAAACACCTCGCATCGGTGCGGAAGAATTTTCTCGCGAAAGATGCTAGAATTACGATCAGTCCGGCAGAATCCAATGCAATCGTGCGACTGGCCCCGGTTTTTTGGTGTTTGGCCAATGTGAATTGTCAGCGAATTCACTTTCTCGTTTTTTTGGCGCATCAATTGCTAGCGATTAGTGCGGGCAACGATTTTTCACTCTCGAGCGACCACGGCAAACCGCCTTTGCCGTCGTGCGGCGCTCGAGTCGGTACGTGCGAGCGTGATCAGACGTGCAAGCGTGATCACTCGATAATGGGATCAATAGACCATGACGATTGCGTCCACTAGCACCGAAACCATTTCAAACGAATCAACGGATACCGAATCAAACATGGGCCTCCTGAATCGCGAAGAACCACTTAAAATTTGTCTAATTAGTTTGCATGGTCTGATTCGAGGCGAAGACGCTGAGCTCGGTTGTGACGCAGACACCGGCGGTCAAGTCAAATACGTACTCGAACTGGCACGTGAACTTGCCAAACATCCGCACGTGCGTGAAGTCGAACTGCTGACCCGCCAAATCATTGATCCCAAAGTTTCGTCGGACTACGCCAAGCTCGACGAGCAGATCTCCGAGAACGCAAAGATCGTACGCATTCCTTTTGGCCCCAAACGCTACCTAAAAAAGGAAGCTCTGTGGCCATACATGGAGATGTTCGTCGACCAAACTCTTGCTCATTTTCGCCGCAACGGGTTGCCCGACATCATTCATGGCCATTACGCGGACGCCGGATTGGCGGGCGCTCAATTGGCTCGTTTGTTGCATGTCCCCTACATCTTCACCGGCCACTCGTTAGGGCGAGTCAAACGTGAACGACTGTTGTTGGGCAAAGCGAACCCGGACGCCCTCGAAAGAAAATACAAGTTCTCCCTTCGCAACGAAGCCGAAGAGATCGCGTTAGAAACCGCGTCGATGGTTGTCACTAGCACCAGCCAAGAAGTCACCGATCAATACGAACACTACGATCATTACCAACCATCACGGATGGAGGTGATTCCACCGGGCGTCGATCTGACAAATTTTTCGCCACCGGCTGACGACTTCGTTGAACCGCCAATTGCAAGAGAAGTGAATCGGTTTCTGCGGGAGCCGAACAAGCCGATGATCCTGACACTGGCTCGTCCAGACGAACGCAAGAATTTGGAGAAACTTGTTCAGGTTTACGGCGAAAGTGAGCAGTTGCGCGAGGCCGCCAACTTGGTGATGATCATGGGTATGCGCGACGACCTTCGCGAACTTCCCAAATCGCAGCAACAGGTCGTCAACAACGTGTTGTACTTGATCGATAAGTACGACCTGTACGGCAAAGTTGCGTATCCGAAAACTCATACGCCAACCGACATCCCTGACCTTTATCGCCTCGCCGTGACGGGCAAAGGTGTCTTTATCAACCCAGCGCTCACTGAACCGTTCGGCCTAACACTGCTAGAAGCCGGTGCGACAGGTTTGCCGATTGTTGCCACCAATGATGGCGGGCCGCGTGACATCATTGGCAACTGCGATAACGGATTACTGGTTGATCCGATGAGCAGCGAAGAAATCGAACATGCGCTGTTGCGCACGTTGGATGATGCCGAGCAGTGGCAGAAATGGTCCGACAATGGCATCAAGGGAACGCGAAAACATTATTCGTGGAGCAAGCATGCCGAGCGTTATCTGCGTGACCTTGACGACATTCTCGAACACTCGACAAAGCCTGCCCTGGCCGACCGATCTCGCGAACGTCGGTTGCCAGAGTTTGATCGGCTAGTCATTACGGACTTGGACAATACTCTGACGGGAGATCCAGAAGCGCTGGCCGAGTTCAACGAACTGATTCGTGAAAACGACCACATCGGATTCGGAATCGCGACCGGTCGTCGCCTTGATAGCGCGATGGCATTGATCGACGAACTTGGACTTCCAAAACCCGACGTGATAGACACTGATGCTGGAACTCAGTTGCACTATGGTGCATCACTGACAGCGGACGGAAGTTGGCGAAAACAAATTGGTTTTGCGTGGCGACCGAACGATGTTGATTCCCTGTTGGTGAAATTACCGGGACTGTTCCGACAAACAGATGACAACCAGTCGGAGTTTAAGATCAGCTATGAAATTGATTTTGAGAAATCACCGAGCCTTGCGGACATCAAAAAGCTGCTTCGCGAAGCCGGATTGCGTGCTAAAGTTGTCTTATCGTTGGGAATGTATCTTGATGTTATCCCGGTCCGCGGCGGCAGTGATCTTTCCATGCGACATCTGCTGTGGAAATGGGGATTTTCGCCTGACAATGTGCTAGTCGCTGGCGATTCGGGTAACGATGCTGGGATGTTGCTCGGACGAACGCTGGGCGTGGTGGTTGGCAATTACAGCCCCGAATTGGAACGTCTGCGGAGCAAACCTCGAATCTATTTTGCCAACGGACACCATGCACGCGGTGTCATCGAAGGCATCCAGTACTACAACTTCTTAGAAAACATCGTGATTCCTAATGATCGAATCGAACCACCGACGAACGCCGAGTAATGGGGCTGTCGGTGCGCCGAATCCAATTCAATTAAAAGCCGAACTGTCACTCAAGCGTTTGCAGCCTCGCCTAGAAACGCTTTGGGCCGCCGAGCAGGCGGATGAAAAGTTGACGCACGAATTCGACGTGCGTCTTGCTGAGCATTGGCCCGAGCTTTTCGAGTTGTTGTTCGACCTGTACGGCAATCGCTACGACTTTTTCTACCATCTCGAACAAATCCTGCTGACCGCAGCGACGGCGTGGCTGCATCGTCCCGAGTCGCTTCGGAATCTCGACCGGCAACGCATTAATGAACCTGATTGGTTTTCGTCCGAGAAGGTTGTCGGCGGCGCGTTGTACGTGGATTTGTTCAGTGACAATCTTGGTCAGTTGCGAGAGTCCATTGGCTATTTCAAAGAGCTCGGACTGACGTATTTGCACCTGATGCCACTGTTCGCGGTTCGCCCGGGCGACAACGACGGCGGCTACGCGATCAGCAACTACCGAAGTGTTGATCCACGATTAGGAACAATCGACGACTTGCGACTGTTGGCCGATGAACTGCGAGCCGCCGGCATCACGCTGGTCCTCGACTTTGTATTCAATCATACGTCGGATGATCACCTATGGGCTCAATCGGCGCAAGCGGGAATCCAAGAGTACCAGGACTTCTATTACATTTTTCCCGATCGACGAATTCCAGACCAGTACGAGAAAACGCTGCGAGAAATCTTCCCGACCGTGCGACGTGGCAACTTCACGTGGCACGATGGAATGGAGCAGTGGGTTTGGACGACGTTCAACAGTTTCCAGTGGGATTTGAACTACAGCAATCCGTCGGTCTTTCGTGCCATGCTGGAAGAAATGTTCTTCATCGCCGACACGGGCGTCGATGCGCTACGGCTCGACGCAGTCGCCTTTATCTGGAAAGAGATGGGGACGAGCTGCGAGAATTTGCCGAAAGCTCACCTGTTGATTCGAGCGTTTAACAAACTAGCGCGGATCGCAACGCCAAGTCTGTTGTTCAAGTCCGAGGCGATCGTGCACCCGGACGATGTTGTAAAATACATCAGTGATGAAGAATGCCAGATTTCGTACAACCCAACCTTGATGGCACTGTTGTGGGAATCCCTGGCGACTCGAAAAGTCGACTTGCTAGTCCGCTCGCTTAGCCATCGGCACGAGCTGCCAAAACAAACCGCTTGGGTCAACTACCTTCGATGCCATGATGATATCGGTTGGACGTTCGACGACGCGGACGCGGCGGCGCTGGGCATCAATGCTTACGATCATCGTCAGTTTTTGAATCGGTTTTATACGGGTCAGTTTCCAAATTCGTTTGCCCGTGGCGTCCCGTTTCAAGAGAACATTGAAACCGGCGACATGCGCATCGCCGGTACGCTCGCCTCGCTGGCGGGACTCGAACTGGCGATTGAACAGGATTCGCCCGAGCAGCGTGATTTGGCCTTGCGCCGAATGCTGTTGCTGCAGAACATCACGCTAAGCATCGGCGGCATCCCGTTGATCTATTTGGGCGAAGAATGGGGAATGCTCAACGACTACGACTTTGTGATGGATCCGGCCAAGGCTGGCGACACTCGCTGGGTTCATCGTCCAAAAATGCAGTGGGAATTTCTCAAGGACCTTGGCGACGACGTAGGGTCTCGCGACGGTTCGATACGCAAGTCAATCTTTCGTTCGTTGCAGCGAATGATCAGCGTCCGCAAGTCGCTGCCCGCGTTATCCGGACAAGCCATGGAGCTAGTGTCGACCGGCAATCCGCATGTTCTGTGCTTCTTGAGATACCACGACGGGCACCGCTTGATCGTCGCCGCAAACTTCTCTGAGTTCCCGCAAACCCTCACCGGTAACGTCCTACGCACGGCCGGACTCGGACGGTTCTTCCAGGACGCCATCACCGGCGAAACCTTTCGAACCAGCGAAGACTTACACCTCCAACCGTACCAATACCTCTGGCTAAGTCGTGTCTAAATCGCACCCCATCGTCGTACTCGCAACCGACATGGACGGAACGTTCATTCCACTCGATGGAAACGAACAGAACCGCTTGGATTTGCACGAACTTCAATTGGAACTTGATCGCAACCACATTGCATTAATGTACGTGACCGGCCGACACCTCGAACTTGTACTCGACGCGGTCCGTTCCCATGGCCTTCCGTCGCCGCCTTGGATGATCTGCGATGTCGGTGCATCAATCTATCAATCGGGGGATGCTGGCAAGTACGTTTTGGTCCAGGGGTACACCGATCACTTGGGACAATTGGTAGGCAATCATGACCGAAACCGAATCGTGCAATCGCTTGATCAGTTTGGCAACCTAGAACTGCAAGAAGACGAAAAGCAGTCACGATACAAGATCAGCTACTACTGTGACGCCGCGACCTTGAACAAGTTGGTCACTGCGATCAAAGATCAACTCAGCCACGACCAGGCTCCCTACCGTGTCATCGACAGCATTGACCCGTTCACTGGCCGCGGCCTAATCGACTTGTTGCCGACGGGAGTCTCAAAGGCGTACGCGTTGCAGTGGTGGGCCAGTCATACCGGTACTGACCAAGCCTCCATCACGTTTGCGGGCGATTCAGGAAACGACCTCGCCGCCTTAACCGCAGGGTACTGCAGCATCGTCGTCGGAAACGCCGACGAGTCCGTTGCAGCCGAAGTTCGCCGCGTCCACGATTCCGCAGGGTGGACAAACCGATTGATCATCGCAAAAGCCCATGCAACGAGCGGTGTCCTCGAAGGGTTAAGATGTTTCGTAAGATAGCAGTCTCAACAAACTCGCCTCTGTCCTTACGAACCGGATACTAGGTCGAATCGCGCCCACTTTGAAAGCTTTGACGCTGACCGACGGCATTTTGGTCGGGTGAGAAATAAAGACACAATGATCACGCTAGTTCAGTTTCCAACCGGCTTCTTAGATACCTGAACCATCGGACTTGGTGAAAGATGGAAGGACTTAGGATCATCGGGGTGGGATAAATCAAAGCTTCCGACATCGTTGGCCAAATGCCCCGCCAGTTCAGGGACCTGTGCGCGGATTCCTTCGACCACACAACGGGCCAATTCATACGCTCCATACGAATTGTGATGCGTGCGATCTTCCAGTGCCTCGACTTGCCCCGGAAAGGTTCTCGCGGGATAAAACACGAACGCTTCGGTGGCTCGTTTCGGCCCAAGGGCAGCGTAGAATTCTAGACTCATCGCGTTGAGATCGATGACGGGCACATCCTTTTCCATTCCGACTTGACGGACGGCCTCAGCGAACTCGAAAAGCGTTGGTGTTTGATTACCTCGCTCGTCCATTCGTAGTCTTTCCATGGATGTGATTAACACGGGAATTCCCTGCTTCGAACGAACCGCTTCGACAAACTCCGCCAACTTCCTCTTGTAAGTCGTGAAAGCGCCTGCGTCTTTTCGCCTATCCTTCTGGTCGTTGTGCCCAAACTGTATCAGCAGATAATCACCCGCCTTCATCGTACTGAGAACCTTTTCGAGTCGTCGTTGATACTCGAAGGAACGAAGTGCCAATCCAGATTCAGCGTAATTCGATACCGTGACGCTTGGTTTAAAGAACCGCGTTAGCATCTGCCCCCAGCCGGCGTATGGTTCGTTGCGTTGATCAGTGACGGTGGAATCGCCAGCGATGAAGATCGTTGTCGTGTCAGTCGCCGGCTCGATGGTCACTGCGTCAACACGCGGCTGTTTGCCATTGAACTCAAGCGTCAGTCGACCGTCCCAGTTGGGGTGCCCGTTATTTTCCAATTCGCGGCTATTTAATGCAACTTTATTGCCAGACGAAATCATTGGGCCCCGCACGTTAACACTAAAAGTTCGCGTCACGAACTCGCCTGGTGCTGTCTCGACGTTTTCCAACATCAATCGACGAGCTTCTGCTTTGATCGTGGTTGACGTGGAACGATCGGCATGCCCGAAACGCATGGTCACCGCGTAATTGCCTTCTTCAATGTCGATTGCAAAAACGGCAGCCTTGTCTGAGTCGGTTTTCAGGAATCCATAACCACGTTGACTGGAGTATTCGTCATTGGGACGAACGTGCGAGTGCCTTGATTCGGCCGGGCCGTCACCAAAATGAAACTGCCAAGAACTTTGAGTCTCTGCAGACTTGCCCTCGTCCTCGCGCAGGAACGTTTTAAGCGAACAATCTCTTAGCGTCTCGACTCCTTCAGCGACGCAAGCCGCATTGATCTCGGCGCCTTCTCGGCGTGTATGGGTCCAGTCGTCAGGAGTGAACAGTTCACGGCCAACTTTCTCTTCGCCCAACTCTTCATACCGGCGACAAACAATCTCGTTCAAATCGATGAACAATGCTCCCGTTTGCTCAGCAGCTTGCTTAGCCCATAAACCGTAGTCACGATCAGAACGAATCACGCGGCTTTCCTGCCAGCGATCGCGAGGAACCTGCGACAGAACGATAGGAATGGCTCCTTTCGCTTTCGCATCCGCAATATACTTCCGCAGATACCAGCCGAAACTGTGAACGGTTTCCGCCTTGCCTGTCTCAGCAACCACTCCGTCGATTGATTCGTCGCCGTTGCCTTTGATGGACGCTCGTGGCCGATCACCGTCAAACATCTTGCCGCCGTCGTTGTGGCCGAATTGCATCATCACATAGTCACCTTTGCGCAGACGATCCAGCGACTTCTTCCACAAACCTTCGGTGAGATACGTCCGACTGCTGCGACCGCCCAGCGCCCTGTTCTCGACTTCGATGCGATTGGTGTCGAAGTGATTGTCGATGAACTGGCCCCAGCCGAAAAGTTCGTCGTCGCCCCGACCAGTTCCGTTCTTCACGGTGGAGTCGCCAATCAGCACCAATCGGCGTTGAACGAGTGTGGTGTCGGCTGAGAGCGATGCAGATTCCAAGGCCGGTGTGTCACCAGCACCCTTGTCCCGTTCGACACTCACCATGTAGACATGCCGTTCGCCGTGCATGTTGGACCGAAACACAATCCACTTGCCGTCCGGTGTGAAGTTGACGTTGGGTTCAAGGTCGTAGTCATGAGTCGAAAGATCGACTAGACGCTCGGCGGTCAACGTACCCGACTTTGCTGGTTCGCCACCGACCGTTGCTTCAGTGAATTCATCGCTTGGTCGAAACAAGTAAATCCATTGGCCGTTGCCGGCAGGATTCAACCGTCGTTTTTCTGGCAGCGGTGTTTGGTTTGCAACACTTTCCGGTCCACCGCCGTCACCCGCAAACAGTTTCCCGTCTTGAGATTGGTTGTAGTGAACGGACCACTCTTGTCGCTTCAATGAGTATCGAATTCTTTCGCCGGTCTTCACATCCACGCCTGCGAGCCAGAACTGATCAGCCCGCGGTGTTTGCAGGTCGTACCAGACCCACTGACCATCGGCGCTGAAAAATTCATGTCCAGCGATCTCGTATTGCTGTTGTCGACGGTGCATCAACTTCGCGTCTTCACTTCCCAATGTAATCGTCCAAACGCGATCGACGTCCTGCCAAATGCCTTCGTGACAAAACAGTCCAAACTTTGGGTCGGTCGGCGAACACTGCAAATGATTCAGCCACGCCTTTGATGGATGAAAGGTATTAATCTCGCCAGTGGCAATGTCCGCAGTGAACAGCTTCATCGACCGCTCTGAATCACGCTGGCCGCTGCGAGAACGATCACGATCTCCCGAACGGTCCGCCGTCTCGAAATCTCTGATCGATCCGAATAACAACGTTTCATCAGCGTTAACACCGTTAAAACCGGCCCCCCGCGGTAGAGTGACGAGATCACGAGTTTCACCCGTGTCGATGTGAGTCGCTCGAACGACCGTACCTTCGCGAGTTCGTGCTGCATAATAAACGTGGCGGGTCTTACGTCCCATCTCGACACCACTGCTGCCACCCATCCGAAAATCACTGCGAGGCACGACAACTTTTAGTTCGTACGAATGCAAGTCAACGGTTTCCAGCCCGCGCGGTGTTGAAATCAGCAGCTTGTCTCCCTCGGGAGAGTACGTGTTTTGATGAAAGTACAGACTCACGCTGCCGGCTTGCTCAGAAAGTCGCACCACCCGATGCCCCGTCTTCGCGTCGATCCATTCGCGGGGTGGGTCGCCTGCCACTGCTATCGAGCAACCGGTCAGCAGCACCAAAAAAGCTCTGAGCAAAAACGCTTCTAGAATATGCTTCATTGATAAACTCGCATCTCGCGATTTCAAATGGATAGAATGACTCGATCATTATTGTCGAGATTGCCTGCATTGTTGCAGTCGCATGGCTTCTGCTTTGCGAAAATGATGCATGTTCACGACGAGTAAGCCTACATCCTAGTGCGAAGCATTTCTCACTGCTGAATTGGTGTTACTGCGAACGCTGCCGAGCCATCATCTTTTTGAAAGTCACCGTACATGCTAGAAAACATGACATATTCAGCGATGATCGTCCGATTCACGCTACTCATTTTCGCGGCCGGAAGCTGTCCCGCGCAGAACGTTCCTCTTGTCTATGACGTTGAGCACGCCCGATCGGAGTTCCCGAAACCTGCGCTGCCCAAATTCGAAAAGTTGCCCTCGGTTCGGCCTCTTCCCGATCCATTTGCGTGGTCGGACGGCAGCGGACGTTCAACTGAATTCAACGACTGGGCTCGTCGTCGTTCGGAAATCAAGACGGAAATTGAGCACTACGGAATTGGCACGAAGCCGCCTCAGCCAAAGGGCATCGTTGCCGATTTCAAAGATGGCATGCTGACCGTGAAAGTGACGCAGAATGGTGAAACGCTGACGTTGACGGCGCGCGTTGAGCTACCGGACGGCGACGGACCATTTCCGGCTGTGATTGGAATGGGGCGAGGAACGGGCAGCCTGCCCGCAGACATTTTTCAAAGCCGAAAGATCGCTACGATTGCCTTCGACTTTGGTCAGGTGATGTCGCACACACAAACTCGTGGCGACGAACCCATCAACCGACTCTACCCCGACCAGATTCACATCGGAGCCTACAGTGCATGGCCTTGGGGAGTCAGTCGAATCATTGATGGCCTTGAACTTGTCGAAAATGACCTTCCGATTGATCGCAAACACCTTGCGGTGACTGGTTGTTCGTTTGCCGGAAAGATGGCTTTGTTTGCCGGAGCCTTCGACGAACGAATTGCGCTGACAATCACTCAGGAACCTGGCGGAGGAGGTGCTGCGGCGTGGCGAGTTTCGGAGACGCTCGGCAACGTGGAAACGCTCGGCAAAACAAGTCGCGCATGGTTCTTGGAAGACATGTTTCAGTTTTCGGACGCCGTCGAAAAACTTCCGTACGACCACCATGAGTTGATGGCAATGGTTGCTCCGCGAGCGTTGCTGGTCCTCGGAAATCCCGACTACGAATGGCTAGCGGATGAGTCCGGATATGTGTCTTGTCGGGCTGCTCACAAAGTTTGGAAGACGTTTGGCATTGGTGATCGATTTGGTTTTTCAATCGTCGGCGGTCACCAGCATTGCCAGCTCCCTGCGAGTCAACGTCCCGAAGTCGAAGCATTCGTGGACAAATTTTTGCTCGGCAAAACGGATGCGAATACCGCGGTTACCAAACACCCGTTTGAGACCGTTGACCATGAACTCTGGTACGACGCTTGGACAACAGGAAACTCAACCTTCCCAACTCTCGATGACCAGGACATCGAAACCTTCACGTTCGAGGCAGAGGCGACGTCTTACGGATCCGACTGGGTGACCGGCAGCGATCCGGTGGCTTCCGGCGGACAATACCTTGCGGTCAAAACTGGTCTCAACAGTCCACAAGCTGTTCCGAATAGCGATCGCGCCGCATTGACGATTCCATTTGTGACGAGCAAGAACGCGAAGTACTACGTCTACGCCAGAGTGAACTGTCCTTCCGCGGACGACGATTCGTTTTGGGTGAAGTTCGATGACAAGAACTTTGCGTCGGTCAACGGACTGACAACCAGTGGCTGGCAATGGGTCAAAATCGCTGCGTTAGAACCAAGTCCTGGCAAACACACCTTAACCATCAAGTATCGCGAAGATGGAGCGTTGCTCGACAAGATTGGCGTCACGACCTATCCGTTTGGCACCGAAGGATTGGACGCGATTGCCGTTGTTCCTTCCCTAAAAGATGCCGTCGGAAAGCGTTTCAAGATGGGTGTGGGAGTCAGCCATCGAGTGCTGCAGGATGTCGAAGACGTTGCTTTGATTCGTCGGCACTTTCAAATCCTGACCCCGGAAAACTGCATGAAGCCGCAAGGCATTCATCCCGAGGAAGACCGATGGAATTTCGAGGCAAGCGATCGCTTTGCGGAGTTCGTTCGAAAGAATGATCTTGAGATGGTTGGTCACTGTCTTGTCTGGGCGAAAGATGACCGCACCGATGAATGGATGACGAAGGAAGGTGACGCTCCCGTCTCGCGAGAGATACTCTTGCAACGCATCGAGTCGCATGTGAAGACGGTTGTCGATCGTTACGCAGATGTGGCCACCCATTGGGACGTGGTAAATGAAGCGATTGGCGACAGCGGTGATGGCCTGCTGCGAGACTCGGTTTATTCGCGGACGACCGGAATGGATTTCATTGTCACCGCATTCAAGGTTGCGAGAGCCGGAGATCCCGATGCGATGCTGATCTACAACGACTATAACGGCCACTTGCCGGGCAAACGTGAGAAGTTGATCGAGTTCCTTACTGAACTGAAGGCGAAGGGAGCTCCCATCGACGCCTACGGAATGCAGGGCCACTTTGAACTCGGTGACAATTCGCTTGACGATCTACGCAAGACCTTTGTCGAACTCAAAAAGCTTGGTTTGAAAGTTGTCGTGTCGGAACTTGACATCGACGTCGTCAAACGAGGCCGCTGGTGGGCAGACGGCAACAAGCACCGCGACGAGCTCAAGTCGTTCGATCCTTACAAGGATGGCATGCCAGCCGATATAGAAGCACAGATGATCCAACAGTACGTGGATCTATTCCGTCTGTTCGACGAGTTCCAAGACACGATTGCTCGCGTATCATTTTGGAACCTGCATGACGGCCAGAGCTGGCTAAACTATTTTCCGTGGCAAAGAGTCAATCATCCACTGCTATTCAACCGCGATCGCAAGCCGAAGCCAGCATTCGACGCTGTCTACGAATTGCTTTCCACCGAAAAGCAGTAGTTATTCAAGGGCGACGCCCGTGAACGCCCAACTATCGGCGTTGAGTGAGTGGCCGTTGGTTTCGATTGAGTTGTCGGTGAAGAACCAGGGCGATGAATTGCGACTCGGACGCGTTGCTTTTCGACTATCTTGTTGACCGACCCACACACCAAGCCTTCCGAGTATTCACACACTCTCCAAGCGATTTGATATGAACACAGCGATTCACCAGTGCCCGAGACTTCGGCTTGCTGGATCTTTGACCGCAAGCCTAACGCGTACCGGCGTTCACGTTTTTGCTGTCATGTTCCTGTTGCCAGCACTTGTGGTGTTTGCTCAGGAGAGCTACCCCGTTCACCCCGACACGGTGGCCAAAGACGGAGTTCCGCAGGGCGTGGTGACAGCGCATCGATTCACCGACAGCACGGTTTATCCTGGCACCGAGCGAGACTACTTTGTTTACGTTCCTGCACAGTACGACAAGTCGTCGCCGGCCGCGTTGATGGTTTTCCAGGACGGCGCAAAGTACGTCCAAGACAAAGGCGAATATCGAATCCACCATGTCTTTGACAATCTGATCCATCGCGGTGAAATGCCGGTCACGATTGCCATCTGTGTAAACCCCGGTGTTGTGCCCGGCGGCAACGGTGCTCAGGATCGATTCAATCGCAGCTTTGAATACGACACGGTCAGCGATCGGTATGCGTCGTTCCTGATCGATGAACTAATTCCCGAAGTCCGCAAGTCCTACGCGATCACCGATGATCCTAATCTGCGAGCCATCGGCGGTAGCAGTAGCGGCGCCATCGCGGCGTTTGGCGTTGCTTGGCACCGCAGCGATCAATTCCGCCGCGTGTTCAGCACGGTCGGCACATTCGTAGGACTGCGAGGCGGCAACGAATACGCGACCCTGGTTCGCAAGTACGAACCCAAACCGCTAAGGATCTTTTTGCAGGACGGCAGCAACGATTTGAACATCTATGGCGGCAGTTGGTGGCACGCGAATCAATCGATGCTCGCATCACTGCAGTGGGCCAGTTACCAAGTCAAAAATGTATGGGGCGAGGGCGGCCATAACGGCAAACACGGCGCTGCGATCTTTCCCGATGCGATGCGTTGGCTATGGCAAGACTTTGACCAGCCGATCGAGTCGGACGTTTCGAACCACCCTGAACTCAAAGATCGGCTGATTGAAGGTGAATCGTGGAAGCTGATCAGTGACGGCCACAAATACACCGAAGGCCCCGCGGTCGCACCCAACGGAGACGTGTATTTTATTGATGGGCCACGAGGCGAAATTTGGAAGATTGCTTCCGGCACCGATCACGCGACCAAGTTTGTCGACGACTTGCCCGGAGTCAGCGCGTTGATGTTCGATGCGGAAGGTCGTCTCTATTGTGCTCGCAATACAGCTCTGACCGTGACACGAATCGACCCCGATGGCGGTCGCACCGACTTGTGTTCTGGCGTTTCCTGCAACGACTTGGTGGTGCTCGATCACGGCATCTATTTCACGGGACCGACCGAGCAAGCGGTTTGGTACTTGCCGATCGACGCGAACGGTAATCCTCGCGGCGATGGCAAACCGATCAATGTCGGCGCGGGCCCCAAGAAACCCAACGGATTGATCGTCACTCCCGACCGGCGTTTCCTGATGGTCGTGGATGCGGAAGGCCGATACGTTTGGTCGTACAAGATCGACTCGCAGTCGGGCGAACTGTTGCACGGCCAACCCTACAGTTACGTGCACACGCCACAAGACGACATGATCGGCGGCGCCGACGGAGTCACGATGACGAAGGACGGCTCGCTATTGGTGGCAACCAAACTGGGCATTCAGATCATTGACCCGCCCGGACGTGTTCACCTGATTCTTTCACGGCCCAGCTTGTCCGGTAAGCTATCCAACTGTGTGCTCGCCGGCGAAGAGATGTCGACGTTGTACGTCACTTGCGGCAGCAAGGTGTTTTCCCGAAAGACCAAGCTCGATGGAATTGCCCCTTGGCAACCCGCGGTTGTGCCGCCGAAACCGAGACTCTAGCTCAATGGATTCTCGGGGAAGGTAAACCACCGCGCTGCAGGATGGGCATCCATCCTGCCATTTTCCGTGATGCAAGTTGCAAGGATTAGGAGCAAGCGTTGACGAAACGAGAAATCGACCAGAAGGCGGCGATCATGATTGTCATCGAACACTTCGATGACATTCCGCCGGGCACGAAGTGTTCCGCGGTATTCTTCGACACCGAGAGAATTCGCCGGGAAAAGGATTTCTACGCGAAGCTATACAGCGAGAACGGCGTGCATGATCGTGAGATCCTGCGGGCAATGGTCGACGCGAATGTGCCTGCCGATCCCTATTGGTTGGTATCCCTAAAACCCGGCGACAGTGCGATGGGAGTGGCCACTCGCCTACACCGAGTGGACGACCGAACGGGGAAGATCCTTGCCGACCCGGCTTAGCACTCCCGCCGCAGCTTGATTGCCGCCCGCCGAGTGCTTTGGGCGGGAACGCAACGCTGGACCAAAGAAGGACTTTCAGTGAAGGCCAGAATTCAGTAGTCTCCGCTGCGAGGGTGGCGGCAAGGTTCGCCTCCGATGGGCGCATTGGATTGATGCGGAACACGAGACTGGAGCGTTGAAACAGCGATGAAGAGTTGTTTGCCGTGGTGTCTATTGAGCATCCTGATGATGGTTCCGGGATGTCGCTCCGCCGCGAAATTCGGCCCGGACCAAACTCCCACGGCGGCATCCGCGTTTGCTCCATCCGCCCAATGGAAACCGACCACGTTTACCGACGCGCCCGAACTTCAAGCCGGCGCGGGGCCGATGGATGCGGAAATCGCGTCAGAGTTCTCGGCAACGGATTCAGGACTGAAGTATCGCGTTCTGCGAAACTCCGAAGCTAAGAAACCGACGGCCAGCGACACGGTAACCGTCAACTATCGCGGCTGGCTCGATGGTGGAAAAGTGTTCGATAGTTCCTACGAGCGAGGTGAACCAACAACTTTTCCCTTGCGAAATGTTATCGCCGGCTGGACCGAAGGCATGCAACTCATCGGCCAAGGTGGAATGATCGAATTGTGGGTGCCTTCAAGGCTCGGCTACGGCGAAGCCGGTTCGCCAGGCTCCATCCCTGCACACTCGGATCTTCACTTCGTCGTTGAACTCGTGGACGTCGAATAGACCGATTGGCAACGTCAATCTCTCGACCAAAGCTTGACGTTTCGATCCCCGCTTCCTGAGGCACCTTAGTTGCCGCCGGGTTAAGATACGACGCAGTGAATGTGTCCGCTATGTGCATCCAATCGAATCGCTGGCCCGCACAGGTTCAGGTACCAAAAACGCAATTTGCCATCGGAAGCGGCGGAAACAAGAGCTCGGTGGTCTGGCGGGAAATCGGTGGACATCCAATCGCCAACGTGCCCGTTTGGTCGCGACTTATTGCGTCCGATCAACGAGCGATATTGCACGATCGCTAATCTTCAATGCCAAAGTCTTTCTGTCCGGCGAACGCTTCAGCGATGTGTTTTGAGTTCGCCTGCGAAGAGTTCTTCGGCATCAAGCAGCTTGTTCAAGGTGTCCTCCACCATCGATCGTACGAGTTCATCGATATGACCGCGAACGGCATCACCGACAATCTTGATTGCAATCTGGATATCTTCACGGGTTCGTTCTTCAAACCATTGCAGTACAAACGCAGTTTTGCCAGTCAATGACGTGCCCGCCGTCACAGAAAGCGAATCGAAGTATCACGTAGGCAAGCCGGCAAGTAAGTTGATTCAGGCATCCACCACGAATACACTGATGGCCCCCGCTACCGGCCGTTCTAGCCGCTCACCGATTGCAACGGAACTGGACTTCGTAGTGACCTTCATTGCAATCGATCATCGGCGACAATCCTCATGACGCAACGTTTGATAGTGCATTCCTGTCAATCGCTGATAATCACTGCGTTGACTATTTCTCTGGTCGCCACAACTTGCGGCAATGCAACCGCGGATGAATCAGTTCCAAGCGACCTGATCGCGTCCGCGTTCCGTCGGCACTGCGTCGAATGCCATGGCGACGGTGACACGATCGAAGGCGACGTCGACTTGAGCGACCTGAACTTGTCTCGATTAAGCAACTCGCCAGAGCTCGTCGCCAATTTGATCGACGTCCTCGACTTACAAGAGATGCCACCGAATGCCGATCAAGCACTCGATCCAGAAAGCCGACAGAATCTGGTCACAGAGCTGAAATCAATTCTTCATACGAGCGTTACCACCCAGGACAGATTTGCCGCGACGCCAATTCGCCGCATGAATCGGTTCCAGTACAACAACGCAGTGATCGACCTGTTCGGCTTAGACTGCATCGTGTTCACGCTGCCCGAACGAATGATGCGTGATCACAAGAACTATTTCCGGCCGGAAACTGGAAAGATGGCGGATCTGGTCAACGTCGGCAGCCGGCCGCTGGGCAAATCACAGATGATCGAACCGCGACTGGCCGGCGTTGCGGCGTTCCCACAGGACTTACGAGCCGAACACGGATACGACAATCGCGGCGACCACTTATCGCTATCACCTCTGTTGATGGAATCGTTTCTGAAGCTCGGTCAATCAATCACCCAAAGCCCCGACTTCGTGGCGAGCCGCGTCGGCATCTGGCAATCGTTCTTTGCACCGCCTGACAATACCGATGGCGTCGGCAACGAAGTCCGTCGCCGGCTAGAGCCTTTCCTAACAAAAGCTTTTCGCCGCTCGGTGACGCCTGAACAGCTGGAACGATACGCTTCGTTTGTCGACGCACGACTAGCCCGCGGAGCCTCTTTCACCGACGCGATGAAATCTGTCGCCGCGGCAACCATCGCGTCTCCGAATTTTCTGTATCTGTACGACAAGTCGAGTGGCGAACAACCGACTGGTGCTCTCGACGATTTTGAACTCGCTTCGCGATTGTCATTCTTTCTTTGGGGAAGTCTGCCGGACGAACAGCTGTTGGACCTGGCCGGCCGCGGAATACTAAAGCGTCCTGACGTCTTGGACCGACAATTTGACCGGATGGTCAATGACCGTAAATTGAAACGCTTTTGCGACAGTTTTCCCGCCCAGTGGCTGCAACTGGAACGGATCATCTCGTCGGTTCCTGACGAACAACGGTTCCCGAAGTTCTATTTCGCGAAGTATCGGGACAGCATGCACATGATGCTGGAGCCGCTGCTGTTGTTTGAAACCGTCTTGATCGAAAATCTGCCGATCACCCAACTGATCGATTCTGATTTTAGCTATCGGTCGGTCACACTTGAGGATGCCTATGGTGACCTGCGGAGCGAATCACCCATGACAAAGGGCGGTGGCGGCGCCCCGACCGTGCTGAAGTTTCACCGCATCCCGCTTGCGGATCGGCGGACCGGCGGCGTGATCACCAATGCCGCCGTGATGACGATGACTTCGGGACCAGACCGAAGCCATCCGATAACGCGTGGCGCATGGGTCGCCACCGTGATCTTCAACAACCCGCCCGATCCACCGCCGGCTGACGTGCCAGCACTCGGAGAAAAGCCAGCTGACGGCGAAGAAAATCTGACGCTGAGAGAACGCCTATCGCTGCACCGCCAGCGCAGCGACTGCAAGGGATGTCACGAGCAAATCGATCCACTGGGGTTCGCACTAGAGAACTTCGATGCGATCGGACAATGGCGTGACCAATACGAGAACGGTCGCGACGTCGACATGGCCGGCACACTGATGCGGCAGCATGAATTCAACGATGTTGTGCAGTTCAAAGACGCAATCCTAGTCGAAAAAGACCGCTTCACCCGTGCACTCGCCGGCCACCTGCTGTCGTTCGCCTTGGCCCGCCAACTGGGCCCTGCCGACCAGATCACTCTCGACGAAATCACGGGCGCGACAATCGACGACGATTACAAGATCCAAACGTTGCTGAAAATGGTTATCATGAGTGCTCCATTTCAAACGAAATCGACGCCCGCAAATTCCCCCGTTGCTCCGTAGCGTCATCCAGCGTGTCAGCGATCCTGACCGCTCCCACCACCCCTTCGCCCCACCTGAAACTCGCAATGCCAATCACGACACGACGATCGTTTCTGCGCGGTATGGGTGCCGCATCGCTGGCACTGCCGTGGATGGAAAGCGTGGCTACGGCAGCCGCCGCGAAAGCCGTTCCGATGCGGATGGCTCATTTCTACGTGCCAATCGGAGTCGTGCGTCGAGGCTTTTTTCCTGGCGAGGCAGAACACATCATCCCCAAAGGAAATCTGGGGGGAGTGATGAAGTCACTCGGGAAACAGAACCCAAGATTCAGCGTCACACCACTGACTGAGCTGACGCCAACAATGCAACCGCTGGAACCACACCGTGATAAGATCAACCTGATCACAGGAATGGACCGCACGTTCCAGCAAGGCACCGACGTGCACGCCCAGTGCGCGTCATGTTACCTCAGCAGCGCACCTCCCTACACCATTGAAGGCACCGCCTGGCCGCTGGACCGCACGCTCGATCATTTGGTCGCCGATCAGATCGGCACCGCGACTCCGTTTCCGACGCTGGAGTTCAGCTGCAACAGCCACCTCGACAACAAGGAATCAATTTACTTCGACAATATCTCGTGGTACGGCACCGGGCATTTGGCGCCGTCGATTCGAGATCCGCGAAAGATGTACCATCGCCTGTTTTCGACCGACGAAACGGACCGCTACCGAGACATCACCGACCTCGTACTCGAAGACGCCAGTACGCTGCGTCGTGAACTCGGTTACGCCGACCGGCACAAATTCGCTGAATACTTTGATTCAATACGGACCATCGAGACGCAAATGAATCGTCTCGAAAAAATGCGATCGGAATTGGCGTTAGTGACCATGGACGAACCGCCCGAAGCTTATTTGCCGCGCGGCGAGTATATTCGTTTGATGGCCGACCTGATGGTCGTGGCGCTGCAAACCGGTCTGACAAATGTCACCACGTTTATGGTCGGGCCTGAGCGATGGGACACGCCGTACAAGTTCGAGACACTTTTCGACAAACCACGCAGCCATCATCAGATGTCTCACAATCAGACCAAAATGATTGATGACCTACTGAAGGTGGACCGATTCCACATGCAGCAGTTTGCATACATCGTCAGCCAACTGGATTCCATCGAACAAGCTGACGGATCCACCTTACTGGACAACACCTTGTTCACCTACGGATCTGGGCTGGGCGACGGATCGACGCATCAATACAACGACCTACCGATCATCGTCGCCGGTGGCGGTTCGCGAGTGCAGTCAGGACAACACATCAATCTGCCCGACGGGACGCCACTGGCAAACCTGTGGCTAACCCAAGCACGAATGCTGGGACTCGACATCGAACGTTTCGCCGACAGCACCGGCACCGTGAAATCGTTGATGGCTTAGAGATCCAAATCGTCCACCAGCCCTCTCGCGCCATGCCGACACACTCACCTTTTCGCGTGTTCTGAAACACGGACGGTAAGAAAATCAAAAGCGAAAAGGGTAAGTACCGAAATGGCGGCAAAGGCAACCCGAATCGGACGATTCCCGAACTCTTTCAATGCATCTCGCCGCGGAGCCGGTGCAGCTGATCACAGTTTGCGAAGCCGCCGGGATAGACTCTTAGGATTGTTGTTTTGACGTTGCAGCGGTCGGCTTCTTTCGTGATCGTCTCGTCGGTTCGCACCTCAATCGATCACGCGCCACCATGAATGCAGCGCTCAGTTCGATAAAGCGTGCTCGGAGGCAGCCTCTCTACGAGCCGTCACTGGCGCGGAGATCCACGCTCCGCAGCGATCCACGCTCCGCCGAGATCCACGCTCCGCAGCGATCAAACTCACGAAAATGTTCCCCGCGACCGAAACACTTGAATTGGCACCCAAGAGACACTTCGGCGACCGAATAACCACAAAAAAACCCGTATCCGACGTCTCTAGAAGAAGTCAGATGCGGGTTTCAATACACCCCAGAGGTAGGGAAGCCCGATTGCGACGTTGCGACGAAACAAAACTTGTCGGAAAACGCGGTGCAAAATGCAGTGACACCAGCAATCACCAGCACGGACGCCGAGCAGCTTGCTGACTTGGTGCGATGTTGGCCGACGCTTAATGATGCAATCCGATCCGCTATCTTAATTCTCGTAAAGAACGGTTCTTCGACCCAATGATGGTTCTTGGTTACAATCGTATTGTCGGTTTCGCTTTCGTTTTGGATTTTGCTCGATGCCCGAAATGCCCAACGCTAATGACCTGATCGCGACCGCGATGCAGATGCCGCTTTCCGAGCGTGTCGCGCTTGCCAATGCAATGTTGAACAGCATTGATTCGGCCGCCGATTCGGAAGCGACCCAGGAAGAGATTGACGCCGCTTGGGACACGGAGATTGGCCGGCGCATCGACGACATCGACAGCGGTCGGGTAAAGACGGTGCCTTCGTCGGAAGTATGGAAACGAATCGGCGGAAAACCCAGTGGCCGAACTTGAGTACCATCCCGCCGCATCCGATGAAATCGCCGACGCTTTTGACTGGTACTCCAGCGTCAATCCTGACGTAGGCGAACGATTCAAACTCGAACTTGATCGAGCGGAAGAACTGGTTCATCGGTCGCCCGAATCCTGGGGACCGTACTTCCATGGAACGCAAGGCTTCCGATTCCGTGGTTTCCCTTTCGTCATGGCCTTTATCGTTCGCGACGAACGAATCATCGTGATCGCCGTCGCTCACACGCGAAGACGGCCTGGATATTGGCGCGACCGTTTGTCGAGATAGTTGCGATCGGATCGAGGACACCTTCTACCAAGCATCCTTCCATCAATTACCGATTCACTGCCACAACTTCAGAGCAAGAAGTTAAACAGTTTGTTGGCAAATCAAGACCGACTGCACTGGTACGGCGACGATCATCAGAACGTCTCAAAGCGACAAACATAACATTCAGTCCCTTCCCCATCGGCTTTCCTCTACCAAGCGTTTTGCTTCGCGTTCAATCATTATCGCGTAGCCGCTAATTGCTTCGGCGGCGGCCGGGCAATATTCTTGCACAACTGTTGCTCGACTCCGGAATCGCGCTGCGATCTCTCGATTCGTGTTGCCTGTGTGATCTACGTAGTGCATGCCCCGGTCATTCTGCAAAGATCGAACCAAGTGTGACCTTCCAGCCTCGGTATCAACTAGGTTGATCGCGGACGCAAGTGTGTCACTAGGCCAGTCTTCAATTTCGGCAACCGCTCCGCGAGTGAAAATTTCCGCCAGCTGATCCACGACCTCACATTGAAACTGTTCAGTATTCGCATGTTCCAAAACCTGTTCCACCCACAATGCCGCGCAATAATTCACGCCACCAAGCTCTTCGGCTGCTCCGTAGCCAGGAAATGAAACAACGCTTCTCAGCAACTCATGGCATCGACGTGCCCGATCTTGGTTCTCCTCAACGGCCGGATCAAATCGGTATTCGTTGGCATCACTCTTTGCAAACATAGCAATAGTCTCGACAAACACTTCCGGTTGAATGGCGCACATACAAGCCGTCACTGGCGCGGAGATCCACGCTCCGCCGAGATCCACGCTCCGCAGCGATCAAACTCACGAAAATGTTCCCCGCGACCGAAACACATGAATTGGCACCCAAGAGACACTTCGGCGACCGAATAACCACAAAAAAAACCCGTATCCGACGTCTCTAGAAGAAGTCAGATGCGGGTTTCAATTCACCCCAGAGGATGTGAAACATCCACGAAAACACGGCCGTTTAGCGAGGTTTTCGGGGTACCCGAAGCAGAAGGCGAAGCACTCAGCCAAGACGCTGCTCTACGCGACATGGTGCGGTCGTGGTCCTTTCTGGACCAAGCAACGAAAGACATCGTTCAAACGATCGTCAAAAGTCGGGCTTCAATTTCATGATCGACGCCTGATAAAATAATTAGATCGTCACCACCGTTCAGTGAGATTCGTTCATATCCGAAACAGCTCAACAATTGATCGCTTCTGCGTTGCAACTTGCTCCCGCGGATCGAGCAGTGATCGCCAGCGCCATTCTTGCCAGTTTGGAAGGCGAATCTAAAGGCCACGAATCGTCAGAGATTCGCGAGTCTTGGTCAGATGAGATTGCCAATCGCATCGCTGACATTCCAAGTCAAAGCGGCCGGCGGAGTGCGAGATCTGGACGCGCTGCTTGCGGTGCGCGATCTGGGAGTGACGCGTTGCGGTGCTAGCCGGACCGCAGAAATGATGGGCCAAGCCCGCAAGCGTCTGGGACTTCCCGCGATCGAGGTCGAAGCCACACACGCTTCGGGTTACTAGCTTGGGGGCTTTCGCCAGGGGTCAGACTCGGGTTTCGGGATTGAAGGAGAGCTGAATCCCGAAACCCGAATCGCTAGTCGGACCCCAATTCTTCGCCAGACCCCAATTCTTCCCACCCACAAAGTCTCCAAGCGTTGCCTGCATCGAATTGCGCCCGGACAGTGAAAATCAACACGCTGGTAATCTTGTGCGATTCGTACCGGACACCTATTCGATATTCGCTGTGAAGCGTCCGAATTGAAAACGTCGCTCCCGCTTCACTGTCCCGCACGTCGTACCGGATCAGGTGACGAGAACAGCGCTGCGTCCCGCATCACTGTGCGGGCGGCAAAAAAGTCACGCCGTGCTCCGCGCCCATTTGCGCCATCTTGGACATGTCTGGCGGTTGGTCCGTCGGCAGGGAGGCGAACTTTTCGATGAATTCCTCGAAGCCGCCGGGTTGGACCACAACCAGTAGCTTCCCTGGTTTGTTCGAAACATTCCGAAACGAGTGCGGAAGGTTCGGCGGCGCGATCAAAAATGCACCTGCCGACGCATTCGTTCTTTCACCGTCGACTTCAAACTCAAAGTCGCCTTCCAAAACATAGAACGTTTCAGACTCGCGTGTATGGACGTGACGTGGCGGACCGGCCCCGGCAGGAACGACCGTTTCCAACACCGTCATCTCGCCTCCGGTGTCCCGCGAAGTTACTTTGATCGTGACTTGGTCACCACCCAAGACGTCGTAACGAGTGCCCTCGCCCGGCAAAACAAACTTTCGCTCTAGAATCATCAATGGGGTTCCTTGAACAGTTGATGTGATGGCGCTATAGAGTAGCAGCTCGCGCTACGCCCGTAGGCGAGAGCCAAGAATCGACCGAAACTGAGGATACATGGGAGCAGCAAATGACGACGAGAACACTTGAAGAGTGGAAGACGATGATCGACGAGGCGATCCGAACGGACGACTATACTCTGTCGAATTTGCGGATCACTCGAGTGCATTTGCTGTTGTCGCAGGCGTTGCTTGATGCAATCGGACACGAAGCGGGAGCCAATTTCCACAGTTGGGCCGTGTGGGGTTCACGCAAGGCAGGGGTTACCGTCCGACAAGAAGACCGCGATCAAGCTTCTCGCGACGGAACCATTGTAGCGGGCATCGTCGGTACGCTAGTTGGTTTGGCTGTCGGATTCGGATTGCATGGGACGATGCAATGGTCCCTGCCCAGCGCGATGACTGCGTGGGCTGTGACCGGAGCGATCGCAGGCGGATTCAGCGGATTCCTGCTTGCTGGCTACACACGTTCCCGCGCCGCAAAGCTTATCCTCCACGGGAACAGAATCGTTTTGGAGGATATCGGATTGGTCTCTGCTCGATACCTGGATTACGTCGCCCAAATTGGACCGCCAACGAATGAGAACGCTGACCAGACCCTTGATGCGATCGATCGAAGTGAACAGCAATCTGCTTTTGCCACTTTCATTCATTCACTTCGCCCCGCTCCAACGGAAAACGATGGCCAAGACCTTTTGAAGCAAGCATTTTCCGCCTACGAAATGGCAAGATGCTCTCGCGTCGAAAAGGTTCAGCATGAGGCAAATTTCTTTGCAAATTGCTTGGCTGTCTTGCACGAGCACATTCGGTTGCAACCTATCATTCGCGATTCTCTGCCGTTCCTGATTAGCAAGTGCGTGACCCAGCGACTGATGACCTACAGTGTTGGCGAGCGACAATTGGCGGTTCACGACGATGTGCCTCCACTAGGCGACGAACCCTTTCCTAAGACTCTGCAGGAGATTGATTTGCCCGAACTGCGAGAGTTTCTTAACGGGGACGAAGGGTACGACGTGCAGCGTGATGGCTTGTTGAACACCAGAGCGAACGATTGGACGATTCTGCGTGAACGAATGAGATACATCGTCAACCTATTTCGCACGCAACACTTGTCGGCCGAAGTCATGCGGTCACCGTATGACGAAGATCAACTCCGTGATATCGCCAACGGAACGCGACCGAAGCGACCCTGGTAAAAACGTGGAGCAAGGACCATTCGGAACCAGGCCTACCCGATAATACAATTACTGTTGGCCCGTCAGGGTGAAAGCGGCCCAGAAAAATGGATGCGCCGCACCTTCGCGTTCTCGCAGTCGGTGAATGCTTTCGATCTGCGCTGCGCGAATCGCAGCGGGTTTGGTCATTTTTAACGCAAGGTTGTCAAATAGGCTCACAATCAACGCCGTGGTTGCTTGGTCTGGGATCGACCACAACGTTGCCACGACGGACTCGGCACCGGCAAGCTGAAAAGCTTGACGCAGTCCCGCAACTCCTTCACCATCTTGGACGGTGCCCAACCCGGTCTGGCAAGCGCTGAGCACTACCAGTTGGGTTCCACGCAAATCCGTTCCCACAATTTCGGATCCGGTCAGAACGCCGTCTTCGCCGGTGGTGCGAAGATTCTCAGCACTGTTATTACAGCCAGCCAGCAACAGCCCGCATCGTGCCAATGGATTGGACGCATCAGATTGTTCGGCCTGAAACACGAAACCATGGGTTCCCACCAACAGAGCTCGGGGGCGCTGCAGCGATTTGAAAACCGCTTCAGCAGCTTGTTCGCCCATGTATGTTTCCGGAGCCTCGCCATCGCTGATCTGTAAACTCGGCTGAATGATCATCGCTTCACTACGAGTTCCCGGCAGACGTTTTTCAGCGAAATTTCGATTGAATGGAACGGCTGATCGGGTGCGAAGTGTGTCAAGTTCCATAGCCCTTACGGTGTCTTCGATTTCTCTGGCATCCGAGTCGAACGCAGGGTCCGCGATGATGACCGGACCGTTAAGTTCATCCGCCGGATTGATCGGGCGAACTAGATCGCGTCCGGTGTTGAGTAACTGAACTTCAAAGTCCTCGACAAGGTAGCGTTTGTCGCCAACAGGAATCGCGGCCCACGGAATCAACCACAAGTTGGCATCGGGACTAATGATGAGTTTCTTTGAATTGCCAATCGTCTTTCGAATCGGTTCCCAAACGGCCGTCGTCAGTGGTCGCATCGCTTCGTAAAGCCGCTCGGTGGATTCGATGGAACCAAGTCCATTGATCAGCGCTCCCGACGCATTGATCTGCTCCTGCGTCGTCGCCACGAGTGTGTCAATCGGTTCTGCTAATCCCAGGTCGACAAACTGAACCGGGCCGTCGTCGGCGGGAGGGATAATCCATGCAATGTATCTGGCGGGCTGCGGTTCATCCGGTGAGATAATTCTTGGTAGGTCGACGGGTCTCAGACGAAAAAGCTCGATCAAAATGGAGTCATCCGCGATTTCATTGCGAACGGATTTCAAATCGACCAAGCCGCTTTGTTGGCGTGCGACTTGTTCGGCGAAGCCAGGGGCGATGTTCGAGCGAAACGCTTGTTCTTCTTCTTTCAGTTGCTGCAGTTCTACTCTGCGAGTTTCGCGAACACTTTCATTGGCACCTTCCAAGGGAAATGTGCTGATCCGGCGACGCAGTTCTTGCCAAGACTCAAACTGCTTGCGGCTGAATTCGGTCTTAAGAAAGTTCTCCAGTGAGCCGCGTGCTACGGCAGTTTCGACAGCCAGTCCTTTCGTGTTTAGGATCCAAATGGCTGTCTGGTCGACGACGTTTTGGTCGTCAGAGTGTTTCAACACAAGTGACAAAGCCGCGTCACGTTTTCGACGGTCGTTATTCTCCAAGAACTGCACTTGGGCCTGGGCCGGCATTTCGACCAAGGTTTCTCTTACGTACTTGTTTGTCACCGCTCGAGCGCGTCCCAGTAAATCGAGCGTTTCCCGAAGGTTCCCGGCTTGGTATTGGACCGCACTGACACTGACAAGCGCATCGACCGTTTGAATGTGCTCCGGTCCGGTAGCTTTAATCACATTTTCAAGGGCTGATTGAGTCAACTGCAATGCCTGATCCGAATCGCCATTGAGCGACATTGCATAACCAAAAATGGACTGGCAACTTGACGTGATGGAGTGCGCCGGGCCGAGATCTCGAACAGCTTGCTCATGCGCGCTCGTCAAGTTTCGCAAAGCCTCTTCCTGCTCCGTTGTTCGCAGTTGAGCAAGTCCAAGTTGGGTCTGCAGCATGATGTCGGTGACGATATCAGCCGTCGCTGCTTGCGACTCGCGGATTTTTTGAGCCTGTTGAAGCAGTGCGATCGCGTCCTGCGGTTTGTTGGCCTTGATTGCCAAGCTGGACAAAGTGATGAGCACCGTGATCATCGTGGGACGATCATCGCGCCCAGCCGCAGCTTCGGTTTTCTGAACGAATCGTAGTAGTGCCTCACCTTCCGTAATCGCACCATTGTTGATGAGGTGAAGGGCAAGTCTTGCATTTGCGTCCGAAGCCATCTCACTTGTTTGGCCGGTCGTCGAGCTGATCACCCGCACTGCTTCACGAAATTGACGCTCGGCGCCCACTGTGTCGCCGATGTTTACCAGAACTTGAGCCAGCCCGAGTCGGTCCTGCGCGGTCACCGGGTGGTTGCGGCCCAAGTGCTCGATATGCGTTTCCAACGCCGACTCTAAGTGCTTCCTCGCTTTCCCGTACTCGGCAAATTGATCGTAAATTCCGGCCAACATCTGGCGAATCGATGCCAGCATAAAATTGTTCCCGACGGACTCGACGTCTCTAGCCACGTCATCGACGAGTCCAACCGCTCGAACCAAATCTTCGCGAGTTGGGTTGGTATTGCTAAACAGATCCTGATTCGCCTGCATGACTCCAGCGATCCTCGCGGCAACTTGTTGTTTTTGAAGCAGGTCGCTTGATTGGGTCTGCTGAAACAGTTCCGCTTCAACACTTGTGACCGTTTGCCCTTTGATCCATCCGGCGATCTGTTTGTCCCCGTCGGCATTAACGATGACACTGTGCCATCCATCCTGTTCCTTCAAAGACCACAACCGCGTTCCGGGCGGCACCGTTGTCACCACGCGAGTCTGGTCCTGAATGCGACCGTCACGTAGCACGATCAACATCTGCTGAGCTGCTGCCTGCGGTCGATTGGCAATCACCTTGAGGTTTTCCACAAGTGCGGTGTATTTCGCAATTTGGTCCTTGTAGTCACCATCCGAAGCTCTCATCAACTCCAACAGTGACCCCGTATGGGTCAACGCATCCAGCGGCATGTTTGCTTCATTGAACATTTCAACGAGCGACATCCGCGTTGATACCTCAAGCGATTCAGCCCGTTGGCTGTTAATTCGCTTGCAAATCTCCAAAGCGCGATCCAGCTGTCTTTCGGCTTCGTCGATGTCACCGCTAAACCAGAGAATTCTACCGTAGTCCGCATGCGCGTTGCCGGTTTGAATGTCGTCAGGCCCAAGCAAATTCGTTCGGATTGCTAAAGCGCGAGCTGAGTAGTTTTGAGCTTGCGTGTGATCCCCAAGGCCGCTGAGTACTTCGGAATAGGTCGCGTACGCATAAGACAGTTCATTGGTGTCATCGCCAAACACAGCTCGCATGGTCGAGATGAATTTCTCAGCAATTGGCTTGGCGTTGACTAAATCTCCTTTGTAGGACGTTGCTTTGCAGACATTGCCATAAAGTGCAGCCGTCCCCGCGTTCATGTCGCCGAAGTTCGAACGCAGTGCTTCGAGCGCCCGTGTATAACTCGTCAACGCGGTATCAAAATCAGATCCGTTGAATGCACTATGACCCCGGGCGTTTTCGAGCTCCGCAATCAGAATGGGGTTTTGTGCCAACTTGCTTACGCTGAGCAATTGCCTAGCACGACTGAGCTCTTGATTGGCCAACGAAGCATCGCCTTGAATCGCATGCAAATAAGCAATCTCTTTCAAAACCGAGGATGTTGTTGCTTGATCATCGAACTGGCTCACGATCTTGTGTGCCCGTTCTAAATGCTTGAGCGCACGAACCAAGTCCTGATCGCGTTCAAGGTAGACAAGAGCTTCCTCGTGCAACAATCTTGCTTCGTTCACCTGATCACGAACTTCCCGTTCAAGATCGTCCACCGCGTACGTTGGATCGGGAACAAGTTGGCCAGCGTGGACCCATCCTTGAGTTTTTCGATATTCCACTTCGTACTTATCGTCGACTTCGCGGAGGAATTTGACTGACGAGTGTCGAAACAGTGTCTTTAAAATGCGTCCTGCATTGTCACGAATGTATGCGTGTTTTGAGATCACGCGCAGTCGACCCTGCGAAGTTTGATAGGGCTGACGTTTGACAACAACACTAGGCGTGATCGGTGCAGCGACTTTAGAAACTTCCGCAAGCATTTCACGGGTGGCAACCAAATCGGGGTCGTCGTTGGCCTTGGTTCGTTCATAGACCGCCAGCGCCTCGCGGAAATACGGAATGGCTTGGGCCTCTTGTCCGTCCATGCTTAAGTACACGCCTAAGGCGAACGCAGCGTCCGCCTGCTCGGTTGTGCTATCGGGAAGAATGTCTTTTCCAATGTTGTAGACAGTCTTTTGGAAACGAGCTGCCTCTTTGTACTCCTGGGCCTCACCAAGTGTATGCGCTAGGTTTGACATGACGACTCGAACATCGCTATGTGCCTCGCCACCATGACGGATTGCCGCCTCGACGGCATTGCGAAAGGTGCTGATTGCTCCAGTTTGATCGCCAGTCTGTTCTAGCAACATCGCGCGAACATTCAGCAGGTCGGCTTCCGCGGGGCCTTTTTCTTTCAGCCCTTGCAAACTTGCCTCCGCCGCGTCCATGGTCAGCTTTGCGCCAATCGTTTCTTCATTGGCCAACTGGAGATGCGCGACGCTGCTCATGATCCATGGCCAGAGCGGATTGCTGCGTCCCATCGCTTCCTCGACCGTTCGTCCCGCCTGCCTATTGAGATTCAAAGCGGCTGCGTAGTCTTGCTTCACGATCTGTTCATGGGCCTGGGTCAGCATCACGACCGCCGACTCGGCCGCGGTCAATTCGGCCAATGTTGCATTCGTCAGCGGATTGTGCTGAACGAGCTCGCGTCGGATCGATCCTCGCTGGCCCGTCGGCGTGATCACTACAAAGTCGGTCTTGGTGGACCGCACAACCAGCAAGTGGGTCCAAGTTGGCAGCCGACCAATGATGTCGCCCTGGTCGGTTGTCAGATAACCGATCGGCGCCGTCACGACAACGTATTGCTGTTGAGCGGTCTGCTGCTGGCCATTCTGGGCCATGCAAATAGGCAAAGCGGCCAGCGCAATGGAAAGCACGAAAACGATCGGGCGAAGAAGTGATAGCCGGAGATGATTCACTGAAGTTTCTTTTATTGGACAACGCTATTCATCAGGTTTGAACGAAACTGAGTGACAGTCTCGATGCAAAAAACAAAGCGGCTTATCCGGCCATGCTGTCTCAGTTCGCGATTGACAGCAGCTCGCCGCGACTATGGTTTGTAGTACGTGATCGTGACTGACATGACCGGAGTCGGATCGGGATTGAAGGTCACCACTTGAACCGCATTGTCAGTCTTTTCCCCCTGCACGATCAAACCGCGAGTCTGCTGATCGTCTCGGCCAGCGCTCCGAAGTCGGCCCTTCAAGACGCTCAGATTGATGGGTGTCTCTTCAGGCTGGATACCTCTCAACATGGCGATCAAGTCTTCTTCGTCCCCACCGATCAGCTTGGGCTCTGGTTTTGGCCCCGTCAGCTCTTGAAAAACGGTCAGTTGGATCTGGCCCACATTGCGACCATAGTCCATCGCTCGTTTTGCTGATTCGAACCTGGACAACACCTTAAATTTCTCGGCGGTCGTGCGATCGGATGATTGGTAACCGCGGACTAATACGCTTGGATTCTGCGGTGAGAGAATCCACTTCGCGCAATCGATGTCTCGGCATGTTTGACGGTACAAAGTGTTTTCGCCATTGACCTTCAAAACGACTCCGAGTCGCTGCGATAAGTCACCATTACAGGTCAAGGCAAACTCGACGTTTTGGCCAGTGACAGGCTCTGGGATGAACGCACGGCCTTGTCGGGTCTCGATCTCTACGGAGCGTCCATCAAAGAGTACTTCCATCTTCAAGGACGCTGCAGAATCATTCAGCGGAAACGTCGCGGCCTGTGTCTTGACTTGCTGTGCCTGTTGAATGACCAACTGCTGGCGTTCTTCCTGACGATCTTCGAAGGTAAGCTGACTCGTTCCTCCATCAAATGCACCCCGTAACAAGAAACTCTCGCCCAGTTCGCTCAGTGTTGATGCATCCAAGTCTGCTTCGAACACATCGCATGCGCGTTCAAGTTTCTGTCCGTTCTTGAGCAAGCATAGCAAACCAATACTGGCGGTCTTGTTGTCTTCATGAACTTGGATGATGCCGGTAAGAAAAGCATCGGCCGTGACGGATTCTCCACCCCAGGCTAGTTTGTAGCGGGTCCCGAAAATGGCCTCGCGGCCAGCCGCCGTCAGGTGCGTTGCTCCCTCGATTTTATCAACTTGCGAGCTTGCGTCCTTGATGATTTTCAGCTGCTTTGACTCATCAAAGGAATTCGCCAAAATCAGTCCCACTTCCAATCGGTCAGCGATCAAAGAGTTTGCTGGTCCGGCGCTGTCGGTCAATTTTTCGCCTGGCTTGGCAACGCGAAACTTTAACACCCCAACCGTTTTGACGTCTTTGCCGGCGAGGTACTCCACCACTGCGGGCACTTGTTTCTGAAGTTGCTGGTGGATCGATTCGGCGAGAGCTTTGGTTCCACCGAATGCGACGAATGCAGTCAGAAGAAAACACTGGAGTCGACGAGTTACCATTTCTTGAATCCTAAACGGTGCTAGCTGGGCGGCGATTGGGTGCGAGTCGAGTGATCCTTGCGGATAAATTCGCAAGCTTGGGTGGATCAGCGAGTTTCGATTTTGATCGTTTTCTTGATGAGTTGCTCGGGCACGTTGCTAAGATGTGAATTGTTGAAGTCATAAAACTGGTGAACGAAGCGATCAGCGACTCCTTTGCCTCGCAGCAACACACCCGCTTCGAATCTCGTCGGCTTGGCAAAAATCGTGATGAACTCGATGCCTAGCTGCGGCCGGATTTTGATGCTGCCGTTTTCAGGAAAGCGCAATGTCGATCCATTCTGCAAAGAGATCACGCCGTCCGTCAGGATGGCGGTGCTCCCGCGCGAACTGGTTCCAATCATTTCGACAAACAAGTTTTGACCGGTCTTGTTTTCAACCTGAATGACCATGTCATCACCGGGTGAAAAGATATTGCTGCGTTTGTTGGTCTTCAGTTTCAAATCAAACGCGATGCCATCGGATAGGTGATCGGGACGCGTCAATCCATCAATGGGTGAAATGGGAACGCCAAGCCCCAGTTGTTGAGAGATCCGATCGAAATAGTCTTCCCATGTGTCACGACGGACGACTCCGCCGGCCGACAAACCTGCTAGTCCCAGTCGGGTGAACTGCGGAAGCCGAAAGACTTGCTGCAAATTACCGGAGTCTTGCAGCCCAAGTTCTGCGGCGGCTTGCGAGATCGCCAATGGCGAGTCAAGGAATCGTCGAGACAGAGGGATCAGCGGCTCTTTGTCTTGTGGTTCTCCCAACGCGTCGTTCATCGCTCGCATGAATTTCTTTTCGTCGCGATCAAGCAGTTCGTCCATCTCGTCCTTCGCGACATACATTCGCAGGATGTCGCGTTTGTCCAATCCCGTGCTGTCGGGAAGCGCGACGAATGCTGGACGAATGTTGTCGTTGAACCGTTTCATGCCGCGGTCGTGGCAACGCATGCACGCCAAGCCATTGCGAACGACTTTGTCTTCAGCAAACTTGTCTGTGACGATCGATGTCGGCGCTGCATTGATTCGGTTGCCAAGATTGTCGGTGATTAAGTATCCCTGAAGTCCATTTGGCAGGTTCCAAATCATCTCACCGCCCGCGAAATGAAAGTCGATTGGGTCGACGAACATATTCTGCTGACCCTTGCTGGTCTCGAAGTCGTAGCTTTTCCAGTACGCTCCATATCGAGCAGGATGGCGTTCCACGACGCGGTTGTTTCGGGACACGCCCGAGACGGTCATCCCAGCGCGTTTCGCGATGTGGTTTTCGATATTTTCAGCCGAGTCAACGCCGAGCTCTGTTTCCAAATCATGCAACTGAAAAGGGATTTGCAGCATATCTTCATACAACGGGAACTGCGTCGCAACACTCACGAACCAATCGATTCGGACAAACGGGATCGGGCGAATCAATTCAGCCGGCTGAAGGTAAGTTTCCCAAAGTTCATCGAAAGTCTCGGAATTCTCGAACGCCAACGCATAGGGATACTCCAACAACACCATGTCGTACAGATCCGTTGAACTGGGGACAGTCTCGGTCCCCGCATCGACCACGCGAAAGGGGCGTTTGTGCCAGCCGAGTTTGCGAATATCGACCGCGTAGATCGATCCAATTTCGTCAACCTTCGTGGGCTTGACGATTGCTGGCTCCCAAGACAAATGGTTCATCGCTTTGGAAAGGGCTTGGCCGTTGACTTTTAGTTCAGCCGCAGTGGCTCCTTCGACGAGAGAATGGTTGCTGCTAAAGAAACGCAAGAACGGACGATCATCGCGAGGGGTTGCTTTGACGTGCTTCAGAATTTGCGTCAACACGTACTCTGCACCGACAACGTTGGACAGTGCTGAGTCGCTATCTTGCTGATCCGGTTGTTGAATGTCTTTCGGGAATGCGGGGGCGCCTGCTTCGATCCACTTGCGAACGGTTTCGATTTCGAACGATTCCAATGGCGGAAGCGGAGGTTCTGGCATTCTTGACCCTTCGTCTTCGCTGACGATGTAGTCGTACAGACTTGAATCGTCGACGCTTCCTGGCGTCACGAAGTTGTCCTCGCCGACAAAACTACTCGTTTCAAGGATTTCGATATCTGCTTCACGCCGCGTCTTGCCGTGACACTCAGCACATCGCGCGCGAAAGATGTTCTTGACTTCGGCCGCTAACTTTTCAGCGTCATCTGCGTGAATCGTTTGTGGCGAAAGCCAAGCAAAGAAGAGAAACGCTGCCCGCACGCGAGCCGAGTAATAGAACCGCATTGTTGTTCCGAGAAATTGAAAGAGGATGACCTTCGAAACCAAAAACAGGGAGATAGCCGCCCTAGACTAAGTTGGGGGCACCGTAGCTGCAAAGAAATACTTTCACCACCACCGAATTTCCGACGTATCAGCATTGGTCTGCCAATTCAGCCTGACGAAGTTGGATTGCTGACCCCAATTCTTCCCCCAAGCAAATCACCGAAGGTGTCCCATGCGTCCCGACGGAAAACCCGCCGCTTTTCCCCCTGCGCCCAACTTCGCTACCGATAGCGAAAACGGTTCCTTCTCACGGCGTCCCGTTCGTTTCCGGTTCCGAGACCGGATGGCCGTTCGGTCCCCATGACCAGCCGAGTTCACCGAAACGACTCCAAAATGTCTCACGCTTCATCGACGGACGAAAGATAACCTTCGTGGCTAAACCAGGTTGACAATGCCGAATGCGGATTCCTCGCCAGATGAACCCGAACAGCCATAGTTCATCCATGCCTAACACGTTCTCGCGATCAATGCGGAACGACTTCAGCGAAGCACGAAGCAGTAGCGTCGGCGGTGTCACGGCCATGTCAACGAACAATTGCGCGTTGAAGTAACCGACTTTCATCGATCCTTTGAATAGGACCGGTTCAGCGTTGGGATTCGATGTTTTCATCTTGTTCTGATCATTCAATCGATAAGAGTCTTAATTAAGCCGGCGAGTCATTCGTCTCGGCCGGGCCGATCACGGTTGCCGTCATCAAAGGTCGATCGATGCCTTTGACTTCCATCGGTTCATTTTCGCGAAATCGAAACGCATTGCCGATCGCGTCGACGACTTCTCTGGAAACCACCACCGTTCCGCCGGCGGCTTTGTCACACAAACGTGACGCCGTGTTCACAGTGCTGCCGATCGCGGTGTACTCCAACCGCTGCGGGGTGCCGACGGTTCCCACGATTGCGACCCCGGTGTGAATGCCGATGCCGATCGACAATCTACTGGTTGACGCGGCCGATTTGGAATCCTGGGCTTTCAAAAAATCGGCCAGCCGCGACTGGATCGCCCACGCCGCCTTGATCGCGCGAAGGGCGTGATCGGGTTGATCCGTCGGAGCGTTGAACAGGACCAGGATCGCGTCTCCGATAAACTTATCGACCGTTCCGTCTTGTTCAAAAGTGCAATTGACCATGATGCCCAGAAACTCATTCAATCGATCCAAGACTGCCTCGGGTTCGTTGCCCTCGGTGAACCGGGTGAAGCCACGGATGTCCGCGAACATCACGGTGACATCCCGTCGAGTGCCGCCGACCGAGATCGCTTGCAGCGAACGCTTCGAAATCAAGTCGCTGACGACCGCGCGGGGCACGTAGCGACCGAACAAATCCGTCATGCGATTTCGCCACCGAATTTCATAACCGTAACGAGTCACCCCGGCGGCGATGCCCGCCAGTGCAATCGTCACCGACGTGATCGCCATGTCGGAAAACCAATTGGAACGGTAAGCCAGAATCGCGATTCCAAAGTACACAACCAGAATCGCGACGCCGCCGACGAGCGCGGCTAGTGGTGGAAACCGTCCGACCAGGATCGCGGTTACGCATGAAAATACGATCGCAATGACCATGTACATCCAAAGCGGCATCTCCCGCATGAATCGACCGTTAATCAGCGTTTGTGTGGCGAGCGCTAGCATCACCGAGTTGCCGACTTGCTCGCGCTGGCCGGGGACACGAAAACGTTGGTCGGTCCGAACAAAATCCGGATCCATACCGATCACGACCAGTTTTCCGCGAACAAGCTCGGCATCAAAGTCGCCTTCCGCGACATCGCCGTAGTCCAACCGCTGGAATGCTTCGACATGCTGCGTGTGGTCGATCCAAAACGCGAACGGCGCGACCTGCGGCCACTGACCTTCGTACGAAAACCAACTGACCATCCGATCGCCGATTTTGTAGTCCGAGATCGGTGGCTCAAAATCGCACTCCGACAACAGGTTCTCCATTTGCGGAAAGAAGTCTCGCCAGACGCCCGCCATGCCGCACTGGCTGATCGCATCCTCAACGCCGTCATCGATCAAAATGTCCAGATTCTCGTACCTTCGCATCAACCAAACCGCCATCGTCTCACGCATCACAAACAAGTCGTGGTCCGCGATCGGACACATGCGGCTGTGTCGTTCCGAGTCCGCCGGCGATCGCATGCTGATCGATTCGTGCCGGATGAAGTCGTCGAAGCCGCGAACGGTTTCGTAGTCGACCATGCTGCCGAGCATGATTTCGCGAACGATGCGACCGCGTCCGCCTTCCAGGTCGCGCATCATCTCCAGCGTCGGTCGCGCGACCGGTTCAAAATCTTCGGGCAACAAGGACGCGATCAGTCGCGGGTCGGCGATCGCGTTCACGCCGGCGTCAAGCAACTCCGCAAGCAACTTGCGGTCGGTTTCCACGGTCGGCTTGGTCCCCAACCGCTCCGCGCTGGCACGTCCATAGTGAATCAGCACGATGTCGGTGGGATCGGAACGCATTCCGAACTGCGGCCCGGTGTCGGAAATCATCAAGAAGTCCGACGCCGAAAGCATAGCGTTGCGAACCCACTGGCCGCCGGCGTAGAAAAGCGACGCGGCGATCGAACCGAACGACAAGCCGATGATTGCGAGCAGCCAAACCGCCGGACACCGCCGAGTCGATCGTGTGGCATCTGACGGCATCAGCAGACTCGTGAGTGGCTTGGGACCGCGTCGTTTGTCTTCAATGAGAAAAACGTCGCAACGACGCCGACTAGATTAACAAGAATTCCGCCGCGAGATCTCACTTTTGACCAACTAGCCCCTTAAACAAGCGTTCGCGGGACCCACTTTTGTTTGTTTATGCAACGCAGCGGCTCACTCTCCAGCGCTGCTAGCGGCGTGAATCGGTTGTTTGTGTTCGCATCCCTTGAGTATCTTCTTGGGTTGGGCGCTGCGGTGGTATCCGTCGAGGAGGTCGGCCGCATCAGCGAAACGGTCGTGAATGCTTCGGAGGGGACATTGCATCGATTGGAAATGTCCGAGCAGAGGGAGTTGGTTGGCGTGGCGCTGAATCGGCTGAAGCCTCACGATCGCAAGATTCTCTTGCTTCGCGAGTTCGATTGCTTTGACTACCGCACGATCGGCCAAATTCTGGGGATCAATGTCGGAACCGTCCGCAGTCGCTTGTCGCGAGCACGCGGTCGATTGAAGAAGGAACTGGCATTTCTGATTTTCTAGTAAGACATCGCTTGGACGGGACGTCAAAAAAGCACGCCCTTCCTGTCTTCTCCATTTTGAAACCCAACCATGTCCACGATTCACGTGACTGATGCCAATTTTGATGCCGTTGTGCCCCATTCCTCCGCCCCCGTCTTGGTCAACTTCTGGGCTTCCTGGTGCGGTCCTTGTCGCATGATGGGTCCTGGCCCAATACTGTTCGGCTCACCATGTGCTCTGAACTGATCTTGAGGTTTGGAATTGCCCACGAAAAGTTGACAGTGGACCGATCTTAAGGGAAGGGTAAGAGGCGAGTCCTTTGGATCAGGATTCACCAACGAGTGACGGTTCTTTGATCGCTTACTCGAAGTCGATTGGACTGAGGTAGTCCAACGACGAGTGCAGGCGATGAGGGTTGTAAAATCGTTCGATGTAGTCAGACACGCCGCGTGTGGCGTATTCGTGCGTGTCGTAAATTTGCTGTGCTTCCTCGGTCTTGTAGCTCTTGAAGAACGATGCCATCGGTGCGTTGTCGTAGCAGATCCCGCGACGACTCATGCTTTGAACAAGCCCACTGGCCACTAAACGCCTGCGAAAATGATCGCTTGCGAACTGGGAGCCACGATCGCTGTGAACGATCAGGCCCGCACTTGGCTCGCGAAACGTGAGTGCTTGACTTTCTTGACAGGGGCTTTGGTGGTTATAAAGATGCCAGAACTAGGGCAGGTAGACGCCGCCATTCAAGAGGGTTCAGTGCTGGAATCCGCCCCGCGCTCAGGCTCAGCTCCTCCTTGAAAAGGAGGGTGCAGAAAGACCGCACGACCTCCAAGCAGGCGGCGGCAACGCTAAGCGACTTTGCCCACACCTTTCAACTTTTGGAGCCTTGCAACCGTGAATTGTCGACTCCGCTTCTTTTTGTGCATTTCGTTTCTCACGGTCTCGCTCGCAATTCAATCGCCAGCCATCGGCGAGATTACTTTCGTGGACACGTCGTTTTCGACGTTCACCGACGCGGTAACGCTGCAGCGAGTTGGTGTGAATCGAGGCGGAACACAGTACGCCTATCGGGGATCCGATTGGATCACGGGTTCGGTCACTGCCGTCAACATTTCCAGTGCGACCGTGATCAGTGCCGATGGCTATCCTTCGGCAGGCGCGGTAGACGGATTTCTCAGCAGCCCAGTACTCAATCGCGGATTGCTAGACCCCGGACTTGGCGATGGCGTTTTCAATCCTGGCGATGAATTCACTCAGTACACGTTCAATCAACCCGTCTACAACGATGTCGGCAGCGACTTGTTATTGTCGTTCATTACATTTGATTTCGGATCGTTCGAAACAAGCCCAGGTCCCTATTGGCTTTCGGCCGATGGTGGGGCTCCGCTGATGGTCAATCGGTCCGCGGACTTTGATCTATCGCCCGTAAATTCCATGCCGATGTTCACGTATTTTGATACCATTGCGGATCCATCCGACTTTCTCAACAGCACGACGCCATCAGGATTCCTCGGCACCAGCAACGCAACGCCACGTCCCAGTCTGCAGCTAGTCGATCTTACCGATCTAGGTATTGGACATGGCGGTACGATTACTTCGTTAAGAATTTGGGACGACGACTTCAGCAACGGCAACACGATTTACCCAACCTTCATTGCCGCTTTCCCCGCCGTGTCGGTCCCGGAACCATCATTCGCAGGCGCGCTGGCGATCTGCATTTCTGCTGCGATGACTCGACGAAAACGCAGACAGACCACGCGTTGATCGATGCACGGTTGATCGATGCACGGTTGATCGATGCACGGTTGATCGATGCACGTCTGGACAACACATTCGCTTAAGAACTAGACGTTCGTCGTGCGACGCACCCTACGTCGACGCAAGGTGCCCGATTGCCATCGCCGTCTCGCGACTTCGCGGGAATCAGAAAGCCGGCACGTCGCTGGCCGGGGAAGCTTCCTGTTTGGCTTTTTCCCGTTTCCGTCTTTCTTCGAACGGGTCATATTTTGGAAAGTCGCTGTGCTGCATTTCAGCTGGCAAACGAATGATCTGCATTTGTTCATTCTTGTCATCCCATGGCTCGATCTGAATCGGCGTATCCGGAACCAAATCCTTTTCGGTGACCATTCCAATGCCGTTTTTGTGAATGACGACGACGGAAAACTTCTCCGTCTCGGGTGGAAACTGAAACTTGCCCTCTCCATCTGTGGTCGTTACAGGGTTTTCCCCGTCATAGACTTGCTCGTCACGTTTGCTGACGTTGATACGCGTTCGCGCGAGGATCACTTTGGCATTCGCTAACGGTTTCCCGTCGACGCCGTTCACTGACCCCGTCACCGGGTTCCCCTTTTTCAGTTTTAGATTGATTGACAGCGTGTGCTTTTTATCATCTCGCTTTGCTTCAATCGTTCGTGATATTCCGGGCTCGTACCCGTCCGCTTCCACCCGAATGCGTTGCGGGAATCCCGTCTGACTGAATACTTTTTCGAACGTCCCGGTTAATACGCGTGGTTTCGGATAGAGTTGCCAGTCTGGTGCCCTGCCATCGTCGTACTCGAACCCCATCATGTAGGTTAAATCCTTGATTGGCATTCTAGTCTCGGCGTCAGTGACGTTTACCTTGACGGTAAGTGGCGGCGTCAGCGTCAGTGTGTACTCTTTCTCGCCGGCAATCATCGGGGTTTCGTCGATGCTCATCTTTCCCTGTTTTCCGACGTCATAATCGACGACATCCGCAGGCAGGTCCTCCACCACGAATCTTCCGTCCGCGTTAGTTTTTGCCTCGACACGAAGTCGGCCTCGTTTGCCTCGCCAATTCTGAGCCCAAACGGTCGCCTTCTCTAACGGCTTGCCGAGTTCATCGACGACGCGACCGCGAAGAGTTTTTCCAGGTTTTAATTTGATGAACAGCGGGCCGTCTTGGAGCCCAAATAGTTCCGGTGCATAACCTTTTGCTTCGACCAGGAAATTTTCCGCCTCAGTCGAACGGGCAGACCACGCTTGGTCGCCAACGACTTCGACCGCCTGAGCCGAGAACTTGAACTTGCCGTCTCCTTCAGTCGTCGCAATCGGTTCATCAATGCGGTGATCGTGAAGGAAGGCAAATATCTTTGCCGATGGAACCGGCCGACCGTCTTCGTTGGTGATGATGCCCTGAACAAGTCTCCCTTTCTTCATCGTCACCACAGCGGACGAGTCAAACAGTTTCTGCAAAGGGGGAGCTTCGTAGATTGACCTCGAAGTCAATCCACGAACCGAGTGGTCACTGATGAAGCTGGGATGTTGAAAGTAAAGGTGAAACCTGTCCTTGTCGATTTCCTTTGGCAAGATATCCAGCTTCCATCGACCATCCTTGTCACTGGTCGCGATCCCTTTGCAGTTGTAATTGGAATCACAAATATTGACCCGGACATGTGGGCTGTCGCCAAGTGCTTTACCCGTGCTTTCTTCCCAATAGTGCATCGAGACCCGAGCACCGGCAACGGGCTTACCATCCTCGTCCACGATCGTTCCGCCGATCGTGTTTCCGGGGTCCAGTGGAATCGAAATTGTTTTTGGCAGTACGGGAGTCGGTTCAGATTCCCAGTAAACTCGCAGCGGCACAAAGCCAGGCTTACTTGGATAGACTCGCATCGATTTGATTGGCAAGTCTGGCAATGTGATGATCGACTTACCCTCGGCATCGGTCGTTTGCACTTTGACATCGTTAAAGTCGATTCCTTTCCCCATGTACTGCAGTTCCAGATCGACATCAGGAATCGGCTCTTTCGTTTCAGAGTGGATCACTCGAAACTCCATCGTCTGCCCTTTGTCCCAGTCGACTTTCGGATCCGTCGTCGTTTCTGGCGAATCTGCTGGTGATTCACTCGTTGCTTCTTGTGGCATCGCGGCGACCGCAGTGGTATTCGTGACAACGATCGTAGACGGCAAAGCAATCGCTGCGATGGTTCCCAGGACGACGAGCGCTGCAAGCGAGGGTCGCCGACGGAACTTGCGAGTCCCAGACAGCATCGTGCAAATCCGATCCTCAATGTTTTTCGTCGAACCGCCGACCGCCAGCACGGACTGAAACGCATCGAAGTTTCTTTCGAGATCCAGCAATTGCACAATGGCTTCACAGTACAATTTTGGCGAAGTCTTTGAGTCCGATAAAACGAATTCGTCGCAACATTTCTCCCGCTCTTCTCGAACTTTTCGATTGGCCCACCAGACTGCTGGGTGAAAGAAAAAAATGGCCTGAATGAACATCTGAACCAGATTGATCGCCAAATCCCATCTGCCAACATGGGCTAACTCGTGAGTCAAGATTGCCCGGCGCTGCGCGACTGATTCGATATTCTTAAAGCCGGCCGGCAGATAGACATCACCTCGCAACCAGCCAAACACGAATGGCTGTGAGCTTGATGCAACGACGTAGACTTTAGGCGCTCGCCAAAGTGACATTGCACCGGCGATTGAGGCAACGAACGATTGCGTTTCTTCTTCCGCTGGAACACGCAGACGTCTCAATCGCCACTGAGTCTCAAACATCTTGCCGAACAATACCGTCAAGAAAACCGTCGTACCCACGATCCAACCAAGGACTAGCCACGCCGAAATGTTAATGCTTGTTTTCGGCTTAACAGTCGCCAAGCGCAGCGAGACCGGCGCGGTGACCTGTGTGTCGACATCCGTGTCAACGACGGAGGCAATTGTGCGTGCTGTCGCAGCGGAAGTTTGTTGGAAACTCTGCGCCCTTGGTTTCGATGCAACACTTCCGTCAACAACCATGCTCGGGATGGTCAGCGTTGAAACAACGGCATCCGAACTCGCGGGCAATACCCCCACCGGAACACTGATCAGCGATGGAGTCAAACATTTGCCGATCACCAGCAGCCACAGCAGGTAACGCCAATGAGCGCTTTGATTTTTTAGCAACCATGCGCCAACCACCGCGATCGCAAATACAACGATCAACTGACAACTCTGATTGGCAAGAAATCCGGCAACCCAATCAAAGACAGTTTCCATGGTTCTCTCCACATCCCGGTAAGTGTTCGCGTCGATCTAGCCGTGTTTTTCGATCAGTTTCTTCAATCGCTTGATATCGTCATCACCAAGCTCGCTTTGATCGGCAAGATGAAGCATCAACGGCAAAGGATCGCCACCAAAGAGTCGGTCAACGAAATCGCCAACCGTGCGTTTGATCACGTCCTCCTGTTTCACCGCAGCCGTAAACACATGGGCCTTGCCGTCAACTTCGTGCTCGACATAGCCTTTCTTTTCCAATCGTCGCATTAACGTTTGCACGGTGGCGTAATTGGCAGGCGGCTTCTTCGACAGCGCGTCACAGACTTGCTGAACGGTTGCCGTCCCAAGTTTCCACACGAGCCGCAATATCTCCGTCTCGGCTGGGCTGACGGGCGGCAAATTTTTCTTCTTACGTACCATGACCTCTCCTCGTACAGATGTACAATCAACATTATTTGTACATTCGTACGAGTTGTCAACAGAGCTTCTGTAAAGTTCGCTTCTGGATCGGAACCGTTGGCGCTATGGTCCTGTTTGAGCTTTCTGCCTCCAATTGCCTCCGCACGGCCCCGCGAGAGACACCGAGGGTCTTGGCGATGCGTCGCTGGGAATACCCGGCACGCCGTAAGTTGTTGATTGCAAGGGACTTGTCCATCGCCAGTTGATTCGCCATGAGGCCCTCGTCGGTGGGTTTTCGGATGTGAAAACCCACCACCGGACGCGGGGCCAGGGTGCGGGATCAACTGGTACCGTTTGAGGCGCCAATCACTGGCGCTGTTTGAGCGCCAACTGACAGAAGTATCGATTACTGGAGTTTTCAGCGTCGCCTTCGACATGGACAACAATGAAGCTACACTCAGCAATGTGTTCGAGTCCCATGTGCTCGAGCCGAACGCTTCTTGCAACCCAGCCATGACTACCAAACTCCTCGGAGAGAAGATCGTGATTCGACGTTCAGTTTATTCGTTGCTTCTGTCAGCTGCTCTTGTCACCTTCGATTCCGTCGGACTGCGGGCGGAAGAATGGAATCAGTTCCGCGGTTCGAACTTTGGTCGCACCTCAGAGTCACAAGTCGCCGAACTTTGGAACTCAGATGCCGTAGCTTGGAAGACTCCTCTTCCGGGGCGCGGAAGCTCCTGTCCGGTCGTTTTCAAAGATCGTGCTTACGTCACTGCGTACACCGGTTTCGGCATCAACGATGATGCGCCTGGCAATCCCGGTGATTTGGTTCGGCACCTATTCTGTATCAATTTGTCCGACGGAAGCATCGTTTGGCAGAAAGACGTGCCGGCTCCCTCGCACAAAGCCGAATACAACAACTGGGGCGTCGGTGTCCACGGCTACGCATCGAGCACACCTGCCGTCGATGAGACGGGAGTCTACGTATACTTCGCGGAAGCCGGACTGATCGCGTTCGACTTCGATGGCAACCAGCGTTGGCAAGCCGATTGCGGATCCAACACCCATAGCTTCGGCTCGGGCAATTCACCAGTTCTTTACAAGGGCACCGTGATCATCAACGCAAGTGTCGAAAGCGGTGACTTGATTGCGTTGAAAAAGTCTGATGGCAGTGAAGTTTGGCGACAGGGTGGTATCGGCGAGTCATGGAATTCGCCAGTCATTTACAAAAGCCAGACCAACAGCGACGAATTGGCGTTGTCGATCAAGGGAAAGATCTTGGCTTTCGATCCGAACACGGGCAAGCCACTGTGGAGCTGCGCTGGCATCGACGACTACATTTGTCCCAACATTATCGTTGAAGACGGCATCCTCTACGCCGGTGGTGGCCGACGAAGCCGACTGATTGCCATTCGCAGTGGCGGGTCTGGGGATGTCACCGAGTCGCACAAGATCTGGGACATTGTGCAAGGTTCCAACGTATCGTCACCCGTGTATCACGAAGGGCATGTGTATTGGGCACGTGAGAAAGGCGGACTGGTGTATTGCGTTGACGCCACGACTGGTGAAACGAATTACGAGCAACGACTCAATCCGTCCAGCGATTTGATTTACGCCTCGCCACTGCTCGCCGACGGACGGCTGTATTATGTCAGTCGCAAGAACGGCATCTTCACGGTCGCCGCAACCCCCGAATTCAAGTTGCTTTCTCACACGAACCTAGACGGAGATGATTCGATCTTCAACGCTTCGCCCGTGGTGATCAGTGACGGAAGCGTTCTCCTGCGAAGCGATCAATTTCTCTATCGACTAGGCCCTCAAGAGTGAGGCCAACAGCCAAATCGGCGTCCGGCACGAACGGCAGTCAATCCGCGCAAGGCATTGCTTTGCGTCAGCGTAGCTTCGGCTGACAGCAAGGGGCTTCACTTGCGATGAGTTTGGGTATCCACCCTCACGTTTTCCGAGAGACAGGCTTGCAGTACGCTGCGAGTGGAGAAGATCTCAATTGGAGAAGATCTCAATCGACTTGTGGCGAATGATGCGAGCCTCACTACAGCGGTGATGATGGCAAGCGATGCCGGCGAGGACGATGAGGAACTCAGGCACAGGAGCAATCGTACCTACCGCCGAATCCTGAGTAGCTTGCCCGTGGAGGTTGCGTGCCGCTACGGCTATCAGGAGAAGCCATCGGATCGACTGATCGAGACGCTCGTCCTTGCTCGATCCCAAGAGCAATGGAACGAAGTCGTCAAACTGGCAGATGCATTGGGGAACCCGTAAGGGCAATTCCCAATCTGCTCGATCAGTTCATTTCCTTTGAGGTGATGCAGCCCTGAAAGAATGCGGATCACTTCTTCCCAAATCTCAACGTGGCCGGCTTCGCCACCTTCGTAGAACGCATTCGGAAAACCAGGATCGACCAAGCTTCGTCCGGAACAGGGATCCAGTAGTTGGCACCACCAAAGGGCAGTCCTCGCTCTAGAGCCAAGTGATGACGATGATGCTGATGGGTTGTTACCACAGCGGTTCGGACTGCTGACGGAAGCGAGTCGACAGACGTTTGAAGCAGGACTTCTCTCAAGGTTTCAAATGATATCCACGGCCTAGCAAAGACGTGTTTCGCAACTGACTGACCATCCTGATTCTGAACGCGTCACAAGAACTCGGTGTCGGCCACCGGAGCCGGTTAGAGAATCCTATCTCTCATGCGATATGTTCCGCAATCTAGTCACCTATTAGGTATACCCGCGAACCGAATTTCAAGTCGTGGAACCTTTTCTATTTCACCTGAATTGTCTAGGACGCATGCGAATCAGAAGTCGCCACTTCTTCAACCTGCGCGGGAGTCATGAATAGGGTCGCAAGTTGTTGTATTTGGAATGATCGATCGGTCGGGAACATTTGTAGTTTGGGGCACCCAAGCTTCTCCATCAATTCAGTGATTGCGTGCGCCGACCCGTTGGAGAGAGTTTCACTCGGAGTAGTGTCGAATATCGCCAAATGCCGCGTGATCCAAGTACTCAACTTAATCATGTAGTTGTCACTGGGACTTGATTTGCTTTGTACCTGTCCGCCAGGGGAGGTGCGGATGTCTCTTTCTATCATGGACAACGCACAATCGATTGCTGCTGACTCGAAGCCTTCCAATTCGACTGTTCGATCTCCTAGCTTCGCTGAATCGCAAACCATCGCTCCGTGATCTGTGTGTCGTACAGACGAATCAGTTATTGTGGCGGACTTGTCGAAGAGTGACGTCCGCTGGAGCGACTGTGGCAGGAAATACGAAACGTCACCGAGAATGAGACTGCAATCAAACTCGAGTGCCCTGGTCAGCGGCAGCTTCGCACTTGACGACTTGCGATTCAACGTGTCAGGCGTGTTGACCGTCCAGACGTTAAACTTTTCCCAGTATACAACATACACGATAGGCATCCCCAGACTCTCCGCGTACGCCTCCGCGATGGAAACCTGAGACGACGCCAGTTTTAGCGTCGTTTTGTCTCGCTGGACTCGTTTGACCTCAACGAGCAATGGCTGGTGAGTCAATGCCGTTGTTTCAACCAGCATCAGGAAGTCCGGAACCTGGTAAAGAGATTTTGATCGCGTTGGAAACTGTTGCTGATCGAGACCATGGATCAGGACAGCCCACGGCATCGCACAGAAAATCCACTCGAACCAGTCTTCTATCTTGAAACCTGAAACAAACCGTTCGACTCGGTCTTGGTCTACTGACGAGAGCTGTGATTCTAAGTTCTTTCTTGCGTCGTTCGGCAACTCAAAATGAGTTTGCACGTCGTGTAGAACGCGAATGCGCTCGATATCCGGTTTGTCGTTCATTTGATTTTGGTTCTAAGTACTTGTCGGCTCTCGGCGCTACCAGTCCATGTTTGCGGCGCGATCGAATTGCCCCGAAAGGTGATCGATCATTTCATTCATTTCCTCAAGGGAGTTTGTTGCTTTGGCGTAAGTCCCGTCTTTTGCAAGTGTCAGGATGGAGGGGAGATAGCTCTCCTGCACATAATGCATTGCCGTTTCTGTTTCACCTTTCCAAAGAAAGTCCACGAACTTCTCCAGGAGTTCAATCACAGCGTCTTCCTCGAAGGCCAAGTTATCATCGAGAGCGAAACGGCTTTTGCTCTTGTCGTGTGGCATCAAGACGGGTACGGCACCGGCACTGGAGTGAAAATTAAACGCCTGGCCGTTCTTCCCGAACGCGCCATGAGCCAAGAAATTGCGAAGCTGTCGACGAACGATGACCAATTCGTCGTAGTATTTCTTCGCAACGGGCTGGTCGATGCCAATTGACGTTTTGAATTTATCTCCCCACTCAACGCCGGTCAGCTCTGCAATCGCTTCGCCACTGTCAATCCCGCGAAGGACGATCGCGATGTGTACGAACAAATGCTCTGTCCAACTGTAAAATGCGTCAATCGCAGAAATAGCCAGCCACTTTGCGTTGCGTTCCAATTGCTTGTGCGGAAATTGGATGAGCGTGCTGTTTCCATTGACTGTCTTGATCGTTTCGTCTTTCCTTGATTCAGCCTCGCCCCGTTCGCCGCGATACAGTTCGACAAAGAAAGTGAATCGTTCAAAAAGCTCATTCGACCGGTTCATAACGCTTATTTCAGATGCAGCTACCGCCCGACTCGCAATAAAGTCAAAGTACGGGCGTGCGACCTTCGACGCCTTCCGAATCTTTTTTACGATTTGCCGGGCGTCATCCTTGTCTGTATCTTTGTCGCGTGCGAACAAGCCCAGTCCGAACTTTCGATGCTCAATAAGAAATGCGCGACCGTCGAAGTCGATCGGAACTGACCACGCGATTTTCTCGAATCGGCCAAGGTTCCGGAATCCGAGCAAATCGCAAAAAAGAAAGTGAACGATTTGGTACGGCGGCAGTTGTCGGCCCTCAACCGTCTCCTCAGCTTTGAACAGGAAGTCCTTTTCGGCTTGCGTATTGGCGTCGACCTCTTTGATTGGCGCCAGCGTGCATCTAACCTTCGTCCTCAAATCTTCCCATTCGTCCGCTGCCATTGGTCAATTCTCTTTGTTCATTGAAATTGTGCCGTTCATCGCCGATTCCCGCTAAACCAATGACGCGTTCCTAGCGTTTTGGTTCGGGGAGCGGATTTCCTGAATTGTTACCCAGACCTCGACAGCCATTACATGGCCGTGCTGAAGTAGTCACCAGAAATTGCACTGTCTTTTCATCAGCCAACGAGAGGACGAGTTGTCCGATGCGCAGCGGAACTGAAGAACGGCCCTAAGCTCTGCCCCGGTCGTCGGGGTTGTCGAATGCCATGACTTTTCGACGAATCGAATACCGCTGATGAAACGATGGGTGATTATACAGAACCGAGACCGATATGCGTGTGCGTTCTGGCGCTCGTCGCCAGTGCACTGGTCACGTTTGGGTGACGAATCGAAAAAGGGGAAGGGGGCGGACGAGGAAAAGGTACGCGGACTCTTTCGTGGCATTTTGGCGGCAGTCTTGGCTGGTCCGGTGGCCGACGCCTGAGGTTGCTCCGGTTCATCGTACGGACGTAGTGATTGGAACTAAAGAGGGTGCCTGGGCGCCAAAACGATGGTAGCAACGAATTTCTCAGCGAACCCATCGTATCCAACGTAGGAATCGGAATAGCCTTCCAAGTAGCCTTGCCCGGTCAATTCGACTTCGTGCATCCTGTTCTAATCTGAACTTCCGCGAATCGACGTCCGTGCAAGTGAGACCACAACCTACGCAGAATCCGCTTCCGCTCTGCAACGTCTGTCTGCATCGAGGGCAGGTAGTGGTCATGGCGGTCTCTGATTGGTTTTGTCCGTTCGGTCGATAAATCGTGCATGCACCTGTGACAGGCTCACTTCCTCAATTGCCTGGGCGCGAATATGCCAGTTCCACGACTGCGACAGGCCACAAGATGCGTGTCGGTGACCTCAACAGTCCAGTACAACGCACGATCTAACGATCCACCGGTTCATCGACCTGGATCCGTCGCGTTTGCTCGAACTATCCTGGAAAGTCACATTTCCATTCCCAGATTCGGAAGTCGAGCAAGGAGCACTCAGCCCCGTAGCACGTCGAGCGGAGCCTACTGGAGGTAGTCGACGGCAATGCAGGAGATTCTCCAAATGTCGACAAAGTTTCCATCCGCTGTCCAACGCTATTGCAAAGCCAAAAAGCACTCGAAGGGTACAAGCGACGAGTACAAAGCCACCGTGAGAAAGTGGATCAGTTGGGGGCAAGAGATTCCTCTGGAACAGCTATCTCGATCAAGCATTCGAGATTTCCTGGATTGGGTTTACGACGATGCGGTTGAACAAGGGGGTGAGAATCCGGAGCGGACATCGAACAAGGCACGTGATCATGTCCGCGCTGTCGCCGCATGGGCATGGGAAAACGACATCATTGAATCGCTTCCGCGATTCCCAAAGCCGCGTCCGCAACGCGATGTCGCTGGTCGTCAGTATCTGAGCAAGGCGGAACTGAACGCACTCTACTTTGCCACGTACCAGATGCGCCGACCACGCGCGTGGAAGCAACCGCACTCGTTTGGCCAGTACTGGCGATCCGCAATCGTTCTTTTTTTCAACTACGGCCTGGACACGGGTACCATCTGGAAGACCAAAACAACTCACGAACCGCTCTTATGGCGGCACGTTTTCTGGAGCCGTGAATCGCCCGATCGACAATCGAAGCTTCGATCTCGCTATGGATGGATATTCTATCGACGAGTTAAAACGAACAAATCGTTCTATCGGCCGATGAATCGAGCGGTTCACGCACATTTGCGTCGCCTTCAACCTCCGACGCTCGTACCGGAGGAACCGATCTTCGTGGGTGGAACTGCGAGACCCAACGCGGTCTTCAAACGGTTGATCGCCCTCGCCGGGATTCGCGATAAAGTCGACATTGAAACCGGCGTTGCCAAAGACTGGCTGCTGAAGGACCTCCGCAAGACCTGCGCGACATACTATGACGAACACCTGCCTGAGTCTTCCATCGAAATCCTCGGTCACTCTGTGAGCGGCGTCACGTACCGGCACTATGCTCATCGAGATCCATTGGCATTCAAAGCAATCATGACGATCCCTCAGCCTTCCGCTTTCATGGCTCTACCACAGGGAATCGAGGGTGAATGCCCTTGCTGCCGGCGGAAGTTCGCGGGCGGATGATCTACCGGTCGATGAATCCGGAGCGTCTAACTCAGCCTGCGATTCGGCGCCGAGGTGTCCCGGCTTCAAAGACACCGATGCGAGTTCCGCCATGTAATTCGAGCGTTCGGTCGATGCAACCTCGGCACGCAAGGAGACGAATTGCCAAGAGTACTAATGGCCTTTTTCGCTCCCTTGGCATCTGCGGACGCCGCCGAGCGATGTGACGCCAACCCTGTTCCGGGTTTACTGATTACGAGAACCTAGTCGACGCTGACTCGCAAGAGATCTCGGCTCAGATGCGTACCGGGGCCGTGCTTGGAATCCCGTTTTTCACGTTGTTTGAGTGTCGGCTGAGTATTTTGACCACACGGGGTTGTTGCTTTAGCTGTTCACAACGCTCAGACACCGGGGGCATTGTTCACGATATATCTTTTGGTTCGTCGCAACTTGTGCAATTGACTGACAGGATGTTCATATGCAATTGGTAGAGACCGTTGAGCACACCCATCAAAGACTCTGCTAGTCGTTGTCCTGCGCGGTGTCGAACTGCGCATCCATCGAGATATCAACGGTCTCGCCGTCTTAGTTGACTTACTTCAGCAGCTCGAAGTCGTTGAGGACCCATGACTTTTCGATGTAGCCTTCGAGTGGGCCATAGAATCTGAAGACGACGAAGAAGCCCTTGTCAGGATCTGTCTTGATCCAGTTGCCCTTTTTCCCTGCTGGCATTTTCGGGCCGAAGTAGATGTCCACCGAGCCATCGGCATTGATGTCGGGTTTACCCGTGCTGCCGACGTTGATGTTCCCTCCCGAACCGAGCAGACTTCGGCTGATTGGGTCATAGGCAGTCACTGCCCAAAAGCGTTTGACAGGAGGCTTGGCCGGCACGCGCAGTCGATAGTTTTTGTCACCGAGCAAATAGGCGCCGTCTTTGTCTCTAAACGCGGTGAGATAGGCCGTGCCCACGCCCGCTGTCGTAGAAAGCAGATTCGGTGAAACGCAAATGGCCTGATAGTGCCAAAGGGTCCGGGCGTCGATGTCGTCGTGGCCGTCAGCGACGAACTCGGTGTTGCGTATGAACATTTTTTCCCAATGCCGATTCGGCCAATAGTTGATATCCGGATCGCGCGATGCATAGACGATTGCCCGCGACATGGCGACACCCTGCTTGGCTGCCGTGTCGAAGATGCCTTGCATCCGCTGGTCCGGCTTGAAGGCCTTGCCCTTTTCAATGCCCAGCGTGGCGAGTCGGCCCAACAATTCCTTGTCGAACAATTCCGTCGGCTCATACTGGATGATCTCGTTCAACATCGTGAACACTGAACCGTCTTCGGGAGGCAGAGTATTGGCACCGATTCCGGAGCAATTGACGGCGGTGTGTTCGCGGGGCCCCGTGGCCAAGGGGTAAACCTTCAAGCGATCCTTGAACCATTTTACGGCCTGATCGCCATTACCAACTTCGCCGAAGCCACGCATCATCGCCCAGATCCGGTAGCCCGGTGATCGGAACACAAAATGATCTTTTGGAGTTTCGCCTTTGTAACCTGGAGGCAGAAAGAGGTACTTGCCGCCCTTGCCCTTGTCCGGTCCGGTGGGGCCGAAGTCGGTGAGGTATTTGAAAGCGGCGTCGTTGGCATTGCCATACATTCCCGGCGGGATTTCCACGACGGTGGGCCCGTCCACTTTCAAGTCGATGGAGGCAAAGGCGTAGACCGTGATGTTGTTGCCAGTCAAGTAATTCTCACTCGGTGTCATGAAATCGGCCATAACGCCGACGTCCGAAGCGGACTTGAACCCGAAGTCGCGAATCTGCGACTTCACGATCGAGTACAGCGACAGCGCCGGATAGAATTCCATATAAGCCTGAGTCGCGCGCTGCCGATCCATCTCATCGTAGATCTTTTGCGTCGACGCTTCTGTCGGAAACGAACCGCCCTCAAACTCCAGCGTGCCAAAGTTGGTTTCCATCTTGTCGGGTGCCGGTTTGAAATCCCTGGCTGTCTGTTTCTTTCCCACGGATTCAAAAAGGTTCACGGTCTCTTCAGACGTATCCCCGGCCTGTTGGGCCAACGCGGGATCTACCAGGCAAAGGGCCATCATCACGGCCAAGCTTGTTGTAACACATCGTGTTATTTTCATGTCGGTTATCCGTTGTTGAATGCTGTCTCGAGAATCAATGCCTGGATTTGCCTCCGTAGACATACTGTTGCATGCTACTGAACCAGCTCGATCTCGCCCGGTCGCCATGTCTTGTCGATCCAAGGTTGCAGTGGACCGTACATTCTCAAACCAATCCACCAGCTCTTGCCGGGAATCGTTTGCAGCCAGTTGCCTTCCTGGCCTTGCGGTGCATTGGGTGCAAAGTAGATGTCGTACGAACCGTCGGCGTTTTTCTTGATGCCTTTGTCCTGGCTACCAAGCGTTGGGAACTGCTGGTCAGTCTGCAGTTGCGAACGAGTTTGCGTGTCGTACATCGTGACCGCCCAGAAGTCTTTGGCTGGCGGGTTCGGCGGCAGATGCAGCTTGTAGGTCTTGGAACCGTCGAGCACCTGTCCTTTGGCGTCGAGCATATTCAGACCGTAGTCCGAACCTTTGCCGGCAACCGTGACAGCCATGGCCGGAGACACACAGATGTATCCGAAGTGAAAGAGCACGCGCGGATCAAGACGATAGGCGCCATTGCGAGTGAAGGACGTGTCCTTGTCGGCATAGGCCATGACCCACGTGCTGTCTTTGCCGTACAGCAGGTTGCCTGGATCGCGTGGGAAGTAGCTGATGGCGCGAGCGGCAGCGTTCCCGACTGCGGCTGCATCGGTGAGGATCTTTTTCATCCGCGCGTCGGGATTGAATGGCTTTCCCTTTTCAATACCGATGGCGGCCATCATGCCTTTCGCTTCAGGACCGAGATAACTCTCCGGTTCTGTTTGAATCAAAGCGTGCAGCTTTTCAAAGAAGCTGTCATCGTTCGGCAAAACCGTGTTCATGTTCTTGCCGGAGACGTTGATGAACTCCATCGCCGGCGGATTGTCCTTCGTCGCCAGCGGATACACCTTCAGGCTGTTGCGAATGTTGGCCGAGGCGGCTGGAATCGCTTGCTCCAGCGGCAGGCTCTTGTCCAGATAGCCACGCATGAAAACCCACACGCCGCTTGTCTTTGACGGCACTACGAAGTAGCCCTCAGGCACGTCGCCCTTGTAGCCGGGGGGCAGCACCAGAAACTTCCCGCCCTTGCCTTTGTCAGGGCCAGCCACACCAAGATCCGACATGTAATGAAATTCCATGTCGTCCAGGATGCCCAGCATGCCGGGTGGAAGGTCGATCACCGAGGGGCCATCCTTCTGCAGATCGAGAAAACCGACGGCATACATGGTGGAAGTGTTCCCGGTCAGCAGCAGTGACTCGGAATCCATCAGGGAATCCCAGATGCAAATCTTGTTGCAGGTGTCCGCACCGACGCTCGCCTGGCCCTCACGCAATGTGGCGACGGACATGGCCGGAATGGAGTTGAGAAACACCTGCACAGCCCTGGAGCGATCGAGATAGTCGTAAACGGTTTCGACCGTTTTCGGCTGCGGCACACCGTCGAAATACTCAAGCGTACCGATCGAAGTTTCGACCTTATCCGGAGCCGTGATTGACGTCGGAATGTCGGTGGTCATCTTCAGCTTCGGCGGTTGCGCCCAGCAATTGATTCCTGCCAGCGTTACGGACACCGCGACAATTGCGCGCACGACTATTCGTTTGGTTTTCATTGATGGTTCTCTGTCGTTAGTTTGTAGAAAGGTAGGCCAGGACCTGTCCCGGCGATGCGTGTGCCAGGAGAGGCCCCGGAGCTACGATGAATTAGTCAACCAACTCCGGATCACCCGGTCGCCAGGTCTTGTCGAACCACGGTTGCTCCGGGCCGTAGAGGCGGATTAGCATGTTCCAACCTTTACCGGGAACGGATTGAATCCAATTGTTCTCTTGTCCCTCCGGTGCTTCGGGACCGAAGTAGATGTCGAAGGAACCATCGGTGTTTTGCTTCAGGCCTTTCTTGTTGCTGTCGAGGCCCGGAAACCGCTGGTCGGTCTGGAGCTCGGAGCGAGTCTGATTGTCGTAGAGCGTGAACGACCAGAAATCCTTGGCTGGCACGTTGGGCGGCAGATGCACTTTGTAGGTCTTGCTGCCGTCGAGAGCATTGCCATCCGCGTCCATGTAGGCCACGCCATATTGCGAGCCTTTGCCCACCATCTTCATGGTCATCGCCGGGGTGATGCCCGTCGCGTAGAAGTGGAAATAGCTGCGGGCGTCCAGCACGCGAGCACCGTTGTCCAGGAATTCATAACTCCCGCCCGGAAATGGAGTGCTCCAGACACCTTCGCCCGGGTAGAAGTAAAACATTTCATCTCGGGGACGCGCCGTCAGCGTACGAACCGTCACGGCACCCACATCAGCGGCCTCTTTGAGAATTTTTTGCATCCTGGCATCAGGTTTGAAAGGCTGTCCCTTCTTGATTCCGATCGAAGCCAGTTGACCCAGTATCTCTGGATCTTGCCCTTCGCTCGGCTCGGCCTGAACGACGTCGTTGATCTCTTCGAAGATCTGATAGTCAGTCCGATGGATCGTATTGAACTTCTTGCCCGAGACATTGATGAAGTTCATCTTCGGCGGACTGTCTTTCTGTGAGAGTGGATACATGCGGAAGATCCTTTTGGTTGTCTCCACAGCCGGCTTGGGATCGCCGTCCACCTGAAAACCTCGCCAGATGACCCAGTTGCCGTAGGTGTCAGACTGGGCGACGTGATAGCCGTCGGGCACATCGCCCTTGAAGCCGGGCGGCAGGATCAGAAACTTGCCACCCTTGCCTTTGTCCGGTCCAGCGTTGCCAAAATCAGCGACATAGTGAAACCAATGGCTATCAATGATGCCAAGGACATTCGGAGGAGTTTCGATCACGTATGGCTCGTCCTTCATTTCGAGCCAAGCGACCATGTAGACAGACGTCGTGTTTGGCGTCAGAAAGAGTGTCGTGGAATCCATGAGTTCTTCGAATAGCAGCGCGGTCGTATTGGGCGGACCAAATTCAAGGATGCCCTTTCGCATGCCGCCCATCGAGGCAATTTGAATACTGTTCAAATAGGCCTGCACACCGCGCTGAAAATCAAGGTTGTCATAGACTCTTTGAGCCGTCTCTTTGTCGGGCACTCCATCGAACAGTCGCAAAGTGCCCAGGCGCGTTTCCAATTTGTCCGGAGTCGCAATCCCCGGCGGCGTTTCTGTGGTCATTTTCATTTTGGGTACCTGTGCAATTCCGGCAGAAGTCATCGTTAATCCAAAGACGAATCCAAGTGTTAATACGAAGGTTGTTCTGAGTTTCATGAGATGGCCTTTCCATATGTCCAGGAGATTTATTTATTCTTCGATTTTGGCACTCGCCGCTTCGATCGATTTTCGGAGTCGGATGCTGCCAGCGCCTCGTCACCATAGAGCGTGGATATCCAGATTCGGAGGATCGCTTTCTGAACCAATTCCTGGTTCCCGCGCGGACGGCGTCCAAAATGGTGAATCAGCAGATAAGCGTCCATTCGGTTGAGCGCAATGGCTATCGGGCGAGCCTCAAATTGCTTGATCAAGCCGGCGGCTTGATGTTGTTCGATCCGATCCGTGACAGCGACGTCGAAATCATGCAGAAAACCCGTCCAGGCTTTTTCCAACCGGCCATCCATGGGAGCAGCGTCAGAAACGGCACGCAAAATCGGCCCTTGCCGATAACAAACTCCTACCAGCCCAGCCATCGTTTCCTCGAGCAGCGGAATGGGGTCGCCCGCTCCCTCGAACCAGGGCGTGGCAGCCGCAAAGATGTCGTCTTCAATTCCCCGCAGCAGTGCCTCCATCAATTCATGAAGGTCAGCAAAATACTGATAGAACGCCGACCGACTGGTGCCGGCGAGGGACATTAACTCACCAACCGTCAACTCACGGAAGGGATGCGTCCACAGGAAATCCAATGCACTATCAAGAATCGCTTGCCGAGTTCTTTCGGACTTGCGCAACGCCGAACTCTGGCTGGGATCGTTCCTGCGACGAATCTGAGATTGTTTGGAATCTGACATGACGTCAGATTGTACTGACGTAACGTCACAATCGCAAGGAGGCGTCGAATCCTCGAGACTCGATGGATTCGGCGGTCGAGCACGTAGAGACCTCACGGCATCGAGGGCCCACGAGCAAACTCGTAGCGTGCGAGGTGAGGCATAACAATTTTGGTTGCGGGTCGATGCAAAACGAAGTTGATCGTCGCCAGTCGCTTGCAGCGAGCCTGGCGACGGGATTTGAACTCGCTAACCTTCTACTCCACAACGAGTTGCAGTAAGCCGTCTCGCCGCCGGCCGGAAGTCATCGGGCTGTTTGAACTGAACCACGAGCGTGACTCGCGCGCGCGCTGCTGATAGGGTGCCCTCTAACTGCATTGGGCGGAAAGGTATGCGGTTTCAATTGGCGGACGCTAAAGGCGCATAAGTCGCCCCAAAGAAACTCCGCTCGATCACTCGCAACTCGCGGCGGTTGGACCAACGAATGTCACATACTTTTCCGTAAGTCATTTCAGCAGTTGGAGTTTGATCTCTTTCCGTGGCTTCGTCATGTAGTCGTACTTCTTGAACCGGCGTTTTCGTAATCGAGGTTCGACGCGCCCTGGTCGATTGCCAACTTGGTGAGCGGCGATTGCGTCCATGATTTGTTGATACAGCAGCAGCCGATCGGAAAGACTGCGGTTGCTCGGTGATGCGATAAAAGGCTGAAAGGCTTCCAGAGTTTGCACCGTTGCTTTGAAGCTGATCTCTCTAGGCAGCATGCCTGCGCGGCAACAAGACTGAGCCATGATCGTGCGGATCAGGTTGTACGCAAGCACGTGAGTCCAAATCTCTTTGCGAACAAGCTCCGGTGTCTTGCAGCGCAAGACGTCCATTTGCAGAGTCACTTTCAACGAAGAGAAATCCGTTTCATTGTTCCACCGCAGACCATAGAGTTCGGCCAACTCGGCAACCGAGGCAACACGCGGGTCTAAGATGGTCGTGACGATGATGACTTCATGAGAGCGAAAGCCAGGTTGGTCCACATAGAATTTGCACTCGCGTACGGTGATGTAATCCGGGAACGACCGATAGGTTGCTCAATCGATATCGCGCATGCTTGGCTTGCCCCATCGAACGAGGTGGTCATTCTTTCCAAGCCGCTTGCCACGCCGAAAATCGGCCTTCCTCAAAGCTTTGTTGAGCCGGGTGACCATATCGACTTGCCGCTGTTGCAGCGAACAGAGGTTTCGCCAGTTGCACATCAAAGCGTCGGTGAGAACAACGTCGCCGGGCCCGAAGAGATCCCAGAGCTGGCGGAAGAGGGAAACTTCGCCTTGGCCTTTGCCTGAGTACCCCGAGACTGCAAGATCAAGGATCGCTCCGCACGACAACGAGAAGATCGCGCCGATACGAGCTAACGGGAAACCAATGCCGGGTTTTTGCTTGTTCGACTGCGGATACGCCTGTTGATTACTCGGCGTATCTGGCATGGAGATCGTTGTGCCGTCGAACATGAAGACCTTGCGGTTCTTCCATAGCCAGTCAGATTTCGCCTTCTCATCGAGTGCTGCCCCGACTCCACGAGCGACTTGCGCGGAGAACTTTTCTGGCAGCCGCTTCCGTGCCTGGCAGTAGGCACCAGTATGCGAAGAGCATGCACTTTCACCCCGGGAGATCCGATGAGCCACAAATCGAGCAACGGCAGCTCGACAGGAATGATCAGCACTGATGACTTGACCGAGAAAGATCCGAAGCGTTACGAGAGGTGTGTAGATGCGTTCGTTCCAGGCAACCTCGATCGTATCCAGCGCCTGCTGAGCCGTATCGCGAGATAAAACGTCGGCAAACGGCAACTCACCTTCTTGAAGAAACTGACGCCTGAGAAACTCGAACTGACGCCGAAACGAACGATCGCTAGAATACCGCATCCTTGGGCCTCCTTGCCGTTGATGAATCTTTGACAAATCCATCTACGCAAGCGAGGCCCTCTTTGCATATATCATTTCTGGCAAACACTTTACAGAAATCTACGTGCCATTCGTTGGACCAACTTCCGCGTCGAACGAAAAGGCCAAACTGCAGGCGGTGTCAGACACCGACGCGACTTTCGACGGGCTATTTTGGCGCACCGGCGGCCGACACCGGAGTCACCGCAGCTCAACGTTCTTGCCACGGATGGCAATTCTCACCAACTTGGCGGCACCTGTTCGAATGTGCATACCCTGACGACTCCAGCAATTGGGGGGTCACCGCTCATCAGTCTGGACACATTCGTTGCGGGCGTGCTGCCAGCTTGGTTTAGATCGAACGCTTGCTCGACGCCTGTTGTTTCTGTCGCATGGCGTGTAGCTGTTTTAGCGCTGCAACATTTTTCTCGGGCGGTGGAGGTTCAGCTTGCCTCACCGACAAACCCCGGCTTGCTCGTACCTCGCTACCACCAGTGCTTGTCCGTGAGCCTGCACTCCAAGCCTCCATTCTGCTACGCCGCCGCGACACGCGCCGCTCGCTCCACTCCCTCCTACGCACCGCTAGTTCCTCGCGACTGCTCCGTCGTTCGTTTTCGCTAATGCGGCATGTCACGCGACGGCTCCGCACTTCGAGCTGTCAGCAAGCGAGATTCAGGCGTTGAAACTGCTCAGGCAAGAAAAAAGTGTACCCAAAAAACTTGGGTACACTTCAAATGGAGAATCGACGTAAGTCGAATACACCCCACTGGATTCGAACCAGTAACCTTCGGTTCCGTAGACCGATGCTCTATCCAATTGAGCTAGGGGTGCATGCGGGCTTTGGACTCGCTTGGTGGGAATTTAGCAAGATCTTGTTGGGGACGCCAGGGCTTAGGCGTGGGTTCGGAGGGTTCGTTTTTGTTTTTTTCTTCGAGGGCTCAGTTAAGCCGATTTTGGCGGTGGTTGGGGCTTCGATTGCAACGGGTGTCCTCGGGTAAGTTAGAATTGGGCCGAGGGTTTGTGTTGCCCTGTTTTGCCCGCCTTGAATTTGGATTTTCTTTCGATGTTGTGTTTTCGATGGGTCAGTGGTGCTTGGGTTCTGATGGGCCTCTGTTTGATGGCATCTGAGTCGGTCCTGGCCGATGGATCTTGGCCGCAATTTCGCGGGGCTTCGGGTGACGGCATCGTCGCGGGCCAATCGGTTCCGGTTGAGTTCAGCGAGAACCAACATGTGACCTGGAAAACGCCGCTGCCTGGCCGGGCTTGGTCTTCGCCGGTGATCGCCGATGATGTGATCTGGGTGACGTCGGCAGTCGAGCGGACGGCGACGGACGAAGAACGCGTTGCGATGATGCGCGAGTCGGGCATCGAAGACAAGAAAATGAAACAACTGGCGATTGCCAAAGCCATCGAGCTGAAGCTGATCTCGCTCGATTTAAAGTCAGGCGACGTGCTGTCGACGATTCCGCTTGCGACGATTGAAAAGCCGGACGCGATTCATTCGCTGAACAGTTACGCATCGCCCACCCCCGTGATCGATGGGGGCTTTCTGTATTGTCACTTTGGGACCTATGGCACTTACTGTGTGAATCGAAAAAGCGGCGAGATCGCTTGGCAGCGACGCTTTCCGCTGGAGCACGGTGTGGGACCGGGCAGCTCGCCAGTGGTCGACGGCGACGTTTTGGTGCTGATCCAAGATGGCATGGACCAGCAGTATGTGATTGGACTGAACAAGAAATCCGGCGAAACGATTTGGGAGACGCCGCGGCCCGAGTTCAAGGATGCCACACCGGACACGTCAAAGTCCTACTGCACTCCGATTGTGATCAACGATTCAGCCGGCCGGCACCAACTGATCTGTATGGGCGCGCAGTGGATGGTCGCTTACGAATCAAAGACCGGCAAAGAGATTTGGCGTCTGTATCACGGCAAGGGTTTCTCGGTCGTTCCAAGGCCAGTGTTTCATGACGACGTGGTTTTCTTTTCGACGGGGTTTGGAAAGCCTCAGTTGTGGGCGGTTCGCGTCGACGGTTCGGGCGACGTGACGGATTCGCACGTCGAATGGACGTCGACATCGGGCATTCCGGCCCGACCGTCACCGCTGTTGCATGATGGATTGTTGTACGTCGTTTCGGACAACGGTGTGGCGAGCTGTTTCGACATCGAGGATGGTGAAATGCTCTGGAAAGAACGCATCGGCGGCGACTACTCGGCATCGCCTACTTTGGTCGGCGGCCTGATCTATTTTGGATCACACGACGGCAAAGTCACAGTCATGAAGCCGGGCCGAGAAGCGAATATCGTGGCGGTCAATGAAGTCGACGGCAAGATCATGGCATCACCTGCGATCGTTGACGATGCGATGATTTTGCGAACAGACTCGGCGATCTATCGGATTGAGGAATAATTAAGGAATAGTCGTTGAGCGAATCATCACAAGATTCCATTGCCGCTGGGATTCAGCGTTTGGTGTGGCTAGGTATCGCGAATTTGGTCGTGATGACGGTGCTGGCGGCATCGATCGTTTTCCTGATGCTGCCGAAACTTGAACGGGCAGTAGCGACAACCGAACGTGTGGAAGCTCGGTTCCAGTCGTTCGCCGATGACGTCCAACCGGTGGTCGGTGCGGGCGCTGGCAAAGCAGTCGAAGCGATCCGGAAGATGGACGCGGACAAGTTGTCCGAAACGGCCACCGAAAGCTCCGATGCAACGATCCGAGCGCTAGGCGAAAAGGCAAAACGTTTTTTGGAACGCGACGACCCGAAAGACGCGAATCCTTGACGGTCGAGTGAGTCCATGTATGGACTAGGATCGGGCCAGCCGGATACCTAAGGGCAATGAGTCGCCGAAGACGGCGGCTTCCTCTTCGCGATTGAGGTTTCCGCCTTCGGTTAGCAGAGTGATGAAGTGCGGGTTGGCAGACTTTTTTGCGAGGTAGTCCGCTGCCTTGGTTCTGGCCGATTCATCAAGGTCACGGTAGCGATCACCCGTTTTGCGACCAAGCTGTGCGATCGCCAGTGGACTTGACGGTTCATCCAGATCGAATGCGATCAACGACTCGATCCAGTCGGCGACTTTTGCGGACGGAACGGCTGTGTTGAGCGGGCCGTAGATTGGCTGGCGACTGCCTAGTCGTCCGAGCGCCCACAGGAGCGCCGGACGCAGCTTTTCGGTCTTCTTTCGCGGCAATTCTGCAATCGCGATGTCCCCGAGACGGATTTTTTCGGCGACCGAAAGCCGTTCCAGGGATCCAAGTAGCCGCCAGATCTCGCCAGCTTCGTGAGTTTCAAGTTTGCCTGTCTTTCCTTGCAAGCTTGCGATCAGCGGAGCTGCCAATTGTTGCTGTTGGGTGGCGGTAAGTCCGCCGGAAATTCGCCGCCAAAGAATCAGTGATTCTGTCCTCGACTGGGGCGCGGCGAAGGCGAGCTTTCCGTGCAAAAGTTTCCAGGTCTGCGTGACTCGCCAATCATCGACAGCGACGCCGTAGCCGGGCCGTAAACAGAATCCGGCCAAATTGATCCAGCGGGCTTCGTGGGCAGCCGATTTGCGACGGCCAGCCTGATCGTCGACCAGAAACTGCCACAACTCACGTAAAAGCGAAGGTGGCCAAGCGTTACGACCGGTTTCGGTCAGCTTTTGCAGTTCGTCGACAACGCGATTGGGCTTCAACGAGCTGTTTTCGCCAAAGGTCTGTGCGATTTGGGTGGCACAAGCCATGACCGTGTCCGAGTCGACGATGCCGGCTGATTCGCCGGCCCCTTCGTGCGACGTCCGATCGGTTTCGAGCGTGCTGCGGATATCGAAGTCGAGCTTCCAACGTTTACCTTGAACGACATCGACACAGTACATGCCGACCGTGCCGATCTCGGAGAGCTCAGATTCAATCAGCACACTGAGTTGTTCTTCATCGCGTCGTCGGCCGCGGACTAGCGCCGTGCAGATCGGGGGCAACGGCGACATCTGAGCGGGTTCGACGTCGACGAGTTCACCGACGCGGTCGGCCAACCGAGTGCTGCTGACCCACAGCGGAAACTGCACGGGTGCACCGACTTGTAACTGCAATGGATGCTCGTCCGCTCGGAACCGCTGCCCAGCTTCGGCATTGCCCGGAATCAGACAGATTGCAGTTGCCGGTTTGCCAGCGGAAGCGTCTTCGCCGGTGACTTGCATGTAGTACGACCGGCCGAGGTTTGCCGCGATGCGTACTCCTTGGCCACGGCGGACCATCGCATAGTAGGCAGCGCCGTGGGCAACGGCCAAGTCGAGTCGCGGCGCAGAGAGTTCGGTTGGCTGCCACGTTTCACCGGGGCCGGCGAACCAACGACTAAGAGACACGGTGACACGATTTCGGACGGCCGGCGAGACCATCACGCCGCCATTGAACAGCACCAAGTCCGGACGATCTGCCGATTCAACGTCGGCGTCATCCAGTCCGCTTCGACGGTGGTTTGACAAAAACTCGGCCAAGTGACGGGTCACACCAGGATCGGCAGCGTAGGGCAAACCGAACTCGCGGAAACCGCTTTGCACGCTGCTGGGGCGATCGGTCAGATCGGCAACCGGAAAGAAACCGTCCAAGAGAGCCGCGTCGACCTCTTCGGCCGACAATTCCACTTGGACGGCGCCCGCTAGCAGGCTGGATCCTTCGGCGGCCAAGTGAATCGTGTAGGACGATGGACGGTCGCCCGCCAGCATCGTCTCTTTGACCGCACGGGATGCCTGGATCAAGCGATCCCACTGGCCGGGCGACAGCTCCGGTGCATCTGCATGTTCGCCTCCAGACTGCTCGGCAAGTTTCTGTTCCGCAAGTTTCTTTTCGGCAAGCCTGGCGATCGCCAGATCCATGTTGTCGCCGCCCAGGATCAGGTGGCGTCCGACGGCGACGCGGTGAAACTGAACTTGGTCTTGGTTATCGCCTGCCGGTTGGACTCGGATTAACGTCAAGTCGGTCGTTCCGCCGCCGATGTCGCAGACCAGAATCAGTTGGCCAGGATGAACCGATTCGGTCCAATCGGCGCGATGACGATCGATCCAGGCGTAGAACGCGGCCTGCGGTTCCTCGATCAAATAGACTCGCCCGAGCCCGGCTTCTTTCGCCGCTTGAATTGTCAACTCGCGAGCCACTTCGTCGAACGACGCGGGCAGGGTGATCACGACATCTTGTTGTTCCAGCGGATCATTCAAATTCGCATGATTCCACGCGCGGCGAAGATGATCCAGATAGCGTGACGATGCGGTAACAGGTGACATGCGAGCGACGTCCGCATCACCGTGCCACGGCAAGAAATCCGCCGACCGATCGACTCCGTCGTGCGACAACCAGCTCTTCGCTGACGAAATTCGACGGCCGGGGTGACGTGAACCGGCGTCTCGCGCCATCACGCCAACGCAGTTGCTTGGCACGTCACCAGTTGATTGCCAGGGCAACGTCGCGCCGGTGGTTTCGGCGGGTGTCCATTGGTAGTGGAACGACGGCAGCGTTTCGCGAGACTCGATTTGCCCAACGTCGACCCACTGGGGCACTCGGAACGTTTCAACCGTCCAGTCGTTGACCGTTGTATCGACAAACGCCATCGCGCAGTTGGTGGTTCCTAAGTCGATTCCGACGACGAAGCGTGATGGCTGGTCAGTATCCGAGGTCGCAACATTGGCAGCCGCATCATTCAGAGCCGTGCCTTCGGAACCCGCGTTTGCGTTCGACACCTCAGGCCCCGGTTTCGCGGATGTTGAATTCCATCTTCCACTGGTCGTCACTGCGAGTGGAATGGCACCACAGTTCGAACATGCCAAGCTCCGTCACTCGGCTGACGAATCGAACCGGAACGAAGGGATCATCGCCAGCCGATTCGCTGGTCAACGTCAGTTCGATCGGTTGGCCTTCGACCAGTTCGTCGGGCGACCAACGATCAATCGTCTTTCCGACCGTGTCAGTTGATCGCATCGTCGACGAGAAAAAACGGAAGCGGGCGGGTTGTCCAATAACCAGTCCAACTTCGCCTAGTCCGACTTCGCCGCTGTTACCCGGTGACGCAGCGACTTCGGCTTCGCTGCCTTCTTCCATTCCTTGGGGAGCAACGCACAGCGCACGCAGTGGCCGCGGCGCGCCGGGGATTGCCAATCCAGCGGTTTCGATGCCGATGTAATACGACCGTGCCGTGCCGCCGCGAATGCGAATGCCACCGGACTGTTTCGACCAACCATAGTAGGCTGCACCGAGAGCGACGGCGGCATCGAGTTCGTCCAACCCGCCCAGCACCGTGGGCGACGAATCGGACCATCCGGCCAGAACATCGTGCATGCGAGTACGAAGCGTTTCGCTGCGGAAAACGCCGCCATTAAAGATCAAGTGAGTCAGACCCGTCGAGTTGTCCGCATGGTCGGCCAAGAACGCAGCGACTTGCTTGGTAATCGCCGGGTCGGCTTCATACGGCAGCCCGATGTCTTGGAACCCCGAAGCGACATTTCGATGGGGCCGATCACCTTTGCTGCAGACAGGAAAGAACCCGTCAACGATCAAAGCGCGTGCATCGTCGCGAGTGATCGCGGCCGAGATCGTGTTGCCGATCAGTGAACTGCCACGACCGAGCACGGAAATCGTCTGCTCGTCGTTTCCGTCGTCCGACAACAGCGATTCTTTCGCATCACGACAGGCGTGCCATAAAGAAACGCTTTGCCATGGATCAAGGTCGTGACCCTCGGCTTGCATGCGAGTGCCGACATGGTGCGCCAGCGCCAAATCCATGTTGTCGCCGCCGAGCAACAAGTGATTTCCAACCGCCAATCGATTCAGAGTCAGATCACCATCGGTTTCATCCACGTTCACCAACGTCAGGTCGGTCGTACCGCCGCCGACATCAATGACCAGCAACACGTCGCCGGCGGAGAGGGTTTGTCGCCAATCGGCTGCATGCGTCGCCAGCCAGTGATAGACCGCGGCCTGCGGTTCTTCGAGCAACAAGAAATCGGCGGGCAATCCGGATTCCACCGCGGCTTGGCGAGTCAAGTCGCGAGCGGCTGGGTCGAACGAGGCCGGGACGGTCAACACGACCTGCTGTTCGCGTAGCGGCGCGTCCGGATGTGCATCGTGCCAAGCGGCGACGAGGTGCGTCAAGAATCGGCGAGTGCAATCGAGCGACGAGACTTTGGTGACTTCCGGCGGCGATTGCCACGGCAAAACCGCTTCGGTCCGCCCCACGCGGCCGTGACACAACCAGCTTTTGGCCGCCACGACCACGCGCTGAGGATTGTCGGCCGATTGAGCGCGGGCATAGTGACCGGCGATGCCTTTTTGTGGATCGCCAACCAGCGACGTCTTCAGCGATTCGACTTCGCCTTCACGAGGCAAATACAGGAACGACGGCAGCGACGATCGCGATTCGACTTGACCGGGACCAACGAGCTGGGGAATCGGCAATAGCGAGATCGAAGGCTCACTTGCGGGCGTCTTCGGTGCGCCCTGCGACTCTGGTGAATCCGCTGGTAACCCGGCGATCGGCGTAAAGGCAACGACCGAATTCGTCGTGCCAAGGTCGATTCCGACAGAAAACTTTGCAGCCATAAAACTAATTTGCTTTCACTTGAGCAGGCGCGATCACGTTCGCATCGGCGGCCTGGCCAGACCACTCGGGCAATTCGACTTTGGCAGCTTGCCACCCCGGATGGATCAGCTTGCCAGAGGCGGCCGTTCCTTCGCCAACCCACTGGTATCGCATCGGCGAAGGACTGTCGCCGACTACCACGGTCGATCCTTCAGCATCGTCGACAAGCGGCTTGATTTCAAACAACCGTCTCAGCGTACCACCGCACTGTTGCAGACACGGTCGAGCGGCGGCGCCGACCTGAGCGTCGGAGTACTTGCCGAGGTCTTCCTGCAGCAGGTCAATCAAACGGGCTTCTCGCTGCAACGTGGCCAGCAAGGTGACGGCCGAGTCGCGTGCGGGCTTGGCAGGCAGAATCGGCTTCGTCGGCTCGGCTTGCTTGGGCGATTCGAGCGCCGCGGGTTTCGATGCCGCGATCGGTTCCCCGGCGAGCAATTTGGCGATTTGATCGGACTTTTGTGCGTCGAAGAGCGCAGCCGAGAAGGCTTTCAGTGCGATTCCGAGTCCCATGAGTGTTTACCCTTGCCGTTTACGTGTTTTTTACGACGTTTAGGGTTGGCGATCCGGTCGGGGCCGTCAACGGGTGGACGGGAACCGCGATGGAGTGGACGCGACGACCGAAATCAAAGGAACTTGATCAGACCGCCGGGTAAATTGCCGCGAAGATCATTGTGACCGTCAAGGCCGAGAACCCCAGCGCGGTGCTCATGGGCGAGATCGTTTTCAGTCCCTCGCTTTCCGTCATGCCGCTCATTCGAGTGATGATCCAAAATGCACTGTCGGTCATCCACGAAATCGGCTTGCTGCCCGCACCGATCGCCATCGCCAAGTAGACCGGATGAAACGGCAACGAATCGGCTTGGGCCAGCCCCTGCAAGACTCCGGCCGCCGTGATCATCGCGACGGTTGCCGAGCCCTGAAGCGTTCGGATCGCTGCGGTCACCAAGAACGCGACGGGCAGGATCATCAATCCGGGAACACCGCCGGCAAGGTCACCGACGGCTTCTTCGATTCCGGCCTGGCGCAGCATCGCACCGAACGCACCGCCGGCGGAAGTGATCAGAATGATGTTGCCGGCTGACGCCAGCGATCGACCGACCAGCGTCGCTCGAATGCGGGCCGGGCAATTGCGCAGCAACGAAAAGGCGAAAACGACCGCGATTCCCAACGCAATGTTCTTATCACCGAGACTGCCCAGCACGTCCGTGGCCACCGAAGATTCGATTCTGCCGGATTTCAACAGGTACGAAACGATCGACCCCATCGCGATCAAGACAACCGGAATTCCGATCGGCAGCAGCGAGGCGAGCAGCGAGGGCATTGGCATCGCGTTTTCTTCGTCCGTTCGCACGGGGCCAGCTGAGTCGCCTTGAGTTTCTTCGATCGACCGCAACGGCACGTCAACAAAGTGGTTGATGACGCGGGCAGCAAACAGCGACAGGATGCTGCTGACGAAGCCGATCGACAAACCAGCAATCATCATCGTGCCAACGTCGACACCGATGATGCCGGCAACCAGCAAAGGGCCGGGTGTGGGCGGAACCAGCGAGTGTGCGATCGAACCGCCCGCCAAAATCGCCAAGATGAACAGCACGTAGTTCGCGCCGACTTTTTCGCGCAAGCTGCGAGCCAGCGGCACCATCAAGTAAAAAACGGTGTCAAAAAACACAGGAATGGCCAACACAAACGCGCTGACCGCCATCGCCTCGGGGGCTCGTTTGGGGCCCACCAGTTTGAGCATCCGATCGACGATCACCGACGCCGCTCGCGATTCCAGCAAACATCCGCCGACGACACTGGCTAGTGCGATCAGAATTCCGATTTTGCCGGCTGTCTCTCCGAACGCCTGCCCCAACCGACTGGACGGCGACATTTTCAAGATCGCGGATGCATCAACGGACGACATTTGGCCGCCAGAGACTTGAAATTCGGTGAACCGGGTGATCGGTTCGCCGGTTGCTAGAACAGCGACCAACATTCCGGCCAACAGCAGCGTCAGAAACGCGTGCAGTCGAAAAACCAAAATGCTGACCAGCACGACGGCGACGGCTGACGAAACAATGATCCAGATATTCATAATAAAGTTCCAAGATCGCACTTGCTGCGACAACTTATCCACCCTTGGTGGCATCACACCTCGAAGGGTTTTTGCATTAACCTAACGCTTAGCGAGGTGAGCGTGTGCTTTACTCGCACCATCTACTCGCAATGTCTCAACACTCATAATCGATCTCACCACATGAGCGCGCCCGCCTCCCCATCGGCACACAGCTTTTTCATGCGACACGAGTTTGCGATTCGCCGCATTCATTCGTTGTTGGGCATCGTTCCGCTTGGTCTGTACATGTGCGTTCACCTGACGACGAACGCCAGTTTGATCAGCGGGTCCGACATGTTTCAACGAGCCGTGTATTTGATCCACAGTCCGGGGCAATTGCTGCCGGTAATTGAGTGGGGTGGAATATTCTTGCCGCTGTTGTTTCATGCGATCATCGGAGTTTGGATCGCCAAGACGGGGCGTTCCAATAGCGACCACTACAAATTCACCAACAACCGCCGCTACGTTTGGCAACGGGTGACGGGCATCATCGCCCTTGTGTATCTGTTTTTTCACGTTCTACACCTGCACGGTTGGCTGCACGCTCACGTTTGGTTGAGCGTGATTCAGCCGATCGGTTTCGGTGCGTTCTCGCCTTACAACGCCGCCAGTTCATTGGTTCAAGCGATGGAAGGCTACCTATGGCCGGCGTTTTACCTGGTCGGAATGTTGGCCTGCGTGTACCACTTGGCCAACGGTTTGTGGACTGCCGGGATTACTTGGGGACTTTGGATTTCACCAAACGCACAAGCTCGTGCATCGAAAATCTGCACGGTGTTTGGCGTACTGATAGCGTTCATCGGGACCACAGCTTGGTGGGCCGCAGTCGCGCCGGGTGAAAAAGAGATTGCCGAATACCGACAGATTGAAGACCGCATGTATGAAGCCTCGGTCGAGTCTGGTTGGATCCCCGAAAACGAAGAAAAACGCTCGAAACGGGATACCCAAATTACGGGTGGCGAAGTCGTCGAAATTGAACTGGTAGAGACTGAGTAGCCGGTTGGCAAGTCAGAGAGCAGCCAGGTGATGGCTGTTATTTTGCCTCGAAAATCGCGGTTATCACCGAGTAAAACAACAGCGTGCAGATCCAAAGTCTGCAAAATTGAACTCAACGTCAGATATTGAAAACGGTTAGGAACAGCATCCCATGTCAGAACATCGCGTAGTGGTTATCGGTGGCGGTTTGGCAGGCCTCGCATCGACCATGAAATTGGCCGAACTGGGTGTCGCGGTCGACCTGCTAAGTCTGACTCCTGTAAAACGCTCGCACAGCGTCTGTGCGCAGGGCGGGATCAACAGTTGCAATGATCAGACTCGACAGCTTGGCGACAGCGAGTGGAATCACTTCGACGATACGGTTTATGGCGGTGACTTCCTGAACCATCAACCGCCAGTCAAAGAAATGTCCGACTGGGCCCCCAAGATCATCGAATTGATGGACCGCTTGGGTGTTCCTTTTAACCGCACGGATGAAGGTTTCTTGGACCGCCGACGTTTTGGCGGCACTCTTTACAAGAGAACCGCATTCGCGGGTGCGACCACCGGTCAGCAGTTGCTTTACGGCTTGGACGAACAAGTGCGCCGCCGCGAAAGTGAAGGCCTGGTCAAGAAGTACGAATTCTGGGACTTTTTGGGACCAATTTTGGATGACGAAGGCCGTTGTCGCGGTGCAGTCGCTCAGGACATGGTGTCGATGAAGATTCGAGCCTTTCCAGCGGATGCGATTGTTGTCGCAACAGGCGGTTGTGGCCTGATCTATGGCCGTAGCACGATGAGCGTTTTCTGCACCGGTAGTGCAGCGAGCCGTTGTTTCCAAGCGGGTGCCAAGTACGGTAACGGCGAATTTATCCAGGTCCACCCGACCGCAATCCCGGGCAGCGACAAGCTGCGTTTGATGAGCGAATCGGCTCGGGGCGAAGGCGGCCGAGTATGGGTGCCGCGGACTCCGCAGGACCCACGCGAGCCGAATGACATTCCAGAAAACGAACGATATTACTTCCTCGAGGAACGTTATCCGACGTACGGCAACTTGGTGCCGCGGGACATTGCGACTCGAGAGATTTTCGATATCTGTGTCAACGAAGGACTCAGCATCGAATCAGATCGCATGTCAGTTTACTTGGACCTGACGCACATTCCGAAAGCTGAACTTGATCGCAAGCTCGGTGGCATCTTGGAAATCTATGAAAAGTTCCAGGGCGTTGACCCACGAATCGAGCCGATGCGAATCTTCCCGGCCGTCCACTACAGCATGGGCGGATTGTGGGCCGATTATGTAAAGAGCTCCAGCGGCGGGATGGAAGCTGGTGCCCCGCGAAATCATATGACCAACATCCCGGGTTTGTACGCGATCGGCGAATGCGATTACCACTATCACGGTGCAAACCGGTTGGGTGCGAACTCGCTGTTGTCGTGCATCTTCACCGGCCTGTTTACGGGCACGTCCATTCAAAACTACGCGGCCAGCCAGAAAGAAGGCTACAAAGATTTGTCGCCCGCGATTTCGGATGCGGCGGTCAAGAAGGAACAGGACCGTCACGACGCGTTGCTCAACGGCGATGCCTCGGCTGATGAGAACCCCTATTTGATTCACCAAGAACTCGGTGACATCATGACTCGGGTCGCGACCGTCGTTCGCCGGAACGATCAACTGTCCGATGCGATTGAAAAAGTCGACGCGCTGCACAAGCGTGCGATGAAGGCAAAATTGTCAGATACAGGCACCTGGTCCAACCAGAACGTGATCTTCACGAAAGCTCTACAGGACATGTTCCCGTTGGCGAAGACGCTGCTCAAGGGCGCGTTGATGCGAGATGAGTGCCGCGGTGCTCACTTCAAACCCGACTTTGCGAAACCATCGTTGACTTCCGAAGATCCGGTTGAACGTCGGAAGCAGGCGGAACAGTGGTGCGATGACTTCGAGGAAAACAATCGCAAGTTCCTGAAGAGCTCGATTGCGACCTGGAACAAGGACACGATGATGCCCGAAATCACCTACGAAGACGTTGACACTTCGCTGCAACCGCCACGACCTCGGCTTTATGGTTTGGTCGGAGCGGAAGACATCGAAAAGGTCTGGAATGAGCGGGCATTGGCCAAGAAGCAACAACAGCAAGCGGTTGCGGTAAACGCCTGATCGCACTCGACGACTTGATTGCGACGTAAACTCAATTACGTCGCAGAACTTGGCTGCGGTTGCCTAACCGTGACTACAGATTTTCATCAATCCAAATTCTAATTCCAACGCAGATAGGATCGACGGATGATTGCCCTCGAACCCAGCACCAAAAAACGACCTGAATTCATCAATGTCCGCGTGCGTCGCCAAGATGGTCCTGGGAAGGAGCCGTATTGGGAATTGCATAAGATCAAATATGAGCCTGAGCTCAACGTGATCACTGTTCTGATGCGTCTCGCTCAGCAAGCGAAGACGTCGGACGGCAAATCGGTTGCCCCAGTATCATGGGATTGCGGCTGCTTGGAAGAAGTTTGCGGTTCCTGCACGATGCTAATCAACGGACGAGTACGTCAAAGCTGCAGCGCACTGGTCGACCAGCTGTTGAAAGAGAATTCCGACGAAATCGTGCTCGAACCAATGAGCAAGTTTCCGGTTCTACGTGACTTGATGGTTGACCGCCAACGTTTGTTCAGCGGCCTGAAACGCGTCCAAGCTTGGGTACCAGTCGACAGCTATTACAACCTTGGACCCGGCGAACGGATTCCGCGCGAAACGCAAGAGCAGAACTACCCGCTTAGCCAGTGCATGAGCTGTGGATGTTGCTTGGAAGCGTGCCCGCAATACACGAAGATCGAATTGACGCAAGGAGCAGACGAGTCAGACGAAGCGTTCGAAGCTCGCAAAGAAGCTGAGTTCAGCGAAGGTTTCGTCGGCGCTCACGCAATCTCGCAGTCGATGCTATTCAATAACCATCCGACCGGAAAAACGCTTGCCAACGAACGATTGGACACGTTGATGGGTCCTGGCGGTGTGGCAGCCTGCGGCAACGCACAGAACTGCGTCTCGGTTTGCCCCAAAGAAATTCCGCTGACGACATCGATCGCCCGTGCCGGGCGCGCAACGACCGTGCGTGCGGTCACAAAGTGGCTCAATAAATAACATCGGCACTTAGAGATGGGGCGCGTGACCTTCAATCGGAAGGTGCCGCCCCCTCGACTTTGTTGAGTTTGACGCATTGCCATCCGCACAAATGCAGCCACCATGTGGCTAGTTGCATAGTCCCGACGAAAATCGCGGCTCCGATCGTGGACGCAATCAAGATCGCGAAAGTTTGCTCGGCTTGATTGTTCCAGAACATGGTTTCTTCGAATCGGGAAAACCCGAACAAGCTGACAATCAACATCGCGGTAAATCCAAACACCGATGCGATGACAAACCCGATGAAACGGTAACGTCGCAGTTTATTCAACCGAGTGACGATCATCGCGGTGACGGCCAACGTGCATAGCAGAGAAATGAGGGTGCATGCGAGCCCTTCATACCAAATGCTGCGATCCCGCACGAATACGCCGACAGCGAAAATCACGGACGCAATCGCAGTGAGTTCTAGGAACTGGTAGGTGCTAAGCCGAGGCAATTCCCGCGGCATCTCGCGAGCTTGCGACAATGACCATCCGCCCCACATCTGCAGCGGCAGTGTCACTGCGGTCGAAGCCACACAGAAGGAGATCACCAAGAATGGGACTCGCGGCCACACGTCACTCCATTCGATCCACGACATCTGGACGAGTCCAAAGATCAGCATCAACGTCGCCGGTGTTAGTATTGCGATCGCCGTCGCAAAACGCTTCGCTAGCGAGACGTACCACATCGACGACGTGACCGAGATCATCGCCAAACACATCAACATCGGCGCGAACGTGAACTGCACCAGCGTGATCCAGAACCCGAACACTTGATTGGTGAACCCGCCCAGCATCCAAACGCCGTGCGGCACAAAAATGGCAATCGCTAACCAACAGGAACCCAATCCGTAGAAAGCGATCCCCATGCTGAGACCGTCTTCTCGTTCCAACTCAAGAGTCCAAGCTCGCAGCAATCGGCCGCGTCGCTGATCGTACCGAACTTCGTCGCGGAACGCTTTTTCGTCCTCCGACAACCTGGTCGAACAAGACCGCTTGAACTGTTCCGACGCAAAATAATCAGCAATCGCCGCCTGATCCAAATTTGGCTCAGCCGTTTCGCTGATCGGTTGAGTGGTCATGGGTTCTCTCAATCGCCAATCTTGCTTGCTTTGCCCGCTTGCAGTCTCTCGATCGCCAAGGCCCTAGTATCCGCGTTGCGGATGTGTCTTTCAACTTCGCAGACTGGGTCGTCGACCATTTGCGAAAGACATTCCAACAGCGTCGCGGTAGCTTCGTCGTCTTTGAAGCGAATCGCGGCAGCAGTTTGTTGGCAAACAGCCGCCGATAAGGAAGATAGTTCGCGGGCGTGCTTACGAATCAAATCGACGACTGGGATCAAGTCGAGCGAGGGGTCGGACAGCAGTTTTTCGATCTGTGGCTTCAACGCCAACATCGGCATCCCACGCTGGCTAGCCGAATGCAGAGCGGCTAAAGCAATCGGGTTGATTCGCTGAGCAACCAGAGTCAAGATTTGCGGGTTGATTCGCGAATCTTCGTTAGACGTTTTTCCGAGCAGTCTTGTCGCCAAGACCACCAACTCGGAATCCTTTGAACGAGTCAATGCAAGCGCGGCGTCGGCCGCGACACTCGGAATTTGGTCGAACTTGGCAAGCGCATAGGCAGCCGCCATCGCAAACGTGGAATCGCTGCCTGCCAACCAGTTGGACAACTCGGTGGCGTCCCGGTCGCTCGATGGAATGCGGCTGGCGTCGAAGAGCAACTCACCGCCAGCGGATTCATGTTTCGAAAAATACTTCTGAGCAGCCTGGAATGTCTTCTTAGTATCCAATCGCAAACTCGAAAGCCAGGCGGGCGACGACTCACCGCGAAGCCTCGCCATCAATGCCAACGCGTACCCGATTTCGAGAGCGCTATAGTAGCCGCATCGCGACATCGACCAACCGCTGTATCCGGCCGCGTTCCAGTGTGATTCTTGCAGTGACGCCTTGCTGGCCAATACCCCCAGCCCCATCGCGATCGGCATCAACGTGGTCGTTCGTGCATGAGTATCGAGCGGCCGTGGTGCAGGCTGATGCACCCAGAAATGGTGAGCCAGTTGATTGGCGATCTCGACCACAGTTCGCAGCGGGTCCGTGGTGACTTCGCGGTGAAGCCTGATCGTGCCATTGGCGTAGGTCGACGCGAATGCAAATTCAGGATCGTCGTCGTGCAGGAACTGGATGTCGCGAATATCCACTTGCAAACAACGGCTAACTTGCTCGGCTGCGGACGCGATCAAGTTTGCAGGCGAATCCGCGTTCAGATCCAATTGTTTGATGTCGGTGATGACCTCCGCACTGACGACCACGTCAGCACCGATGACTTCGACACAGCGGCGCAGCAGCAATTCGATATCGACGCGAGCGAAAGTCGACAGCGGCGGGCGAGATTGAAAGAGTCCGAACATGCCGGAAGTGTAACGGATTGTCGCCTTCCGCAAACACTGGCTTCACGAGCAGCCTAGAACGAAACGGTTTTACGAAACCTACAAAATCCGCTCGTTATCGATCAACCGTGTAGTCCCGACACGCGCAGCTATCAGAGCCTGGGCAGGCGACCGAAGCGTCTGCATTGGCTGTAACGTGTTGGCGTCAACGATAGTCGCGTATTCGAGTTTGTCGACGCCGGCCAGACTTTTCTGCATCGCGGCTTCGAGCTTTGCGATGTCCGTCTCACCGCCACGGGCAAGTTCTTTCGCACCGCGAAGTGCAGCCGACAATGACAACGCAGATGCTCGATCGGCTGGCGAAAGGTATCGATTCCGGCTGCTCATCGCCAAACCATCGGGTTCGCGGATGATCCCGCCCGCGACGATCTGAATACCAAAATTCAGGTCACTGACCATCGCTTCGACCACTTTCAATTGCTGGTAGTCCTTGCTGCCGAAGACGGCATGCGTCGCTGGAATCAGGTTGAACAGCTTGGCAACGATTGTTGTGACGCCGCGGAAGTGTTCTGGTCGAGAGATACCTTCAAGCGGCAACGCAACGGCAGGCGGATCGACAAACGTACTGCATCCGTCCGGATACATTTCTGTGATCGAAGGCGAGAACACACAGACGGCGCCGGCGGCCTTCACAGCCTGACAATCAGCGTCAAACGTTCGTGGATACTTTTCCAAGTCTTCGCCAGCGGCGAACTGGGTTGGGTTCACAAAGATGGTGACGATAGTGTGGTCGCACAGTTCGACACTTTTGCGCACCAACGACACGTGCCCATCGTGCAGCGCGCCCATCGTTGGAACAACGCCCACGGTTTTGCCACGGCCACGCATCGACCAAACCAATTGGCGGACTTCATCGCCGCTGTGGATGATTTGCATGCGATCTAGAGCGACGAGGTCGCTTCGTCCAACACATGTTCGGCCACAAAGATCGGCAGTGGCGGCGAGAACGTCACAGCGATCGCGATCGCATCGCTCGGCCGAGAATCGATTTCGATGGTTTCACCGTCCTCTTTTTGCAAGACAAGCTTTGCGTAATAAGTCGCTTGGTTCAGATCGCTGATGATGACACTTTGCAGTGTCGCCCCGAGCGACTGTGCAACGGCGACGATCAGATCATGAGTCAGCGGACGTGGCGGTTCGTAGTCATCTTTGACGCGTCGGTCGATGTTGGTGGCTTCGAAGATTCCGATCAAAATCGGGAATTCACGCTGCCCATCGACTTCTTGCAAGTAGATGACTTGATTCTCGGTCAGCTCGGAAATGATGATCCGAGCAAGTTGCATTTTGACGGGCATAACGCTGGGGTAGCCAGTGAATTGAAAGAGAGAAGTGCAGTGGAGTATTGGCTTCAGTATACCATTTCTCGGTACAAATCTCGTTGCCTCCCCTCACTCCGCCAAAGTATGGCGGGTGTTTTTCAGGTGTTATTCCATAGGCGTTTACTCCACTCATCCTCAGGGAGAGCCGCCCCTCCTTGAACAGGAGGGTGAAGGAAAGCTGCACGACCTCCGCGTGAGGCGGGTAGAACTATGCGCTGTCCGATTCAAGCCGGAATATCGATACGCCGAGTGGCGGCATCGTAATTTCGATGCTGTCGGGACGACCGTGGTGACCGGCGCCAATCGTGTTCAAACCAGGGGCATTTCCTTGGTTCGATCCGCCATAGGCAATCGAATCGCTGTTGAAAATTTCTTTCCAATGACCCGACTTCGGCACACCAACGCGGTACTGTTGGCGAACGACAGGCGTGAAGTTACAGCACACCAAGACGGGTGGTGCATCATCCAAGCCTTTTCGCAGGTAAACCAACACACTGTCTTGATTGTTCATGCAATCAACCCACTCGAAGCCATCACCCGAGAAGTCCAAGTCGTGCAGTGCCTTGTTCTCGATCACGACTTTGTTCAGATCGGCAACACATTGTTGGACGCCACGGTGAGTCTCGAAGTCCAACAACATCCACGATGGACCATCGTCGTGATTCCATTCATTCCACATACCGAACTCGCACCCCATGAATAGCAAGTTCTTGCCCGGGTGAGTCCACATGTACGAATACAGCAAACGCAGGTTCGCAAATTTCTGCCACATGTCGCCTGGCATTTGCGACAGCAGCGAACCTTTGCCGTGTACCACTTCATCATGCGATAGCGGCAACATGAAGTTTTCGGTGAACGCATAGATCAAGCTGAACGTCAATTCGTTGTGGTGATACTGACGGTGAATCGGTTCGTTTTGGAAGTAACGGAGCGAGTCGTTCATCCAGCCCATGTTCCACTTGTAGGTGAAACCGAGTCCTCCGTCATGAACGGGACGCGATACGCCTGGCCAAGCAGTCGATTCTTCGGCGGCGGTAACAACACCTGGGTACTTTTCGTGAACCGCCATGTTGAATTCACGCAAGAAATCGATAGCACCTAGATTCTCGCGGCCACCGTGTTCATTCGGCACCCACTCGCCGTCTTCGCGACTGTAGTCCAAGTACAACATCGAAGCGACCGCATCGACTCGCAAACCGTCGATGTGATACTTGTCCAACCAAAACAGTGCGTTGGCGACGAAGAAGTTTCGAACTTCGTTTCGTCCATAGTTCGGGATCAACGTGCCCCAATCCGGATGCTCACCCTGACGAACGTCGGCGTGCTCATACAACGGCGTGCCGTCGAACTTGGCCAAGCCATGCGAGTCTTTGGGGAAGTGAGCGGGCACCCAGTCGACGATCACCCCAATTCCGTTTTGGTGCAAGTGATCGACAAAGAACATGAAATCATCGGGCGATCCGTGACGGCTGGTCGGCGCAAAGTATCCAACCGCTTGATAGCCCCACGATCCGGTGAACGGGTGCTCGTTGATCGGCATCAGTTCAACATGCGTGAAGTTCATCCGCTTGCAATAATCGGTCAAGCGTACGGCGAGGTCACGATAGTCCAACCAACCGTGAGTCCGTCCCGGGCCTTTTTGCCAACTGCCCAAGTGAACTTCATACACGTTCATTGGCTCGTGCATCGGATTCCACTGACGACGTGAATCCATCCACTCGTCATCCGACCAAGTGTGCTTGGTCAGGTCGACCACGATCGAAGCAGTCAGCGGTGGCAACTCGGCGGCGAAACCGACGGGATCCGATTTGTCGACCCAGTGACCATTCATGTCGTGCAAACGGAACTTGTAGCGATCGCCGGCTTGAGCAGTTGGAACGAACAGTTCCCAGATGCCAGAATCGCTACCGCGGGCGACGTGCGAGCGACCGTCCCAGCCATTGAAGTCACCAACGATTTGCACCGACCGAGCGTTTGGTGCCCAGACTGCAAAGTTGACACCTTTGACTCCCTCGACCGTGCGAAGCTGCGCACCGAGCCGTTCGTAGAGTTGATGGTGCCGGCCTTCGCCGATGAGGTACCGGTCGAAGTCGGTCAGAATCGAAGGTGCTGCGTAGGGGTCTGGCATATCAATCATCTCGCCGTCTCGGTTGGTCATCTGGATGCGGTAGGGTGAAGCGGTCAAGGCTGTCAAACTAGATGTTAATGTACTTTTGGTCCCCCTATCTTCGCCCGCTCGATCGCACGCGTCGACAGGGGCGGCCTGGTCGGTTGCCATAGTGGTGCAGATTGCCTCGAAAAAGCCGCCTGGATGGAGTTTCCGCATCGGCCGCCGTGTTCCGCTGGCATTGTCGATAATCCATGCCGCGTGGGCATCCGGCAGGAAACTTCGCACAGCGATCGCGGACTCACCACGGTAATCGATACGGTGTGGCCCCAGCACGCTGCTGGGATTCTCGTGAGTTCCGTTGATGAGGCGTCCGATGCTGGACAGCGAAACTTGAGTTTGCATGGGGAGGCAGTTCGAAGTTAACAGGTAGGTAAGGAATGTGGCAAATGTCAGTCGCTGGAACTTCGCGAGTGATGACTTGGAAGATCGTGACTTAGGAAGAACACAGATCGGCGGCTGAAAAACGGCGGCGCGCAGTCGCGGCCTCGGACGTCTCGGCAGTTCCCATCAACCAACGTCGCAGTTGATCTTTGGGTCCGCCGTTGGATTGGCCGGCTTGTCGCGTTCGACTTGGAACACCCGCGTGTCCTTTATCGATTCGCAGATTCAGTTGGCCACCTGACGTTTCGAGATCACGTCGAACCGGTGCAGTGGGTTCAACATTGCTGACCAAACGTGACGAAACCAAACAAGCTTCGACACGATGAATCGAAAGTGCTCGGTCAACACGGCGCCAAAGATCGGCATGCTGAACGTCGATACGGCGCCCGAAGTGTTCCCAAACAAAGTTGTTCTCACGCCAACGCGGCAGCGAATCCGACAACGACCGAATCAGGTAGCGGTTCGTGCTAAGCAACGTGACTCGTGATGCGCCTTCGATGGATTCAAGTCCCCGAACCGTCGCCAACAAAGTTAGCCGGTTCAAGTCACCGATTTCATCGTCACTGGCTTCGAGAACCAATTCGCCATCAGCCGATTCAAGTGTGAATCGCCAACTGCCCTGATTCAATTCAATGGATTGAGCCTGGCAAACCAATAGGTATTCGGCACAAGCGTCAATCGGTTTCGAATCGTTCGCGAGTCGGTCGTCAGATGCGTGATCGGGCGTGGGGATAGCGTTCACAGAAATCAATCCGGTTACGATGGGTCTGGCGTGCAACCAACGACTCGCCGTCGTCATTGGCCACACTTAATCTGGAAAACTCCGATCCATCGGAAATTCAACGACAAGGTTCTGTGATCACGAAATGCAGGATCGTGAACTCAACAACGGAAGTCGTGCTAAGTACCTGTTCGGTAAACTCTACCCCTTCATTAAAGATTGACTGAAAGAAAAACCCTGGGTTGTTTGACAAGTGGCGAATCGAAACCTATATCCGGCACGACCGGACAAAGCTTCGACTTGCCTTGTTCGGAACTTGTCAGTTCTCGCCGCGGATCTCGTCCATCCATGGTCAACCGTATTCCGATCGCTTAAAACCTGCGTTTCGCGTTTCCCGTTCCCCGATCAAAGAATTCACCGATGACGAAGTCTGATTTTGGCCCGACGGACGCAGTGGTGGGTGTCATCATGGGCAGCCGCAATGATTGGGAAACAATGCGTCACGCGTCTGAAATCCTTGACGAATTGGGCGTCAAGCACGAAAAGCACGTCGTGTCGGCTCACCGTACGCCCGCTCGTATGGTCGCGTACGCAAGCGGTGCGGCCGAGCGAGGATTGAAAGTCATCATTGCCGGGGCCGGCGGAGCGGCTCACTTACCTGGCATGGTCGCTTCGGAAACGAATTTGCCGGTCATCGGGGTTCCTGTACAAAGCCGCGCGTTGCAGGGACTCGATTCGCTTTTGTCGATTGTTCAAATGCCGGGTGGAATTCCGGTGGCAACGATGGCGATTGGAACATCCGGTGCAAGAAACGCTGGTATCCTGGCGGCACGGATCCTGGCACTGTCGGACGACACGCTGCGAGCGAAGTTAGACTTGTTTGTCCGGAAACAAACCGACGCGGTCTTGGACTCAGCCGACCTGTAAGAATCGACATGATTGTGAATACTGACAAAACAAAGATGAAAACGATCCTGCCCGGTTCTACGATCGGCATGGTCGGCGGCGGACAACTTGGCCGCATGTTTGCGATGGCTGCCGCGTCGATGGGTTACGACGTTGTGATTTTTTGCGAAAGCGTCGATACTCCTGCCGCGCAGGTTGCTACGCGCAGTGTGGTCGGAAAACTAGATGACAAAGACGCGATCGATGCGTTTGCGGCTCAGTGCAATGTCATCACGTTAGAGTTTGAAAACATCCCAGCTGAAACGATTGCCCGTTGCAGCCAGTTTGCACCGACATTCCCATCGTCGTCAGTGTTGGCCGCAGCTCAGGATCGGCTGGTCGAAAAGTCAACGCTGCGAAACGCCGACTTGTCGGTGACTCCGTTCGCGGAAGTCAAAGACGCGGCAAGCTTAGTCGCGGCAAGCCAAACGTTGGGTTGGCCGCTAGTCGTTAAGACGGCCCGCAGTGGTTACGACGGCAAAGGCCAATACAAAGTTGAAACAGCCGACGACGCAGACACTGTTCCTTGGTCTTCGTTTGATTCGTGGATCGCTGAAAAATGGGTCCCGTTTGATTGCGAAGTCTCGGTCGTGGTCGCGCGTCGACATGACGGCGTCAGCGAGTGTTTTCCGGTGTTCGAAAACTCGCACGCCAACCATGTGTTGGACGTTTCGGTAGTCCCTGCTACCGTGTCCCAGGCGATCGAGAATGAAGCACGTCGAATTGCGACGATCGCCGCCGAGACGCTGGACGTGGTCGGATTGTTGTGCGTCGAATTTTTCGTTGCCGGTGATCAAGTGATGATCAACGAGGTCGCGCCCCGGCCGCACAATTCGGCTCACTTGACGATTGAGGCGTGCCACACCAGCCAGTTCGAACAACACGTTCGCGCCGTTTGTGGTCTGCCGCTGGGATCGACAAGCCTGCGCTGTGGCGCAGCAGCGATGGCGAACTTGCTAGGCGACCTTTGGGTCCACGATAGACGCCCGCCTGCGTGGGATTCGGTGCTGAAAGACGGCGCCGTTTCGCTGCATCTGTATGGCAAACGGACAGCAAAACCGGGCCGCAAGATGGGCCACCTGACGATCACGGCCGACAGTGGCAACGAGGCCAAAGAACGTGTGCTTGCCGCACGCAGGATGCTCAGTTAACAGCTTGCCAGCTGACTTTTACCCGAACAGTTCGCTAAACGCTTGGCGATATTCGCGGTCCGAGGTGGGGAACATCGCTTCGAATGTTTTTGCGTCGACGGCGCCACGTTGGAAACGCTGTTTCGGGAAAGCTGGCATTTCGGCGCCCGTGATCTGACGAACGCCGGATGCGACAACTTGGCCTTTTAGGTCGTACAGTTTTTCGTGATCCCAGTCCGTTAATTCAACAAACGGAATCGCCTCGGCAACTTCGATCACGTCGGGAACCGCAAACGGACTAAATCCGCGAAATCCCAGTGACGTAGCCGGTGCACTGGTTCGCACATGACCGCGGCTCTGCCCGCCGCTGTAAGTCAAAGAATGCTTGACCGCATCAACGCCCCAGCCTTCTTGATACAGCATCCGATTGCCCAGCACGCTGCGGACGGTCAGTTCCGGGTTTTCTTCGATGGGGTAGTCCTTTAGGTTTTCGTCGCCACCGTCGCCATCGATCAAGTGGATCCAATCCGGATAGCGCCGGCGAACTTCTTTCAGCAGTGCCAACCCCATCGTCGCCGACTGAACATCAAGCGGCTTGTAGTCCTCGATCACTCGCACCGCGTCTCGCCACGACACCGAAGACACTGGCACCGTGACGACTTCCAAAAACATTTCGCGATTGACCCGTTTCAAAAACTCAGCCGCTTGCTGTGAATCGGTTGAATCGGGGCCGACGGACAACGTGAACGCTTTGATTCGCGATGGCGACTGGCCGCGACGTCGGACCAGGAAATCCAACACCATCAGCACCGCGCCGCTGTCGACGCCGCCGCTGAACATCACGCCGATCGGCTCGTCTGGCGAAATCGTTTCCAGCCATCCGTCGATCGACTCGGCCAAACGTCCAATGTACGCCTGTCCAATTTCGTCAATCTTGGCGGGCAAACGATTTCGCTGGGGTGCAAAAAACCGATGCAATTTTGGGTTGGGATCCGGACAACCGACCAATTGCAGTTCCAACAGATGGTGAGCCGGCACCATTCGCGTGTAAGCCGGACGAAACTGGTCGATCAGCCCTTCTTTTTCAAGTTGCTCGGCGATCTCGTCCATCCGTTCGGCAACGATTAACGCCGGCCCTTCGGCTCGTTTGGCCAGAAAATATCGCATCGGGCGGCCAATCGAACGGGCCATGCGAAGGGTCTTGCCGGATTGTTCCAAGATCGCGAATTGACCGCCGATTCGACGAATCGCGTCGACGTTACCGCTGCGCACGGCAATTCGTGCATCATCGAAACTGGTCCCAATAAAGATGTTCCCGGCCGGATCAAGCAAGTTGACCACTCGGTCGACCAATGCCATCGGCTGACCAACCACCGGGGGGGATTCCATGTCGGCTATAGATTGTTTTGGTTGCTGAGACTCGTTACCGGCGGTTGGTTTGGAAGTCGGCATCTTTAGTCGGTTGAAAGATTGAGGTTGATTAGAATCGTGACTCGGCTTGTCCAGGTGCGACATCCGCACAAAGCTTGGAATCGGTAGGGATCAGGTAGTTTGATCCGTTTTCTTCCGAAACTCACAGTGCCACGATGACGCCAATGACCGTTTCGGTATTCTAAAGGATTGTTTGAAACAGGTTAACGTATTAGGCCCGATCTCAGTTCCTTCGTTTTTTTTCCCGCAAACCAATCGGTGATTCGCTCCGTGGACTTGCACACGTATTTCGGCACCCAGTCGCCTCCGAGAGACCATTTCGTATCGGTCTTGGAACATTGGGCTGCGCACCGACCGAGCGACACTGCGTATATCTTCACCGATACCGAATCGGTCGAACAACGACTGACGTACAGCCAGTTGTGGGACGAAGTGCGCGCGCTGGCGGGCTACATGCAGTCGGAATGTCGCGTTCGAGCAGGCGACCGAGTCCTGTTGGTTTACCCGCCCGGTCTGGAATTTGTCACTGGGTTCTTTGCCTGTCATGCGGCTGGCGCAATCGCTGTCCCAGCCTATCCGCCGCGGCGAAACCGCAAGGCTTCGCGAATTCGTTCGATCGTGGTGGACGCCAATGCGCGGTGGGCACTGTCGACCCGCAGCATCGTTGAACAACTTTCCGGCGACCAACAGCACGATGATTTGATCGGCGTGCAGTTGCTTGGTACCGACGATCCCAAATGCCGAAACGCAGCCGGCTGGCGACGCCCAAGACTTAGCGAGCACTCGTTGGCGGTGTTGCAGTACACCAGCGGATCGACGGGTTCGCCCAAGGGCGTGATGCTGAACCAGGGCAACCTGATCGCAAACAGTGAATTGATCTTGGAAGCGTTTGAACCAGACCACGAATTTGTCGGCATGAGTTGGTTGCCGACGTATCACGACATGGGATTGGTCGGCGGAGTCCTGATGCCGTTGTACATGGGACGGCCAAACGTGTTGATGAGCCCGATGACGTTCTTGCAACGTCCGGTGCGATGGCTGCAAGGGATATCGAAATACAACGTCTCGATTTCCGGCGGTCCCAACTTTTCGTACCAGCTCTGTGCTGACAAAATTTTGGATTCAGAACTCGAGGGCGTTGATCTTTCGCAGTGGAAAATCGCCTTCAACGGCGCTGAACCTATTCGCGAATCAACGCTGCGAGAGTTTTCCGATCGATTCGGTAAGCTCGGCTTCAATGCGTCCGCCTCGCTGCCATGTTACGGAATGGCCGAAACCACGTTGATTGTCACTGGCGGACCGACGACACCGCGTCCAGTGATCACGACGTTTGACGGTCGCGGATTGGAACAGAAAATCGTACGTCCGGTTTCGTCCGAACATAACGCGGCTCGCCAGCTAGTGGGCTGTGGCGCCGTGTTATCAAACGAACGGGTTCTAATCGTCGACCCTGAAACTCGCGAGAAACTGCCGGGTGATTCGATCGGCGAAATTTGGGTCCAAAGCCCATCGGTCGGACAAGGTTACTATCGTCGCAAAGAGGCAACAGACCAAACGTTTCGAGCCACAACGATCGATGGCGACGGGCCGTTCTTGCGGACCGGTGACCTGGGATTCTTGTACGAAAACCAGCTCTACGTTTCCGGCCGTTTGAAGGACATGATCATTGTCCGTGGCGTGAATCGATACCCGCAAGACATCGAAGAAACGGTCGAATCAGCGTCTGAGGCCGTTCAAGCTGGATCGGTCGGGGCGGTTGCGATGGAGCATGATGGTCGCGAACAGTTGGTGATCGTTGCCGAAGTCATTCGCGACCGAAACATCGATTGGGATTCACAAATCCAAGCAATTCGGCGAGCCGTAACGTCCGAGCACGAGTTACCTCCGGACGCGGTTTACTTGGTCCGCAACAGTAGCATCCCGAAAACCAGCAGCGGCAAAATCCAGCGTCACGCTTGCTTGCACGCGGTTCGAGACGGCGACTTGAAATTGATCGCCAAATGGGTCCGCTGGGAAGAATCCGGTGGGAACGCTCCAACGGATGCTGCGCCGATGATGCAAGCAGCCTCGGCGAGCGGTACGCAGGCGATCGATGCATCCGACGTCAGCGTCGCGATTGTCGAAGTCATCGGTCACCATGTGCGTCACGTCGCTGGCGAACGGGCAGGAAAATTGAACCTGGACACCAACATCGTGTTGGATTTGGGTTTGGACAGTCTGGAACGTTTGGAAATCGCAAGAAAGCTAGAACGCACGTTTGGTGGTCGCTTTCCCGAACAAGTTTTGGATGAAATCGAAACCATCGGACAAACTGCAGTTGCGATCCAGCGGTATTTGCCACCCGGCGGCGAATCGATCGCCGAAGCGATGTTGCGTGGCGAAATTCACGACGACGATGCGATGACAGCTGATTCTCGCATCACAGCAACGGGCGTCCGCACCGCTAAAGTCGAGCCGGTCGAAGCCGAAGACAGCGTTGAACAGTTCGCCGAGTACCGTCGACTGAAAACGACCATGCGTCAGATGCTGATGACCGGTGTGCCAAATCCGTTCTTCACTGTCCACGACGGAATCGTTGGCGACACGACGATCGTTGACGGCAAAAAACTGATCAGTTTTGCCAGCTACAACTACCTGGGACTCAGCGGCCACCCGGACGTTTCCAATGCTGCGGCCAATGCGGTTCGCGAGTACGGCACCAGCGTGTCGGCCAGCCGTTTGGTTTCGGGCGAAAAACCAATCCACGGGCAACTGGAAAAACGGATCGCAAATTGGATCGGAGTCGACAATTCGATCTTAATGGTCGGTGGTCACGCAACCAATGAAACGACGATCGGCCACTTGGTCGGTGCTGGCGACTTGATTATTCACGACTCTTTAGCACACAACAGCATTGTCCAAGGCGCGTTGCTTTCCGGGGCGCGTCGCCGACCGTTCCCGCACAACGACTACGACGCACTCGACCGAATGCTAGTCGAGTTACGAGATCAGTATCGTCGCGTGTTGGTCGTCATCGAAGGCGTCTACAGCATGGACGGTGACTTTTCGAACCTGCCGAAGTTCATCGAAGTCAAGAAAAAGCACCGTGCGATGTTGATGGTCGATGAAGCCCACAGTTTCGGGACGATGGGGAAGACCGGTCGAGGGATGTCTGAACACTTCGGTGTCAACGCACGCGACGTCGACATTTGGATGGGCACGTTAAGTAAGAGTGCCGCATCGTGCGGCGGTTTCATCGCCGGTAGCGAGGCGTTAGTCGAATTGCTGCGTTACACCGCGCCCGGCTTTGTGTTCAGCGTAGGAATGCCCCCCGCACAAGTTGCCGCCGCACTCGCGGCAATCGACACGCTCGAGCGCGAACCCGACCGAGTGGATCGACTGCGCAGTCGCAGCGAATTGTTCTTGTCGCTTTGTCAAGAAGCGGGCCTGGACACCGGCGATAGCGCCGGAACGCCGGTCGTCCCTGTCATTACGGGCAATTCGATGCTCGCGCTTCGTTTGTCGAACCGTTTGAAGGCCGATGGCATCAACGTCCAACCGATTTTGTATCCCGCAGTCGACGAATCGGCTGCGAGGTTACGTTTTTTCGTGACAAGCGAGCACAGTGAAGAACAGATTCGGTTCACAGTCGCGCAGACCGCCAAGCATATTGCGGAACTCCGTAGCGGCAGCGTCGAAGAGAAAGCGGCCGTTTAGTTTGCAGTCGCGGTGACAACTTACTTTGGTGTTCGAGCCAACCCAACGATCTTTAGCCCTTGCAGACAGGTTTCGCTATTCTAGAATTAGAGGGTGCGAGATTGCTGCGGATGGCGACAGGGACGGTTCTCTAATTAAGTCCGCGATTCGAGACACATCGTTCCTCGCAGCATTGCCGTGTTTCATTTTAAAAGGGAGAATATTTTGCTTACCGAGTCCACCGTCGAGACCATGTTTCGGCAACTGATGAAGACCAACGACCGAACCGAAGAAACTTTTGACAAGGCCGAGGAATTGCTCGAAGACGAACTGCGTCCAGAAAGCCCTCTGCGTCACCGCTTGACGGTTGAACTTGACGAACTACGCGCTCTCGCGACCAAAGCGTAATTCGAAATCGGCCGCGGCCGAGACCCGATTGAAGAACACACATCGCCGAAACGGTTGCTAGTCTCAGGACTGTGCCATCGTTTCGGTTTTTTTATGCGCCTAGATATGATCATTCGGCCAAGCATACGTGCCGAAGCTTTTGCGATTGAATTTGTCGGCGCAACGAAAAAAAGCGGCCGCCGGAAGTTTCCTTCCAGCAGCCGCTTTCGATTTCGCAATTGGGATAACGATTTTTCTTAGTGGTTCAGGCTCAACCCGAACGTTCCGCCGACCATGACATAGTCTTGATCGTTGTCGCCAGCCGACACGACACCACCGGTGCCTGAGCCGCCTCGCCACAAGCCACGAGCGATGTCGATGACTTGAAAGCCAGCACGAACTTGGAGCATCCTGGTCAACTGATAACCAACTTCGCCTCGGACGTCGAATCCAACAAAGAACTCTTCGTTGCGAGTGTACTGAGGACGGGTCGTATCCTTATCGTGATCAATGAAGATCGGTGGATCACCGATGGTCACCGGGTTGTCGTATACAACGCGTTCGATCGTTCGATCGTAGGTCGAGCACTGATAGTTGCCGCCGAAGAAGCACTTGAAGTCGCTTGAGTACGTGAACCGACCCATCGCTTTCATGTATCGGAAACCCACTTGCCCACCCAACAAGTCGTTGTCAGTGATCGCGTTGTCGGATGTCATTTGCTCGACAATGCTGTCGATGGGCTCACCCTGAAGTGGGTCGCTGACGTCAACGTTAAAGCTTTGCGAGAAGTTGTAGTCCTTCACTCGCATCCAACGCAGACCCACCAACGGTTCTAGAATACCACCATAGTGATACGGTTCCATTCGCCACGTCTTGTTCAATTCGTAGCTGTTGTAGTTGATGAAGTTTTCCGACGTCGCGATATCGATGAATCGATAGCTATAGCCTTCGTTGTTCCGGACACCGGGTGGCGTTTCAAAGCCGAACGCGCCGAAAGCGTCGCTGTCACCGCTGCCGCCCGTGACTTGACCACCGTTGTACCGGTTAAACCGTTCACGCCGAACCGCGTAGGCTTGGTGAACGTTGTTGCTAGTCCAATTGAGTGTCCAGCCTTTGTCGGCATCGGGAAGCATGTAACCGATTTCGTATCGGTGCCCCCAACCCGAATCCAACTTGGTTTCGGCATTCGTCGTGCCTGACAAGTTGGTGCCCGGTTCGTCCAGTTCAGGACGCGAGCCGTAAAGGTTCAAGCGATCATATGTCGCGAACCAACCTGTTGGCGCTCGCTTACTCGGCTTCATATCGGCCAAGTCCACGTCGTAGACGGGCTCGAACCAATTGAAGTCGGGATCGAACGCGAAAGGATCAGCCGCAGGAAAATGTTCCTGGGCGCCTACCGATGCGACTCCGCCCAGCAACGCCAGGGCTGTGAGTAGACTTGCAGTCAGCTTCCGTACCGACATCGCTTGTTCCACCGTCTTGCAGTTAATTTTTCTCGGGGAACCGACCCGCAGCCGATTCCCGTCATCCCAATCGCCGAAACAACTTTCGACGCCCCCCGTTTCCTTCCGACAAGGCCACAAAAGCCGCGTCAAACCGGAAAACTTCGGGTTATGACGGTAGTATCGGCCAGGTCAGTCGAAAAGGCTTAGCTTCTTTGGCGATAGAAGTGGCAAAAGAGTAAGAATCATCAGAACCGGAACAACTTAAACCATGCTGCCCAAGCGACGCTAAAGCGCGAAACCCGGCTGAATCAGGCCTTTTCCGATCGACCAAGCTGATTTTTCGCTGCAAACGAGAAACAGCAACTACTTTTTGCCCATCGCGCGCTTTGCGGCAAAGAATTCCGTCAGCACGCGGCCGGACTGTTCCGCCAGGATCCCGCCGGTCACCAAGCATTGGTGGTTCAACCGGGGATCTTCCAACACGTGAAACAGGCTGGTGACGGCACCGCCCTTGGGATCGGTCGCCCCAAACACGACGCGCGGGATTCTGGATTGCAGAATCGCACCAGCGCACATCAGGCACGGTTCTAGCGTCACATACAGAGTGCATCGCTCCAAACGCCAATCGTCGATGGACGCGGCTGCTTGAGTGATGGCGATCATTTCCGCGTGAGCAGTCGGATCATGCAGCGATTCTCGCTGATTCGATGCCGACGCAATCAAATCGCCGTCGCGAACAATCACCGCACCGACGGGAACCTCGTCGGCCGTCGATGCTGCGAACGCCTGCTCGAGGGCTCGCGTCATCCAGTGAGTATCAAATTCAAGCAGCAGCTTTTCAGATTCTTCGTTGTTTATCATTCGTTGCGCATCATTCGTGGTTCATCACTCATCGTCTTCGGCCGCCCGGATTTCCGCTGCTTTTTTGGCTTCGGCTAGCTCGGCTTTGGTCAACTCACGTACTCGGATGTTCCGGTATTCGGCCTTGCACATGTAAGCGGCAAGCCCAAGCGGCCGACAGACTTCCATCTCATAGCGAAGATCGAAACGGTGATCGGATCGAGTTTGCTCGATCGCAACTTTGTCGTTGATCCAGCACTGGATTTGCTCGGGGTCGACGCGGACGCGAATCTTCTGCCACTCGCCGTTCGCAAACGTCTTATAGAACGCCTGTGCATTCTCGCTAGCGTCCATTCCGTCAATGTTACTGATCCCCACCACGCCGCCGCCCCAACCGCCCAGCACAAACGTGACGTGACTGTCACCGACCGGGAAAGTCAGACCGCAGAAGAAGTCGAACCCTTCGGTGCGGCGTCCTTCCATTTCGATTTCGTAGTTTTCTTTGGCGACTTCACCGTCCCAGCGGACTCCGGAGAGAGGATCGCCGATTTCGACTTTGATCGCAGCGCCCTCTTTCTCGTTTGGCGTGATCTCAGTCGGACCGTCGCCGCCGAACTGGCAAGCCGTCCATTTTGCCGAAAGCGGCTTCCACTGCTTTGCTGGCGCTGCCCCTTTTTCTGAGGCTGCCTCTTTTTCTGACGCCGCCCCTCCGACTGGGCTAGTTGAAACCGCCTTCGATTCCGCTGCGGCGGTATTAGGGTCGTCGGCACGGGACAAGGGAGTAAGACTCAACCATGTCGAAAACAGCAAGCATGTCGCAAAACGATTCACGAGAGGCACCTTATAAGAACGATGGAAGCTTGTGCGGAAGAAAGTGATCGCGAGGGTCAAAGCGGTTTGTCCGAAAGCGATGCGGCGACTTTCAGTTTCTACGAAAAACGGGTAAACGTGTGCTACAAACTCGTCAACCAATTCAACGTCGGATGGTCCCAGCCACTGCCGCTAGGATGTCAACCTACTCGCCAGCCTACTCGATCGAAAACCCGCCGATGCGCCCGGTCACCAAAGTTTCGCTCCTGGGAATCCGTTTAGCCATCGTTGCGCTAGCAATTTACTGGATCGCGATATTTACCGGAACGCACTTGCCAGCGGTTCACGATTTTTCGCCCAAGGTCAACGATAAGATCAAGCATTTCTCGGCTTTCTTTGGCCTGGCGCTACTGATGTGCTATACGACGAACTCCGACCGGTTGCTGAAGCGGTTCGCGATGATCGCGGCTGTTGGCATGGCTTACGCCGCGTTTGACGAGATCACTCAAGGTCTGGTACCTGGCCGAACAACGGACGTGATGGATTTCGCAGCCGACACGGCCGGAATCCTAACCGCGATTGGTTGCTATGCAGTGGCTCGGATGATCGTTGTCAACCGCCGCCCGGCCGTCTGATCGGATCGTCTGATTGGTTAGAGTCGTATGGTTTGATCGCAAACGCTTGATCGCTGATGGGGTGTCGCAGACAATGTCGCGATGAATAAAACCAAGGCGACGGTATTTCCGATCTTTTTAAGCGTCCTACTTTCGGTACTGGACATTGGCGAATCGTGGTGTGCCGAGCCTGCCGATCTGCTTCGTATCGACAACCAGGTGGCTTGGTGCATCGTCCCGTTCGACGCGACGAAACGCAGCCCAGCCGAACGCGCGTCGATGCTGAAGGAACTGAGGATTACTCGGTGTGCCTACGATTGGCGCGACGAGCATGTGCCCACCTTTGAACAGGAAATTCTGGAATACAAAAAGCAGGGAATCGAGTTCTTTGCATTCTGGAGCGTTCACGAGGACGCGTTCAAGCTGTTTAAAAAGTACGAGATCCATCCTCAGATTTGGCAAACGCTTGCGGCTCCTGGCGAAGGCTCAGCAACCGAACAAGTTCAAGCCGCTGCAAAGAGTCTGCTGCCGCTATGCCGCCGCACCAGCGAGATAGATTGCAAACTCGGACTGTACAACCATGGCGGTTGGGGCGGCGAGCCAAAGAATCTTGTGGCCGTTTGCAAGCGACTGCACGAGCTGGGGCAAACTCACGTCGGCATCGTTTACAACTTCCATCATGGCCATGGGCATATCGACGACTGGAAAGAATCACTCGATCAGATGCTGCCCTATTTGCTGTGCGTGAACTTGAACGGCATGAACCGACAGGCTCAGCCAAAGATACTTGGCATTGGCAAAGGGGAACACGAACTGGCAATGATTCGTACTCTCGTCGCAAGTGGTTACCAAGGTCCGATCGGGATCCTCGACCATCGCCCAGAATTGGACGCTCGCCAGTCGCTGTTAGAAAATCGCGATGGACTGGACTGGGTTCGAAAAGAGATCGCCAAACCTGGCAGCGGCGGTCCAAAGCCGACCGGTCCCCAACCCTCGACAAACGATTCCAGCCGATCATCGGGACGTGTTTTTCCCGGTGCGAGTGCCTATCGCGTCCCGCCAATCACCGTTGAAGTTCGGGCGACGATTCACAGTCGCGATCAATACAACTTGTTGGTGGCCAGCGATACAAAGGCGTCGTCAGATCACTGGGAAATGTTCACGATGAAGGGAAGCGGCGAGCTAACGGTTTACCTGCCTGGCAGCGTTCCTGATCACGTTCGTAGCACGTCGATGATCTGCGATGGGAAGCCACATTCACTTGCGATGCACTACGAGGCACATCGCGTGCGTTTATATGCCGATGGCAAACAAGTCGCGGATCAAACAATCGAATCACGCAATCTTGAAACCAGGGTCGCCGGAGCGTTTGCGATCGGAAGATTGGTCGAAGGAACGTTTCGCTGTGATGGCCAGATCGACTGGGTACGAATCTCGAAAGGGATTCGCGAACTGAGTGCGGAGGCTGCGACGATTGTTGATCGAGACGGAGCAACTGTTGGATACTGGAACCTCACCGCGATCGGAGAAGCGAAACCCCCGAAAGCGACGGAGCCGGCAATTAGTCAATCGAGCCTGACGGAGATGCCCTACGACGCTGCGATTGTGGAACGCTTCGCCGCTCAATCGCTCAAACATGGTGATGCGGAACGTGGAGCCAGAGTCTTCGCCGACTCAAAAACAGCGTGCCTGTCATGCCACCGCGTGGGATCACTCGGTGGCGCGGTTGGTCCCGACTTGTCGGTCTTGGCAAAAGATCGCACGGTAAATCAAATCATTGAATCAGTGCTGTGGCCCAAACGTGAAGTGAAACCCGAGTACACGACGTGGCGAATTCTAAGATCTGACGGGTCAATCTTGTCGGGATACAAAATCGCTGACGACGAAGTTGGTGTGACACTGCGAGACACCAACACAAACGTCGAGACTCGAATCGCATCCGACGATATTGAGCAACTGATTGCGGGTGATACAGTGATGCCAGACGGACTGGCCGGCGCGATGCGAGACGAGCAACAGGTCGACTTGTTTCGGTTCTTAAGTGAACTGGGACGCGACGGCCAACCGCTAAGTGAATCCCTGCAACACGCAATCCGTGAAACGCAGCAGCAAACAGCTCACTCGCATCAGTCTGCGCACTTTCAGGTCACACGCGAGCCACTTGAACCGAGTCGTTGGCCACACTGCCGTGCCGACGTCAATCGTGACCGACAGTACGATTTTTACACGAAGCAAGCCGAGCACTATCGCGCTGCTACGCATTTTCGCGCGTTGATCGCGCCGTACCCTGGACTCGATGGTGGCGACCAAGGCCATTGGGGAAACCAGGACGAACAGACTTGGGCGGACGGGCGCTGGAACGACGCCAAGCTTGGTTCGGTTCAGTCAGGTGTCTTTCGTGCAAAGGGGCTGACAATTCCTCGCGGCGTATGCGTGCAACTTGGTGATGACGGCGAGTTGGCAACTTGTTTCAACCCGGACACTCTTTCGTACGACGCAGTCTGGTCGGGCGGTTTTGTCAAACTAAATTCGGTTCGTCATGGTTTCGTCGACGGCTTGAAACCGCGAGGCCAACTCGTCAAACACGAAAAATCCAAGGCACCCGACCAATCATTTCAGTACCACGGCTTTTACAGGTACGGAAAACGGATTGTGTTTGCCTACCGCATCGGCGACGCCGAGTATCTCGATTCACCTTGGGTCGACGATGGAAAATTCGTTCGCGAAGTTGCGCCCGTGGATAAACATTCGCTAAGAGCGGCGATTTCGGGCGGGACGTCTCAGTGGCCGGATGTGCTGGAGACCGACGTGGTGCTCGGAACCGAAACTCCCTATGCGATCGATACGATCGAGTTGCCGACGGACAATCCGTGGAAAATACCCCTGTTCTGCGGCGACCACGATTTCCTACCTGACGGCAGCGCACTGGTCTGCACGATGCAAGGCGATGTTTGGCGAGTGTCGGGAATCACATTCGGATCAAACCAGTCAGGCAAAGCACATTGGCGACGTTTCGCATCTGGACTGCACCAGCCTCTCGGCTTGGTCGTTTCGGATGGGAAGATTTTTGTTCAGTGTCGCGATCAATTGACACGCCTCGAAGATCGAAACGGTGACGGCGAAGCAGACTTCTACGAATGTTTCAGCAACGCCTTTGTCACTTCGCCAGCTGGACACGATTTCATTTGCGGCTTGCAACGAGACGCGGCGGGCAACTTTTACACGGCATCGGGCAACCAGGGTTTACTGCGGATCAGCGGTGACGGAACAAAAGCGGAAACCATCGCAACAGGATTTCGCAATCCAGACGGATTGGGGATTTTGCCGGACGGTGGCGTGACCGTTCCGGTGTCGGAAGGGCAATGGACGCCAGCCTCGGCGATCAACTTGGTTCGTCCATCGAGTCACTCGGCGTCAGAATCGCCATCCCACTTTGGGTACCGAGGACCAATCGATGGCCAACCGCCCGAGTTGCCGTTGGTTTATCTGCCCCGCGGAATTGACAATAGCGCTGGCGGGCAAGCCTACGTTGCGAGCGATACCTTTGGCCCGCTCGACGGACAGTTGGTGCATTTCTCGTTCGGCACCGGATCCTGGTTCGTTGTTTTGCGTGACGAAGTGGATGGACAATCGCAAGGAGCCGTTGTTCCGATGACGGGCGATTTCCTTTCAGGTGCCCATCGCGGTCGATTTAACCCTGTTGATGGACAGTTGTACGTTTCCGGTATGAACGGTTGGGGATCGTACACGCCCGACGATGGTTGTTTTCAGCGAGTGCGATACACCGGCGATTCAGTTCAAGTCCCGACGGGATTTCACGTCCACAGCAATGGCGTTCAAGTTACGTTTTCCGCTGCGATTGATCCCGCGATTGCCGAAGATCCCGAGCAACAATTTGCCCAGTGCTGGAACTACCACTACAGCACCGCCTATGGATCGCCGGAGCTGTCAACGACACATCCAGGATCGCCGGGTCACGATCATTTGTCGATTACATCGGCAACGGTGCTGCCCGATGGTCGTTCGGTGTTTCTTGAAATTCCGGATCTGCAACCGGTCAATCAATTGCATCTTCGTATGCATGTCAACGAAGTCGACACGTTGACGTGTTCGCCGAGCGGTATGGGGCATGACTTGTTCGTCACCGTCCACAAGATGGCCCAACCATTCGTTGACTTTCCCGGATATGTCGCACGCGAGAAAACGATCGCGGTTCACCCATTGCTGTTTGATCTTGCGGCTGACAACGTAAAGAAGGTGAATCCTTGGCAAAGCGAGATTGCTTCGGCACGAAAGATCGAGATCGTAACCGGCCAGAATTTGGCCTTCGCGACGAAACAATTCAGGGTCAAAGCCAACGAGCCAATCTCGCTTAGACTCTCTAATCCAGACGTTGTTCCTCATAACTGGGTGTTGGTGCGACCGGGAACGCTAAAGCAAGTCGGCGAATTGGGAAACCGTTTGATCGCTGACCCCACCGCAGTGTCGCGTCATTACATTCCCGAGACGGACGCAGTACTCGTCCACACGGACATCGTTGATCCAGGTGATGAACAAACGGTCAACTTCATCGCTCCTGCCGCTCCCGGCAACTACCCGTTTCTATGCACGTTTCCGGGCCATTGGATGGTCATGAACGGAACCATGATCGTTGAGTAACCACTTGTCGAATGGGGGCGCCAGTCCTCTTCAAGAGAAACAGCCAAAATTAGAATCCGATTGGCTTGAAGCGCGCCGGCGTTATCTCTTGTTGCGACGTTGACTGATCAGCGCGTGAACCACGTCACTGCGGCGGACCACGCCTAGCAACTCACTGGGGTTGTTTCGTGTTACGACCGGAATGCAGTCGTCGGTTTCGTTCTGGAACAATTCAAACGCACGTGTCGCAGGTTCATCGGGATGCAGAATCACGTCGCTGACGCTGATCAAGTCTTCGGCTCGAACCAGCGTCGATGCGCTCAAGTCGAACATCACGTCACTGAGCAGTGGATAGCGGATCACTCCCACGACCGAAAACTTGTCATCGACAACGGGATAGGTGTTGTCATGGCTGTGCTCGATGTGGTCAACGACTTCGTCGAAGTTTGCCGATTGATGAATCCCGCTGGTTTTGCGAATCAGATCGCTGACTTTGACGCGGCTGTTTTTCGACGGCGCAATTTCTCGGCCGTCCATGCTCGAACGAAACCGATCCACCACGCTGCGAAACTGTTCCATCGGCGTGCGAGTCGTGTGATTGATGGCTTGAGCCAAGGGGACTTCGCCGGTTTCCAACAGCGACTTGCGAATCAGCAGCGGCCCGATGATTTCGAACAACACGACTGACCCGAGAATGATGTCCTGGACCGGCTTGCCGAGTTCGGGGTTACGCTGGACCGCGATCGCTGACAGCGCAATTGCCGCGCCTGCTTGGGCCATCAAACAGGCTCCCAGCCAGTGACGCACTTCCATCGGTTGTTTCGTGACACGCGCGGCAACGTAAACGCCAATCCACTTGCCGGCGATGCGAAATACGATGTACACGGCGCCCAAAATACCTGCGGCCAAGAACTGTCCAATGTCTAACCCGGTTCCGTGAACGGCAAAAAACAGCACTGCCAATAAACCGGACAAATGGTCCAGTTCGTCGGCGATTTTGGATTTATAGTCGGACGTGTTGGCGACAGTGACTCCCATCACAAAGAACGTCAACAGATACGGAATGTGTAGCGACTCGGTTAGTCCTAGCAAGAACGTGGTCGTCGCGACTAGCAACACCAACCAACGTTTTGAATTCAGCAGCCCGCATCCATAGCTGACGAGCAAACCGCCCGCGATACCTAACAAGCAGGATCCGACGATGTCCGTGACCACGCTAAGCAGTTGCTCGCCCAGTGGCGTTTCCATCTTTCCTTGAATCAACTGAATCGCAAGAAAGCCAAACTCGAACATCAAGATGCAAGCGAAGTTATTCATCGCGACCAAAAAGCCGGTACTTTCGGTCACCGGGCCTTCCGAGCGAAACTCTTTCAGCACCAGAATCGTCGTCGCCGGTGCCGTCGCGACCGCCAGGCAGCCCAGCAGCAACGCCATGCTAGGCGAGGCACCGAACATCAACAGTCCGACCGTCACCAGCGTCGCCGTCGCAAAGATCTCGGCTGCTGATAACACCAAACAACGTTTCGCCACCCGCCGAAATTTGGTGAAAGTGAATTCGGAACCCAAGTTGAATAGCACGATCGCCATCGCCAGCATCAATAAGGGTTCGAGCATTTCAAGGTGCTCGCCCGGAACCCAATCCAGCAAACTGGGGCCGACCAACAAGCCGACCAGCAGATACGCCGTCACCTTGGGCAGGTACAGCAGATCCGCAAACACGCCCGCGGCTAAGCAAACGCCCAGCAACAATCCAAGCGTGCCGGAGATGTGAAGATGAAAATCAGTCATTGAATTTAAATCGGTCGGGCGGCAGTTTTGGACGCTCTGCGAGTCCGTGGTTATATCGAATCAACGGCGGCTTCGGGTGAAGGGAGCTTGCCAACGGAGTTCGATTGACGTGTGCAGGGTGTGCGTGCAGGTCCATTGACTCTCCAATCTGCATCGCCCAAGCACCGGAATTGCGATTCCTTCGCTAAGCTGTCCGCTTTCAGCCCCCCCCAAACGATGCATTCATGCAAAGAATGAAATTCCGCGGCTTTCAGTTGTTCTTTCACAATCGCGATGCGGCTGAGTCGATGGTGCGCCAGATCGACGACTTCCCCTCCTTCTTTACACCCCAGGGTGATCGGCCGCTGATTATCGACTGTGGCGCCAACATTGGCGTTTCGGCGATGGAATGGAAGTCGCGCTGGCCGACTGCAGAAATCATTTGTTTCGAACCCGATCCCTTCACGTTCAAGGTGCTGCAAAAAAACTTCGATTTCAACGACGTGCCTGGCGTCAAATGCATCAACGCAGCCGTCGTCGACCAGGACGGACCGATCGATTTCTATGGCGATATTCAAACGACCGGTGACGCGAGAGGAAACTCAGTCGATCCGGCTTGGGCCAAACGCGCGGGAACGACACAGACAAGCGTTCGCGGTGTTCGGCTGTCGTCGTACATCAAGGACCGCGAGGTCAGCTTTTTGAAGATTGACATCGAAGGTGCCGAGCAACGGGTGATCGAGGAGATTGCAGATTGCTTGCCGCGAATCGAAGCGATCTATGTCGAAGTTCACGAAACAGATGACAGCATCGATCGCAACTCAGTCGCCGGAATTACTCGATTGTTGGCCGATGCCGGTTTCACGATCGAACAAGAACCACGTTTGGGCGAGCACGCTTTGCCAGCACACCTGCGCGATTGGCAGGCATCCGTCGGTGCTGTTCAGACTCAATTGTTGTGTTGGCGATGAACGAACGGGATGCAACGAATGTGACGAAGACGTTGTGCTTGGCGATCGAATCAGAAGAGATTGTCAACGCGATTGCGTGGTTTGAGTTGTAGGGTTCAGACGGTATCTGTCACCGTCTCAACGAAGGCTCAAGAATGTTCCGTTTGCTAGTCATTGTCGCCGCCGTCGTTTGGGCATCGGGCAACTCAGCCGCCGAGGCTCAGCGACACCATCATCAAAGCAACAGTCACAGTCACCGCAGCGGCAGCCGTGCTGGACATGGCTACAGCAACCAACGCTTTGGCAGCCAAGGTTACGGCGGCTATCAGTCGCAGCGGTACTCGTCGTCGGGAATCGGAATCTCGATTGGCATCGGCAATGGATACGCTGGCCCCGGTTTTGCGGGATCAAGTTACGGCTACGGTTATGGATCCGGATACCCCGGTTTCGGCTATCCCGATTCTTATCGCTTCAGTGGCTACGGCTACGATCCTTACCGAAACGGCAGCTTCAACCCGCCCGACCTGCTAGACGACCCATATTTTCAGTGGCAACACAAGTACGACAGTGCTTTCCCGGGTCGCCGCCAAAGCCAATACCCAACTTTGCAACTGCGCAGCTTCCCGTAGTTGTTGATGGCAGAGGGGTGTTGAAGCTGGCGGTTTTGGTGACGACTGGCTGCTGCACGACTTGTTTGTGGCACTCTGGCAGACGATGATCATGGTCCAACGATCATCGTCCCGCCCTTCCCGCCAAACAAACATCTCGCCATGAAGCCAGCCTCCCTGCTCGCCGTCTTTCTTGCCCTCGCCACTCACTTGCCCAGCACGTCGCTGGTTTTCGCCGCCGAACAGAATTCCGAACCGGCCGGCAAGCTAATCGAGGGCGTCTTCGACAACAGCACTGTATTCCCGGGGACAACTCGAGACTACGCCGTCTATGTTCCCGAACAGTACGATGCCGATCAGCCCGCTTCGCTGATGGTGTTCATGGACGGCAAGAACTATTGGAAACCAGACGGTGCGTTTCGTGCTCCAGCGGTTTTCGACGAATTGATTGCCGCGGGCGACATGCCGACGACGATCGCAGTTTTTGTGAATCCAGGCACCGTCAAAAAGACACTCCAAGGTGCGGTCGATCGCAGCAATCGATCGTTCGAATACGATTCGATGGGTGATCGCTATTCGAAATTCTTGATCGACGAATTTCTGCCGGTCGCGTTAGATTCGCTGAACGTTTCCAGTGACCCGGCTGATCGAGCCGTCGTTGGGATCTCCTCGGGCGGCATCTGCGCGTTCACAACGGCTTGGGAACGACCGGACCAGTTTGGCAAAGTCATTTCGCACATCGGCAGCTTCACCAACATCCGAGGCGGTTGGGCCTATCCCGGTTTGATTCGCAAAACAAAGGACTCTGCCAAACCGATCAAGGTGTATTTGCAAGAAGGCAAGGACGACCTGAACAATCTGTTTGGCAATTGGCCACTCGGCAACCAAGACATGGCAGCGGCGCTCGCGTTCGCAGGTTACCACCACAAACTAGTGTTCACCGAAGGCGGACACAGCGGCCAATTCGCCGGCCAAGAATTCCCTGGTGCACTTCGTTGGTTGTGGGACGAGGATTCGGTTTCCGACGTCGCCGTAAACAAAGAAACCAAGCCCGAGTGGCAACCGCATCCCGATGCTGTGCCGCGTGACGACGTGCCGAAGGGAACGCTGACCAAGATGGATCCGTTCGAATCGAAGATCTTCGTCGATACCGTTCGCAATTGGTCGGTCTATGTCCCCGCTCAGTATGACGCCGCCAAACCCGCAGCACTGATGGTCTTCCAAGACGGAACTCGATTTGCTGACGTGAAGCAAAAGTGGCGTGTCCCCACCGTTTTTGACAACTTGATCGCGGCTGGCGATATGCCACCGACGATCGCGGTGTTCGTTGATCCGGGCAACACAAAATCAAAACCCGGCAACAAAAAACCCTCCAACCGCAGCCTGGAATACGACGGATTGGGCGACCGGTACTCGCGGTTGTTGATGGAAGAAATCCTGCCGATCGTCGAAGCCAAGTACAACATCGCGAAAGAGCCTGCGATGCGAGCGATCGGCGGATCCAGCAGCGGCGGAATCTGTGCTTTCACCGCGGCTTGGGAGCGACCGGACCAGTTCGGAAAGGTTTACAGCAGCGTCGGCAGCTTCACCAATTTGCGCGGCGGCAACGTTTATCCGTCGCTCGTTCGCAAAACCGAACAAAAACCGATCCGCGTCTACATGGCAGACACCAGCGGCGACGTCGACAACGCGTTTGGCAGTTGGCCTTGGGCGAACCAATTGATGGCATCGGCGCTTGACTACATGGGTTACGACGTGCGATTCGATTGGGCCGAAGGATACAAGCATGGTCCCGATTTTGGCGGGCTGAAGTTCCCCGAAGCGATGAAGTGGTTGTGGCGAAACGAAACACACACCCCCACACTCGACACTCGCGGTGACCTGCGTGGCGACCTGACGATTTTGAAACTGCTGATTCCAGGTGAGTCCTGGGAAGTTGTTGCCGATGGGCTCGGTTTTGCCGATGCACCTTGCACCGACGCGGACGGCAACTTCATTTTTTGTGACATGAAGGCGCCTGCGATCTACCGTATCGATGTCGCCACGGGCGCCCGAACCGTGATCGCCAAAGAGGCCGTCAGCGGTTTGGAGTTCGGTCCGGATGGATTGCTGTACGGATGCCAGGGTGCGAACAAGCGAGTGGTCTCGATCGATCCAAAATCGGGCGAGGTCAAGGAACTGGCCAGTGGGCTGGCGCCGAATGACCTTGCCGTGACGAACGATGGTTTTGTTTTGATTACCGAAACCAAGTCGCAACAAGTCACACGCATCGACACGAAAACGGGCGAAGTCAGTGTCGTCGATACGGGCATCACTCGGCCCAACGGCATCGCACTAACCAATGACGGAGGAACGTTGGCAGTTTCGGATTCGGGTGGCGAGCACACGTGGACGTTCCGAGTCGGTCCGGGCGGAACACTTGACGCGAAGATGCCGACGATGGAAATGCGGTTGCCGATCGATGCGAAGGGCGACTTCAAGTTCAACGAGCCGCCGCCGTATGTGAAGGCCTCGCGTGGTGACGGGATGGCAGTCGACAAGTCGGGACGCTTCTACGTGACCAGCGACGTCGGCGTACAGATTTTCGATCCTACCGGACGTCAGTGTGGTGTCCTGCCCAAACCGATTGCGGCAAACCCGCTGACAAGCTGCGTGCTGGCCGGTGCGAATCACGAGTATTTGTACGTGACCAACGGAAACACAGTGTTTCGTCGACGTTTGATGGTCCAGTAGCAAATACTGAAAGGGGCGACGGAATGTCCGGTTCCGTGAATTGTTGGAGGCATGGTCGCTAGTCAAGCTTGACGTATCCGGTAAGCTGCTACCGATGGCAAATTCCGTCTCCTCGACGACCGTTCATTCACTCGCTGACGTGCCCCGTCTGTTGGACAAGGCCGCGGGTATCAGCGCGCGTTTGTCGAAACACACGACCAAAAAGACGCTGGCGTTTTCTGGCGTCTGGGGTTCGCTGCGAGGCGTCTTTGCGGCGGCCGTCGCGATCGAGCGGCCGCACATCTTGATGCTGTTGCCGCAAGCAGCCGACGCGGACATCGTCGCCGGCGACGCGATCGCATTCGGTTTGGCCGACGCCGTGTCGTTGCCGCTTTCATCGGCCGACGTTTCGGCTTCTTCGATTCGCGATGAAGATTACGCGGACCGCCTGCAAGTGCTGCAACAACTTTTGCAGCGCAACGAGTCGCCCGAAAAACCGCTGTTGGTGACAGCGTTCATCGGTGGCGCGATGCAGTTGGTGCCGACGCCCGAAAAACTACGCGATTCGACTCGGCGAATTTCAGTCGGTGACGAAGTCGACCCCGAGGAAATTCGTCGATGGTTGGCCGAAGCCGGTTTCGCGGCGACAACTGCGGTGGCGCTGCCAGGCGAATTTGCGACTCGCGGCGGACTGCTGGACATCTATTCGGCTGACCAGCCCCAGCCGATCCGCATCGAGTGGTTTGGTGACGAGATCGAGTCGATTCGCAAGTTCGATCCGGGCAGCCAACGCAGCATCGAATCGCTTGACCACGTCGAGATCGCCGCCGTTGGCGTCAGCAGCGACGAAGACGACGCAGGACCGACCGCGGGCTCGTTCGGTTCGATCGCCGACTATTTGCCTGACGATGCGATCGTGATCGTGGTGGATCCACAGAGCACGCAAAAATCGGCTGACGATTTGATTCGCCGAACCAATGACGGCGCCAACCTGATCAGCTATGACGAGCTGATGAAATCGTTATCGGGCCATGCCGTCATTTCGGCTACTTCGCTTGCCGAAGGAAAACCGAAAGACATCGTCGATCTGCAAACCAGCACGGCCGACGCGTTCGCGACATCACTCGACGAAACGCTCACAAAAATCGACACTGTCGCGGCGGAACACGAAGTCATCTTGGTCGGCGACACACCGGCCGACGGCGAACGTTTGACCGAACTGCTTCACGACACTGCGGCGACTCGCGAAGGCCGCTTGCACTTGACGGTCGCTGAACTGTCGGGCGGATTCCGGTTGGTTGCGGCAAGAGTCCTGGTGTTGACGGGTGCGGAACTGTTCCACCGCAGCCCGGTGCGGCGCGGTCGATCGCGGTCGCGCGGCAAGCCGATCAACAGTCTGATGCAGTTGGAACCGGGCGACTTGGTCATTCACCTGTCGTACGGCATCGGGCTTTATCGCGGTCTGACCAACATCGACAAAAACGGCCAGCACCTCGAACATCTGACGATCGAGTTTGATGAAGGCAGCAAGATCTACGTGCCGGCGTCACGGATCGGTTTGATCCAGCGTTACGTCGGCGGCACAACGCGGCAACCCAAACTGGCCAAAATTGGCGGCCAAGCCTGGAAGTCCCAGCGAAAAGCGGCCGAGTCAGCGGTCACCGACATGGCCGAAGAATTGCTGGAAATGCAGGCCCAGCGAACCACCAAACAAGGCATCTCGTTCGACCGCGACAATGAATGGCAACGACAGTTTGACGCCAGTTTTCCGTACATGGAAACGCCCGATCAATTGACGGCGATCGAGGCGCTCAAAGTCGACATGGAATCCACTCGGCCGATGGACCGCTTGATTTGCGGTGACGTCGGCTATGGTAAAACCGAAGTCGCGATGCGAGCGGCATTCAAGGCGGTCACCAGTGGCTACCAAGTCGGTGTGTTGGTCCCGACGACCGTGTTAGCCGAACAGCACTATCATAACTTTCGCGAACGGATGGCCGAGTTTCCGGTCGAGATTCGCAAGCTGTCCCGCTTCGCCACGCGTGCCGAACAAAAACAAACCGTTCAGGATTTGAAGCTCGGCAAGGTCGACATCGTCGTTGGTACTCACCGATTGGCAAGCAAAGACGTCAAGTTCAGCAGCCTCGGCTTGGTCGTTGTCGACGAAGAACAACGTTTCGGTGTTGCCGTCAAAGAGAAACTGAAAACGCTGCACAGCAACGTCGACGTGCTAACCCTTTCGGCGACGCCAATCCCGCGAACCCTGCACATGGCACTGGTCGGCGTTCGTGACATCAGCAACTTGGAAACGCCACCGGCCGAACGGCGATCGATTGAAACAAAAGTTGTTCGCTGGGACGACAACCAAATCCGTACCGCGATTGTCCGCGAACTGAACCGCGGCGGGCAAATTTTCTTTGTCCACAATCGCATCGGCGACATGCCTCAACTGGTCGAAAAACTCAAAGCGATCGTGCCCGAGGTTCGGATTGGCGTCGGTCACGGACAGATGCCCGAAGGCGAACTCGAACAAGTCATGGTGGACTTCATCGAGCACAAGTTTGACATGTTGGTGGCGACCACGATCGTCGAAAGCGGCTTGGACATTCCAAACGCGAACACGATGTTCATTGACGACGGCAACCGTTACGGGCTAAGTGAGTTGCACCAACTACGCGGGCGCGTGGGTCGTTACAAGCACCAAGCGTATTGCTACTTGATCGTGGCCAAGCACAAGCATTTGTCGCCCGAGTCATCAAAACGTTTGCGTGCGATCGAAGAGTTCAGCCAGATGGGCGCTGGCTTCGCGATCTCGATGCGAGACTTGGAAATCCGCGGTGCAGGCAACTTGCTGGGCAGTCAACAATCGGGGCACATCGCGGCAGTCGGCTACGAACTGTATTGTTCGCTGCTCGAAGACGCCGTGCGAACGCTGCAGAAGCTGCCGCCGAAATTGTCAGCGGACGTCGACATCGATTTGCCCGTCGAAGCCTACTTGCCCGACGATTATGTTCCCGATCTTCGTCATAAGATCGATTTGTATCGGCGGATTGCCAAGATCAATAGTGCCAGCGAAATCGGTGCGATTCGCGAAGAACTGGAAGACCGATTCGGGAAGCCGCCGGCGGCCGCGAATCGGATGCTGGAACTAGCCGAACTGCGCATGGATGCGGCCGCGTGGCAGATTGCGGCGATCACAACGAACGATCGCTTCATCGTGCTGCATTACGCCAATAAACGACGAATCGAACAGCTCGAAAAGCACACCAAAGTCCCCGTTCGAATCGTTGACGCTAAGCGTGCGTACATTCCAACAAAGGCGTATGACATGAACGCCGATGCAGCCGGCACAAGCTGGCTGCAACTCGCTCGGGCTGCCCTGCACTTGGGGTAAATCGCAAGCGATTAAATCTATGATGGCGAAGCATGTCGCCTCCCTTCAACTTTGCACTGAAATTTAGGATTCGACCATGTTTAAACCGACCGTTCTTGCTCTCCTGGTTGTCGCGGCTTCGGCTTCGGTAGCCATGGCCGACTGGCCAACATTCCTTGGCGGTGACACGCAAGTTTCCGAGTTCAATCCGCCAATCGAGTGGACACCGGAATCCAACATCACCTGGACGGCGGATCTGACAGGTCACGGCCAATCCAGCCCGATCGTGATTGGTGACAACGTTTACATCACGGCCGTCGATGGTCCGATGAAAGAGTCAAATTTGGTGATGTGTTATTCGCTGGGCGATGGTTCCAAGAAATGGGAAAAGTCGTTTCCAAGCTCGCTGCAGGTCAAGAACGACGTCTACACAAGCCGCGCCGCGCCATCACCTGTCGCCGATGCCGATGGTGTTTATGTGTTCTTCGAAAGCGGCGACATGGTCGCTCTGTCGCCCGGCGGCGACGTTCGCTGGGAACGAAACCTGATTGACGATTACGGCAAGTACGAAGGCCGGTTTGGCTTGGGCGGTTCAGTCGCGCAAGACGATAAGCATCTGTTTGTTTTGGCCGACAACGATGGTCCGGCCTATCTCGCCGCGTTTGAAAAAGCGACCGGAAAGACCGCGTGGAAGACAGACCGTTCGCCAAGGATTTCGTGGTCGTCGCCGATGATGATCGCCATTGATGGAAAGCCACAGGTGGTGGTTTCCTCCGCTGGCAGTGTTGACGGTTACGATCCAGCCTCCGGTGCATTGCTTTGGACATTCGATGAAGTCGGCGGCAACACTGTCGCGTCTCCGATCGCGGCACAAAACAACAGCTTCTTGATCGGTGCATCGCCAGGACGCAACGGCGAAGAATCCGAAGGTGCGAAACAATCGAACTTGTTGATGAAGGTCAACGCAATCGACGGCGAGAACAAGTACTCGACCGAAGTCGTGTGGCGAAACACGTCGGCGACCAGCTCATTCGGCTCGCCGCTGGTTTACCGAGAATATGCTTACTATACCAATCGCGCCGGCGTGGTCTATTGTCTGGACATGGCGACTGGCGAAACGGTATACACCGGCCGGCTTCCCGAATCCAATTGGGCAACGCCGGTTGGTATCGGTGAACATGTTTTCGTGTTTGGTAAGGACGGCACCACCGCAGTCTTGGCAAATGGGCCGGAACTGGACATCGTGGCCGAGAATCGATTGTGGACTTCAACGGGCGAAGCCCAACCCGGTAACTTCGGTGGCGAGATCCAGTACGCGGTCGTCCCACTGGCGAACGGCTTTCTTGTTCGCACAGGCAGCAAACTGGTCCGAATCGGCCAGTAGCCACCAGCAACCAGTCATGGCCCCTGGCAACGTCGCGTGCAGGGATCGTTTTTTTTCAATTCGCGAGCGACGTCGTGGAAACACCTTGGGTGGCAGTCGTTGATGTTGACAGAAGATTTTACAGACAAGTTTGATGGCTTGATTTTTGATTGCGACGGAACGCTTAGTCATTCGATGCCGCTGCACTATGTGGCTTGGCGAGAAACGATGCAGACTTACGGGATCGCGTTTCCCGAAGGTCAGTTCTATTCGATGGGCGGAATGCCAAGCGAGAAAATCATCGCGGTGTTGTCCGAGCAGCAGGGGATCGACGTCGACTCCGATGAAGCGGCGGTGAAAAAGGAAGCCAGGTTTGCTGAACTGATCGACCAACTAACAACATTGGATGCAGTCGTCGATGTTGCTCGCCGCCATCACGGAAAGTTGCCGATGGCGGTCGCCAGCGGTGGAATTCGCCCGATCATTGATCGGCAATTGGCAAAGATGGGGATCACCGAACTGTTCGGTTCCATCGTGACGGCCGAAGACACTGAAAAACACAAGCCAGAACCGGACGTCTTTTTGGAAGCCGCTCGGCAACTCGGCGTCGATCCGACGAAATGTTTGGTGTTCGAAGACTCGCCGCTCGGTTTCGAGGCGGCCGAGAAGGCTGGGATGAAATGGATCGATGTCCGACCGTTTTACCCGGCTGGATAAAACGGACGCAGGGTTCGCTCCTGAGGTTTTATGATGGCATCGAAACAGCGGGCCATTGTGCGAATCCCGGTGGGTCGTCGATTGCAACGATTTTCGTGAACCCGTCAAGCTCGGGTGGTTTGGCATAGTGGTACGCGTGGGCCAGCGCGATCGGGGCGTTATCCAGACCGAAGGTCGGCAACGTCGCTCGGACATACAGATCCGGATACCCCGGTTGGCTGGTGCCTTCGATTTGATCCAGGACGCGCATCACGGTAGTCATATCGCTTGGGTCAAAACTCCAGACTTGGCCCAACACGCGGTCATTTCCTGGCATCATGGCGGGATAGTCGTGTCGACCATACAGCGTCCCACGCACCCAGGCGGGCTGGACGGATAGTGGCTTTGCCGGCCACAAGCCGCCTCGGCACTGGCCTGTTTTGAGTGTGCCGTAAACAAAAACGTGGTCAATCATGATGGGTTTCGGTAACTAGGTACGATATGTCATGATCTTACCGTCAAACCGATCATATTTCCGACTCCTCGCCTTCTCGCGAACCCACTGACCATGTCGCTCGACCCCGAATTCGCTGCCGCTCTCGCAAATCACTCGATCGAAATGGACGAGGCGACCGCGCTGCGGATGCAAAACTACGTGACCGTCATGTGGCGATGGAACGAAGATATCAATCTGACCCGGCATACGACGTGGGAACTGTTCGTCAGCCGTGATCTTCGCGATTGCTTGCAACTGGCACCCTTGCTGGAAGCCGGTGAAGAAGTCCTGGATTTGGGCAGCGGAAACGGAGTTCCAGGGATCCCCCTGTCGATTCTGCGGCCCGACATCGAAGTCTCTTTGGCCGAATCGGTTGCCAAGCGAGCCAAAGTGCTGAGCGAGATTGTGGCGGAGATCGGCGTTCCCGTGCCCGTTTATGGTGCTCGCGGTGAAGATCTGCTGGAAGATTTTCGGTTCACGACCGTGGTTTCGCGAGCGGTCGGCAGCATTGCCAAATTCTGTCGCTGGATCGAACCACGGTGGCAGAACGTCGACCGGCTACTGTTGGTGAAAGGCCCCAAGTGGATAGAGGAACGGGGCGAAGCACGCCATTTGGGCGTCTTGGCGAATCTTCAAATGCGAAAAGTCGCAACTTACCCACTCGGTGATGCCGAAGAATCCGAAGGCGTCATCCTTCAGCTATGGCCCAAAGAGTCGACGCGGTTCCAGGAAACCTGATCGCGGTCGGACTACTATCCCTCAAAACGCCGTTTATAATCGCGTTCTCGCAATCTCTCGCACACTCAAATCTTTGGCGACATGTCGGACTACAACCTCACGCACCTCAAGCAACTTGAAGCGGAAAGCATCCATATCATGCGCGAGGTCATCACCGAGTTTAAAAAACCGGTGATGCTGTACAGCATCGGCAAAGACTCGGCCGTGCTCGTCCACTTGGCTCGCAAAGCGTTCTTCCCTGCCAAGCCCCCCTTCCCGCTGATGCACGTCGACACGACGTACAAGTTCCGCGAAATGATCGAGTTCCGCGAACAGTATGCGCGCAAGGAACTCGGCTTGGACTTGTTGGTTCACATCAACGAAGAAGGGCTAAAACTGGGCATCAAACCGTGGGAAGACAGCGAGCGTCACACAGAAATCATGAAAACGGACTCGTTGAAGGCCGCACTGGACAAGTACGGATTCGATGCCGCCTTTGGTGGTGCTCGCCGTGACGAAGAAAAGAGTCGGGCAAAGGAACGCGTCTTCAGTTTCCGTGACAAGTCGCACCGCTGGGATCCGAAAAACCAACGGCCCGAACTTTGGAATCTTTACAACGGCCGAGTCAACAAGGGCGAATCGATCCGTGTGTTCCCGATGAGCAATTGGACGGAACTCGACGTTTGGCAATACATCCACTTGGAAAGCATTCCAATCGTGCCGCTGTACCTTTCGGCGCCTCGCCGCGTGGTTAATCGCAATGGCGTGTTGCTGATGCGCGACGATGAGCGCATGCCGTTGCTGCCCGGCGAAAAGGAAGAGACCAAGATGGTGCGATTCCGGACACTCGGTTGCTATCCGCTATCCGGCGCCGTCGAAAGCGAGGCCACCACGTTGCCAGAAGTCATCCAAGAAATGTTGTTGGCCACCACCAGCGAACGCCAGGGCCGCATCATCGACCAAGACGAAGGCGGCGCAGGAATGGAAGAAAAGAAACGGCGAGGATACTTCTAAGGTGTTAGGGATTTGGTTTTAGGTGTTAGGACAAATGCCTCAACCAAAATTCCTCTAACGCTTTCGTTTTTCCTAAAACCTAAAACCTAATTACTAGAACCGACTTCCTTCCCATGTCACATAAATCTGATCTCATCGCGACCGACATTGACGCCTACCTGAAACAGCATGAGCAGAAGCAGTTGCTTCGCTTCATCACCTGTGGCAGCGTCGACGACGGCAAGAGCACGCTGATTGGTCGGCTGCTATACGACAGCAAGATGGTGTACGAAGACCACCTGACTCAGTTGGCAGTCGATTCCAAACTGGTCGGCACCACGGGCGGTAAGATCGATACAGCGCTGTTGATGGACGGCTTGAAAGCTGAACGCGAACAGGGCATCACGATTGACGTTGCGTACCGGTACTTCAGCACCGCCAAACGCAAATTCATCATCGCCGACACGCCCGGCCACGAACAATACACTCGCAACATGGCGACCGGTGCGTCAGCCGCTGACTTGGCCGTCATCCTGATCGACGCGCGCGAAGATCACGGCGTGCTCACCCAAACCAAGCGTCACTCGTTCATCGTATCTTTGCTGGGTATTCGGCACGTCGTCGTTGCCATCAACAAGATGGACTTGGTCGGTTATAGCGAAGAACGTTTCGAACAGATTTGCGACGATTACCGGTCTTTTGCGACGCGGTTGGACTTGCCCGACTTGCACTTCATTCCGATCAGTGCTCTGGACGGCGACAATGTCGTCGATCGCAGCGAAAACATGCCGTGGTACAACGGCAACACGCTAATGAGCTTCCTGGAAAACGTCTACATCGGCAGCGATCGGAACCTGCAAGACTTCCGCATGCCGGTCCAGTATGTGAACCGACCCGACCTGAACTTCCGCGGTTTCTGCGGAACGATCTCGTCCGGCATCATTCGCACCGGCGAAGAAATCATGGTGCTGCCGAGCGGTCAAAAATCAACGGTCAAACGCATCGTCACCTTCGACGGAGACATCGAAGAAGCGTTCGCGCCACTATCGATCACGCTGACGCTTGCTGACGAAATCGACGCCAGCCGCGGCGACATGATGGTCAAACCAGGCAACCTGCCACGGTCCAAGTCGGATTTTGACGCGATGTTGGTGTGGATGAATGCCGATGCGATGGTTCCTGGCAAAACGTACCTGATCAAGCACACCACGCAGACTCTGCCGGGAACAATCGAAACGTTGAAATACCGAGTCGATGTCAATTCGTTGCATCGGAGTCCCGCGCCGACGCTAGAGCTGAATGAAATCGGCCGAGTCAGTGTTTCGTTGACCGGTTCGATCCACTTGGATCCGTATCGCCGCAACCGCAGCACCGGTGCGTTCATCGTGATCGACCGCATCACTAATGCAACGGTTGCCGCCGGGATGATCCTGGACAAGTCGGGCGATGCAAAAACAAAATCCGTTTGGGACGACGAAGAGTCAGGCGACAACGGCGACGCCACCGAAGTGTCGCAGGTATCAGCGGATGAACGCGCAGCACGATTCGGGCAAAAGCCCGCAACGGTGCTGTTGACGGGCCTGACCGGCAGCGGCAAGACCGCGATTGGAACAGCCGTCGAACGCAAACTGTTTGACCAAGGGCGAGCCATCGCAATGATCGACGGCGAAGCTGTCCGCCGCGGACTCAGCCGCGACCTTGGCTTCACTGCCGCAGATCGCAGCGAGAACCTGCGCCGCAGCGGCCACTTGGCTCACACGCTGAACGATGCTGGATTGATCTGTGTCGCGTCCTTTGTAGCGCCGTCGGATGACGTGCGGCAAAAGGTCGCCAAGCTGATCGGTGCAGACCGGTTCCTGGTCGTTCACGTAGCCACACCAGTGGAAGTTTGTCGCCAACGAGACACCAAGGGCCAGTATGCGAAGGCAGACGCAGGCGAACTAGCAAACTTCCCAGGCGTCACCGCGACCTACGAGGCCCCGACGAATGCCGATCTAACTCTCGACACATCGACGCAATCGGTCGACCAGTGTGCCGACCAAGTGATCGAGCTGTTACGATCCAAGTCGATCATTCGCTAGTGGTGTCGGTCGAGTTGAACGGCTCAGGAATGCGTGAATCCTCAATGCCGTAGTGCGGGCAGCCAACCTGCACGACCAAACGGAAACAGACAAGCAACCAGTGCTAAGTCGCCGACGCTCGTCCGCTGAACTCATTTTTGCTGCGAAGACTGCTGATGAATCTCCGTGCCGTCCCCGAGTCGAATTTTCTACTCAAGTTCCTGTTGATCTCGCTCGGCCTGCTCGGTTTCGCGGCGCTGTCCGCATACGATGGATTCGTTAAATATCCGAAAGGCTATCCGCGGCTGCATGCCTGGGAAAAGCTAAAAGAGGAAGTCGCATCGAGCCCGGGGCTGGACGACGAAGATCTGAAGGAGCGGTGGGAAGAGATCGCCCAGCGCGAAGGTTACAGCAAACGACGACCGAGCAGCGACGAATCAAGCGAAGCGCTGGACGGTAAAATCTTCGACCAGTACATCTTTTTGGTCCTGGGCATTCTGATTGGCTTGCCAATGCTGGCGAAGTACTTCATGGACAAGGAAAGCTGGATCGAATCGACCGAGGACAGCCTGAAAAACAGCTCCGGCGTCGAAATGAAGATCTCCCAAATCACTCAGTTCAACAAAGCGAAATGGGAAAAGAAAGGGATCGGCGTCTTTCACTACAAAACGGATGACGGGATTGCTCGCAAGTTTGTGGTCGACGATCTGAAATACAACCGTGACAACACTGACCGAATTGTTGAATGGGTCGAGTCGCAGATCCCGCGAGAAATGATCGTCGGCGGCGAACCAGAACAGGTCTCGAAGGTCGCCGAAGCTAATGTTGAAAGCGATGATGCTGCTGATGGCGACGAATCGAACGACCTGCCCAGCTAACCGGCAGGACTCATCAATCGTTCGCCTCGGTGGGCGAAGGCTTGATTACCGGAAGTTCGGCCGTATCGCTGCTCGGCTCGACCGTATTGATCGTTGTCGAGGATTTAGGAGCTATGTGCCGGTGTCCCGGCAGATTCTCAACCGCGACGGCCAAGGCGACTCCGATTAGCAATGCCGCCGTCAACTTTCCGCGGTCGTGATCGTGAAAGGCGACTTCGGGCAACAAGTCAGCGAGCGAGATGCAGATAAAGAAACCTGCGGAAACAGCGAGCCCCCAACCTAGATAAGTCGAACCACCGTCGATCCGCATGACACCAAAGTAAAACAGCGCGGCGCCAATCGGACAGGCCATCGCGAACGTCATGTTGGCCAACGTGCGTTGCCCGGGCGTCCATCCGCCTTTCTGCATCACCGACGTGATCGAGAACGCATCCAAGGGTTTGTGCAGCGCCACGGCCAAAAATGTCCCCACGCCCGCAAGTGGCAGCCAGGAACCGTGCTGTGCGTCAGCCACGACGCTGGCCGCTAAAGCGACTCCGTCGATCAAGGTGTGCAGCCCGAGCCCAAACAGCATGGCCAGCCAACCCCAGCCAGCGTTGGCATGGTTGTGCGGCTTGTGATGCGAATGGTCGTGATCACATCCGGCGGCGTGGTCGTGAACGTGCGAGAGTTGTTCGGCTTTACCCGACTCAATCGCGGGAGCGTCGTGCTGATGAACATGAAACAAGCGAATCAGCAAAAACATCGATAGGATCCCACAAAGTGCACCGGTTCCTGCCTTGCTAGCGGAGTTCAATTCCACCGTTGCATGAGGAAAAAGATGCAAAGTCGCGATGCCGAGCATTAGCCCCGACACAAAACTCATCAGAAGTTGAGTCCGCAGGTGAGTCATTTTCATCAACGCCGGCAGCCATCCGCCGGCCATCGAAGCGATGACGATCACGACACAGTAGGTAAAAAGCAGTGATTCGAGTCTCATGAAGCCGATCGCGAACAGATTGCGGACAGATTGCTTGGTGGTGCATTCGATCGCAAAGCTTAAGCGATAGGACGAAAACTGAGAATCGGCGAGGACAACCAGCGTTCGGGCAACGAGATCTCGCCGAAATTTATGCCTCGATTGATTGCTAGGTCAGGAACGGAATCGGTTCGAATGGGATCAGGTCGTCATCTTCGCTTTCAACATCGAAGTCGACCCACTGGATCGGACTTAACATTGGCGATCGTAGAACTAGATCGACCGCATCGGCTGCCAGCGTCTCGCCGCTGCCAGCGTCACCCACACTCGACAGTTGATTGATCACCTGAAGTGCGTCGACCGCTGTCACTCGGTAATCGCCGTTAACATCTAAGAAAACGCCGTTGGGTTCGGCTGTACTCGGATCAAGCTGCGGCGTCGTTTGGATCGCCAAGCGATTGATGACCCGCAGAGCATCGAGCGCCGTCACACCATTCCTGCCGTTGACGTCGTACCGAGAAACGGGATTCTGAAACTTCGGCGGTTCGTTATCAAGGATCTCGAAGTCCACTGAATCCGATTCATAAAACACAGCCGACGCCGTCAACGTTACCGCGAGAGTCAGTTCGGGAACGTTGTCATCGACCGGAACAATCGGGACTCGAACCTCTTGTTGTCCGGCGGCGATTTCGACACTTGCCGCTAGGTCCAGTTGAGACCGATCAAATCCAGCGATGTTCACCGTGATCGCGTCACCAACGTCCGTGTTGCTTCTCGCCAGGACAAGAAAAACCGACCCAGCATCCTGTTCAGCAATCATGTTGCCCGTCACGGTTGCTGAAATCGATTCGGCGTCGCCCACGACCAACTGGGCGGTGGACGATGCGATGCCCGCCCCAGACGCAGACAACGTCACCGTTTGATCGCCGTCTAACAAATTGTCGTCCACAGCACTGATCGAAACCGTAGCCGTTGTTTGACCAGCCGGGATCGTCACAGTAGCTGGCACCGTCGCCTCGGTCGCATCGTCTGACGAAAGCGAAATGACGGTATCGACGTTGGCTGCGGCCCCACTGCGTCGGACAGTCAACGATGCAGCATCAACGTCGCCATCCTCTTTGATTCTCGACTGACTGATTTCCAGCGCGAGCGACGGCGCCGGAAGAACATTAATCGTCATCGTTTCTTGGTCAAATCCACCGTCGTCGTCCTGGATTCGAATCGTGACGGTTTTGGATCCCACTTCGGCGTAAGTATGGCTGCCGCCAAAGGCACCGGCGCTATCACCGCCACTTGCCGTGGCCCGCTGCTGGACCGTGGCGTTACCATCATCGCTGGTGCCGTCGCCCCAATCGATCGAGAAGGTGTACTCTTGCTCGTCACCAGGATCCGTGAACCTGCCGATTTCCTGAATCGAGATGGCTTCTCCGATCGTGACCGTTTCATCGCTTGCGACCGTCAACGTCGGAGCCACGTTGGTGACGGATACACTTGGACCGTTCTGAGTCAAACGCCCGAGCGACGAACCTTCCAACAGGACCACCGGCGTATAGTTTCCGTCGTCTAAATATCGATGCGATGCAGTGACAATCGCCGATGTATCAACGACTTCCCATCCAATGTCGTCCATTGCGGCAAAGTCGAGTGGCGAAAATAGAGTTCGAATTTCACCGTTGATTATCGGCCTCATCAAAGTCGGTTGCGTGACAGGATCAAACACCGAATCGGCCCAGTGTGAAGGCGACAGGGGGACATTCCCAGATCCGACGTACGCGGCTTTGGCTTTGGGCCCGGTGAATGAGCCCGACGACGCGAACGTGTTCCAGGAATCCGACGTTCCGAAACCAAGTGCATGCGCGAGTTCGTGAGTTGCGATGCTAAAGAAATCCAAACCACCCGGCGGGACCGCACTTGGATCGTCACCGGTGTAGTAAAGCGACTTTCGTGGTGAATCAAAACTGATCGATCCGAACAATGGGGCGACATCCGTGGCTGGCGATGCCAACACCCCCGCCTCGCCTCGGCTAAAGGTTGCATTCTGATTGGCGATCGCTTGATCACACTGTGGCCCGGGAATGCAGGTTCGGCTGAAGCTTATCGATGCTCCACCGCCCACACCAGCAACATCACCCGGCAAATCGCGTGCACCCGCATAGACGATGATCGTGTTTGCTGCGATCGTGGGGTTTTCTGGCAGGGCAAAAAGATCACCCGCGGCGCTATTGGGCGAACCCTGCGACGGATGAAAGATACTCGGCTTTACCTTCACAAATTGTTTCGGGGACACTGCATCAAGCGTGTCATTGAATCGTGATGTCAGCGAATCGGCGGCTTGCTGCAGCATGACCCGCAGCGGGTCATTGGCACTGGTACCAAAGAACTTTGTTTGGTCGAGGGAGTAGTCGAATAAGATCTTGATCGGACCAGTCGAATTCCCCCCTGCGATTTCAGCGGCAGTGACCACCCCATCGCCCCAGTCGATCTTGGCGGACGCATTGCCTACCAAGCCCGCAGTATCGACATTTGCCGAAAGATTGAACACGTCGCCTTCGGCGACCAGCAACTGCCGACGTTCCAGAGATTGGAAATCCAATCGGCGACGGTGCCGGGAATTCTTGCGGTTTCGCATCAAGATATTCATGCTGGTCCTAAGCAAATTGGGATAGCATCGCAGAACCATCCCATTTTCGATTGCAGCAGTTCGACAGACAAACTGCGAAGATAAGGCAATCGAAGCTTAGCAAACTCGGTCCCAATCGCCCAACACAAGAAACAAACCTTGGCTGGGGCGGGTACCGGAGAGATTGGCAGCCCGAGTTCAGTGGCAGCCGAAATCAGTCGCCCAGCGACTATTCGTCGTCCTGAGACGGCGAACGACGGAAAACCGCGACGATATCGTCGACCGGCACGACAAACAGCTGATTGTCGTGTTCTAAGTCGACGGGGATCGCGTTTTTGGGATGAAAGAGGATCTTGTCGTATTGCCGCAACGGCAATTCCTCGTCGTTCTCGACGGCGGCACTGATCGTGACAATCCGCCCTGTGATCGTGGGAATTTCGGCTGCATCGGGCAGCGCAATTCCGCCGCGCGTTTCACGTTTCGGCTCGTCCTTGCGAACGAGAACCCGGTCGCCGATAGGTTCGACGTACTCAAACGTAGCAGCGGCTTTCTTTTTTCCCATCGTTACTCCGAAGGTCATCCTTTTTGTGAACAAGCCGTGAAGTTACAGCCTGAACGTCGATAACTCAACTCGGCACGAAACTCTTGGCATGCGATTCACGTTGGGCCAGTTCGAAGTCATGTTGGGTCATGATCCTCGCAAGCTCTTCAAGGTTGGTCGTTGCTGTCCAACCCAGCTTTGCTTTCGCCTTTGATGCATCACCCAACAACAGGTCAACTTCCGCAGGACGGAAATAACGCGGATCGATTTCGACATAGTCTTCGTAGTTCAAGTCCAACTGCTCGAACACCAACTTGCAGAAGTCACGAACGGACTCGGTACGTCCGGTCGCCAGTACAAAATCGTCGGCCTCGTCATGTTGCAGGATCCGCCACATGCCTTCGACGTAATCTTTGGCGTAACCCCAGTCACGTTTGGCGTCCAAGTTGCCCAGATACAGTTTCTCTTGCAGGCCAGCTTTGATTCGGCCGGCCGCGCGCGTGATCTTGCGAGTCACGAAAGTCTCGCCACGGCGTTCGGATTCGTGATTGAACAAAATCCCGTTGCTTGCAAACAAGTCATACCCGCGGCGGTAGTTGACGGTTTGGTGATACGCATAAACCTTGGCACATGCGTAAGGTGACTGTGGGTTGAATGGAGTCGTTTCTTTCTGAGGCGTCTCTAGCACTTCGCCGTACATCTCGCTGCTGCTGGCCTGGTAAACCTTGACCGTCTTAGTCTTGTTCAGCAAACGCGCCGCTTCCAACACATTCAACGCCCCAACACCCACGGTTTGCAAGGTGTAGTTGGGTTGGTCGTACGAAACTCGCACGTGACTTTGTGCGCCCAGGTTGTAGATCTCGTCGGGTTCAATTTCCAAAACCAAGTTGGTCAGCGCCTGGCCGTCGGTTAAATCGCCGTAGTGCAGACGCAGTCGTGATTCGGTGTGAGGATCCTTGTAAAGATGCTCGATCCGTTCGGTTGCAAACGTGCTGCTGCGGCGAACCAGTCCGTGAACGTCATAGCCTTTGTCGAGCAACAGTTCAGTCAAGTAGCTGCCGTCTTGGCCAGTGATGCCAGTTATCAGAGCTGATTTTGTCATGAGATTATTATTGGGGGAGGGTAGAGACGAGGATCGGACGATCGAAAGAACGAAAAAGACTCACTAGACCGAACGCAAATTTCCGGCGCCAGTTTCAGTCAAAAAACACTGGTAGGTTTTAGCCAGCCCGTCGGCCAGCGCGACTTTATGGTTCCAGCCGGTCGAGTGCAGTAGCGACACATCGGTACATTTGACGGGCGTTCCGTCAGGGCGAGACGCATCGGTCAAAATCTCGCCTTCATAACCAACGGTCCTGGCGACCATGTGGGCCAATTCGAGGATCGTTTGGTCAATCCCAGTGCCCACGTTGACCCAACTCGGCGGATCGGCTTGAGTGCACAAGTGAACCAGTGCGTCAGCCAAATCGTCGACGAACAAAAATTCGCGGCGTGGCGAACCGGTGCCCCAAATTGTCACCGATGGCAATGATTCCATTTTGGCTTCGTGGAACCGACGAATCAATGCCGGCAATACGTGCGAATGTTCGGGGTGATAATTGTCGCCGGGACCGTACAAGTTGGTCGGCATAGCACTGTGGAACATTACACCGTGTTGCCGGCGATAATATTCACAAAGTTTCAGCCCAGAAATCTTGGCAAGCGCGTAGGCTTCGTTGGTTGGTTCTAGAGGTCCGGTCAACAAGGACTCTTCGCGGATCGGTTGGGGACAGTTCCGTGGATAAATGCAGGTACTGCCCAGAAAGAGAAACCGCTTCACGCCGCTTTGGAACGCTGCGTTGATCGCGGCGATCGACATGATCACGTTCTGCGACAAAAACTCGACCGGATAGGTATTGTTGGCGACGATGCCGCCGACCTTTGCGGCCGCAAAGATGACGGAATCAGGTCGATGTGTCGCGAAAAAATCGCTGACAGCGGCTGAATCGCACAGGTCAAGCTCGCGACGGTCAGCCGTCAGGATCTGGCAATCCGAATCGGCCAGTCGCCGACAGAGCGCCGAACCGACCATCCCTCGATGTCCGGCAACGAAAATCTTTCCTGAAAGTTCAGTATTCATCCCCAGAGGTTAATCATGTTTTTCATCGGTTGGAATGGTGGAATTGCGTCGTCCCGCGACATCCAGCGGCGAACTGGATCGGTTATAGGGGCAATGCAGTGAAGCTTTTTCGATAATTCGCTTCAAATAAGTACCGCAGACCTGCACCATCGGGAAATGGGATCGGGTTATCCCGGTTGTCCATCTTGAGGCGTCTTTTGCGGTTGGGGGACGATGGTAGGGGACACTAGATCAGTCAGCGGATGCTGCCGATTGGTGACTTTACGCGAGTGTCGTTGATTCGGAGGGCCCGATTAGCGAGCAAGCGTAAGAGAAACCTCCTGCAAGGAAGAGACAGAGGGATGCGTAAGGAAGTCAAACGATCGCTATTGCTATGGCCTGCCGCCGCGTCGGCTGCGGTAACGGCTGTGTCATGGATGGGACTAAATTTGCCCGCCATTAACAGCACCGTATCCGCAATGACTCAGATCCAGCGTCCGATCACGCTGGCCGCGACGAAAGTGTCGGGTTGCCGCACGGCCATCAAATGCTGGACCACGGACTTGCAGAAACCCAAGCTCCAAACGCCCGAAGATGCGTTTTGGACGATGCCGTTGCCGCCGGCACGCCGTGCGTCGGACATGCTTGCGTCGAACTTCGCGTCATTTGGTTCCGACGCGTCCGATTTGGGTGCGTCACTGGGAATTTCCAATACGCAAGCCTTCCCGATGGCTAGCTTGCCGTCACTTGTGATCGGCCAGTCCGACGTCAGCGATCGCGACGAACACGGTGCTCGCGGAGTACCATTGCCCGAACGAGTCGCATCTGTTTTTGGGCAAGATGTTTTCGGAAAAGGAGATCGCTTGCCTTTGATGGCGCCAGTCCGCACGTCGCAGCACGAACTGGCCGGACTGGCGAAGGAATTGAAAGCCGCCGCGTCAAGCCTTCAATCCGACATCAACTTCAATCGGGCAGGGCTAGCCGAAGGAACTTGCATTGTCAGCGACTCGCCGCTTAACCGCCGAACGCTGCAAAGTCTCCGCAACCGAACTCGGGTGCTGACGGTCCCGCCGATCGTTGAGGATGAAGTCGTTGTCGACGATGACGCAATCGTGATGATCATGGCCTCGCCCAACAACTCGCTTGATCCCAACGAGTTTGTTTTGAAGCCGTCGGTGCGAAAGTCCAGCTTGCCAGAATCGAACCGAATCCTCGCCAAGCCCGCACGGATCGAGAAGCCGGTTCTTGAAACGCTATCGACTAGCGACGACGACCCGACTCAGTCCTACGCGACCGATTTGCCGCAGATCAAGACGTACGCACACAGTTCGGCGAAAAAACCTGCTGCTGTTGCGAAACATTCAACTCAAACCTGGCCCGCCGGATGGCCGGTCACCAGTCAACTGGACAGCCAACTTGCCGCGTTGATCGATTCGACTAACGATCCATCGATTGCTGTATGGAGTCGCCAGGTTTCGGAACAGATGCTCGAACTGCGAACGTTGCCACGACTGGGTGACGAACGAGCCGGTGCGGTGCTTGAGCAATTGACAAGTCTGACGCGGACTGGTGAAGTCGCCGCAGAACAACTGCAGGATCGTGAGGACCAGGTTGCTTGGTTGCGTGCCGTCCACGCTCTCGATCGCCGCGTTCAAGTCTGGAATCCCATTTGGCAGATCACTCGCGAAAACCAACCCACTTGGATGGTGTCCGACCAAACCAACTCGAGCGAAACGGCGTCCATCGACGACGTGATTGCAGCGATCGCGAGCGTTCGCGGCGAACTGCCCAAGACGGGCGACGAAGCCGGTTGGTCGTCGTACTTGTTGCTTGACGAGATCGAATCCGCTGCGATTTCAAACTCTCGTGAGATTGCGAAACGCGAAGAACGTTCGTTGGTGGCTCAGCGTTTGCTTTCGCGTCTGAGTTGGCACGCTTTGCAGGAAGTCCATTTGGGCTGGTTGGATCGTGAGAGCGTTCGTCAATTGTCTAGCACGATTCGTCCTTGGGCACGTGGTGCCGTCGACTACGCTGACCTGTTGGCTCAGATTGAACGACAAGAAAGCGACGCGATCGACATGGCTGCGATTGAAATCGCTGACGCAGTGCAAACGCTTCGTTTTGCCGACAACCCTGCGTCTGTGAAGATCTCGAATTCGCTCGGCGCCTACTATCGCAACGCGAACGTACGCATGGCAATCAGCCAAGACATGCTAAACCGAATGTTGCCATCGATTGATCCGAAAAGCGTTCCGCTCAACACGACCATGTTGGGCACACGGATTCGCGGAACCAGCTACATCGACAGTGACCTGGCGATCTCGCTAAGCCCGTCACGGGATCGTTGGTCACTGCAGTTGCAAACCAACGGAAACGTTTCGACAAATTCGACTGGCATCAATGGCCCCGTCGCCATTCGAACTCGCGGAACCTCGCGTTTCGCCGCCGCGACCCCGATCGAAGTGACTCGCGACGGTATCCAAACCGGCAATGTTTCGGTCGACGTCCAAGGTGGGACGCGGCTGAGCGGAGTCCGATCGGAATACGATTCGTGGCCGCTAGTCGGCAGCCTGGTCCGAGCAATCGCTGAAACACGTTACGACCAGTCATCGCCGATTTCCAACCGTATCGCGTCGAACAAGATCAAGATTGAAGTCGGTTCGGAAGTCCAAACGCGACTGAACGAACAAGTGGGTTCGGCAACCGAGAAGCTGTCGACTTTGGTCCTCGGTCCCTTGGGCAAACTGCACTTAGACCCGCAAGTCATCGACATGCAAACCACCAACAATCGTTTGCTGGCTCGTTACCGATTGGCGGGCGATTGGCAACTTGCCGCGTTCACGCCACGACCACGTGCACCGCAGTCAAACTTGCTGAGTCTGCAAGTTCACCAGTCGGCTATTAACAACACGCTTGAACAGTTGGTTCCTCGTGACGAGCCGATGGAAATTTCGCAAGTCGTCAACCGAGCCGCGAACTTGTTCGGACAAACCATTGCGATGCCTGCAGACATGCCCGAAGGCGTCACGATTCAATTCGCACGAACTCGTCCGATCACGGTCGAAGTCGAAGAAGGCAAGCTTTGGGTCACGATGCGAATCGTTCGGTTGAATCAAGGTAGCCGAGTCGACCTGACTCAGTTCATCGTCCGTGCATCGTACGTGCCGCAGATCAACGGTTTGGAAGCTTCGCTGGTCCGCGATGGACACTTGCGAATCAGTGGACCAGGCATGTCGATGCGAGAGCGATTGCCAGTGCGAGCAATCTTCAATAAGGTGCTGGCACAAAGCCGTCCGCTGCCGTTGACGCTGCCCGCGCTGACCCAGCACCCATCCACCAAAGGACTTGCCGTCAGCCAACTGGAACTGCGAGGCGGATGGATCGCGATCGCGCTGAGCGAAGAAGATGCACCGCGAATCGCGCTACAAAATCAACAGACTCGTTGATCGCGAGTTGGTTGTGGTCGCAAGACCAAGTTGGGCACACGATCGATTGTGAGCGAGCGCTCTAAATCGTGATAATTTGATCGGTTGACAACGCACTACGTGTTGTCAGTCGCTAGAATCTTCGCCATGAAGACTCCATCCCATCGTTCGATTGCGTTTCCAACGGCTTCCCAATTTTTCCGCCCGATGGTCGGCTTGGGACTGCTGTATTTGTCATTGGCCGGTTCGACGTTTGCTCAGGACTCGATCGAGTTCATCAACGGGTCGACGATGAACGGCGAAATTATCAAGATTCGCGAGGAAGAAAGCGAGATCGACTTCCTTACGAAGATTGGTAGTCGAAGCTTTCAGCGGACCTATCCGTTCTCCAAAATCCGTTCGGTCACTCAGGCCGGCAAGAAGACATCGCTGGACGGCAATTCCGATAACAATGGCGGACGCACCCGCGACGAAGTACTCGCGTTGATCGAGTCGGTCGGCAGCCAACCGCCCAAGTGGCTTGAGTCCACCGAACTGAATCATCCGCAATCACTGGAATTAAATTGGCCGCTGAAGTCGCCCGGCCCGTGGAACGAATCAAAAAATGTAGGCCAGTACATTTGGGGGCGAGTGAACCCGAACGAGGGAAGGTGGAAGCCTGGGCTGAAATTGGTTTATCAGTGCATGAAGCTGCACCAGGGCAACCACGAGTTGCTAAGCCGCGACATGCAAAAGCTCGGCGACATGTACTTTACGCTTTTCCGCGACTACTCTCGTGCTGCTTTTTGGCTGCAGAAATCCGACGCGACTGCTGCTAATCCCGTCGGAGTCTATTTGGCAGAGTGCTATTGGCGATTAGGCAATCGGTCGATGGCATTATCCATGCTCGACAGCGAACAAGTGCATTTTAGCGCCATCAAGTTATTCGGCGACATGGGCGAAATCGACAAAGCTCTTGCCGTGACCGACGTGTACAGTAAAACACGGCAATTCAACGAAGCGTTTTTGAACGCAGGCGATGCCCTTCGAGGCGCGGGGCGATTCGACGAAGCGATCACGTATTACCAGCAAGTGATCGATCGCGACGAAGCTCGAAACCAAGAATACCTAGCTCGTTTCAAAGGCCGAGCAAGTGACGCGATCGAAGCGATTCGATTGTTTGATCGCGCGGATGTGCGACGAGTTGCCGACGGAACGTACACGGCGTCAAGCATGGGCTACAACGGCCAGGTCGAAGTCGAAGTCGAGGTGGCGTCAGCAAAAATCCTGCAGGTTCGAGTAACCAAGCACCGCGAAAAACAATTCTACGCAGCGTTGACAGATACGCCACAGCAGATCATTGAACTACAAGGCATCAAAGATGTCGACGGCACCAGCGGCGCGACAATCACATCGCAAGCCATCATCGCTGCAACTGCAAAAGCACTCGCCGATGGATCGAAGTGACTGCTAGCGAACGTCGCGAGTCGAGCTGACAAAAGTAAGCGATGGCGGAGTGGCCAGCCAGTGCGTTGGCGAATAAACCTGTTTCAATTCGGGCGGCTGAGGTTGGAGGAAAAGCATCGATGAATCCAACTCGATCCCGAGTAATTGCTTTCGCCACTGGAATCTTCGGTGGCGTGATCGTCACGGCCGCTGTGACCGGACACGTTGCCTACCAACGCGTCTTCCACGATCGTTTTAAATTGGCGATCTCGCTTGGATTGGTATTGATCGCCGCCAGCGTGATCATGTTCCTGACAAGTTTTGATCGCGGTCGTTCGTCAGCCATGATTCGTTTAGACTGGTTCGTTCCGGCGCTGCGAAAGCTGCGCAAAGGCCAACCGGCTTCATCGTCGCTCGCTGCACGGTTTCTGCGGACGGTGACGCCAGGTGTTTTGCAATCTGACCATGCCACAAAACGTCGAGGTCTGTTTCGGAAGTTTCTAAGGCGACTTGGGATTTCGTGGCTGGCATCGCCCGTACGCCGAGTCGTTCAGTCATTTTGTTTGCTGACGTTCCTAACGCTTTTTCTGTATGTTTGTTGGCCATACAGCGCGAGGCCAATGCCAGCACCACAAGCATCGGCGGGTTGGACCTTCCAAACCATTGATGATGTGTCAGGACATTTCGTACTGTCGAAACCGTCTAACAATAAATCAACAGTCGCCAGCGGCCTCCATGTCTTCGTCGCCGATGACATGATTGCAAGCGCCGCCGCGAGTAATCAGAGCGTCGTTTGCATTGGCGAATTTGAAGTGACACAGCAGCACGACGATCAGGTTTGGTTGAATCTTCAAGGTGAGGTGTCGCCCGAAGTGTTCGATGCATTCTTTACCGGTTCGGGCTCGTTTCGTCTTTACCAGTCCGACCCGAACACCTGGTCATCTCACTACACTGACAATCTGGCCAGCAAAGAAGTCATCCCTGCCGAAACGTTTCTGATCATCGACCCCTTGGTCAGCCTTTCAACGGCCATTGCCTCTCGCAGTTGGGTCGGATCATTAGTTTCCGCGTGCGTTATTCTGATCGTCTGCGTTTTGATCCCGCGAGGATTCTGCGGATACCTCTGCCCTCTCGGAACCACCATCGACCTTTTTGATTGGGCCATCGCCGGCCGAACGAAACGGTTTCGAGTTTCCGACGATGGTTGGTGGGTTCACATCAAATATTATTTGTTGGCCGGCACGTTGGTTGCGGCGGTTGCCGGTGTCTTAGTATCGGGATTTTTTTCTGCGATTCCCGTGATCACGCGAGCGATGTTGTTTATCGTTGATCCCCTTGTCAGCGGATCGACACGAGGCTGGCACTTGGTTCCCCGCATCGGCGTCGGACAGGTCATTTCGATTGTGATGTTCGCGGTCGTGCTTGGATTAGGCTTTCTACGTCCGCGGTTCTGGTGCAAATACGTTTGCCCAAGCGGCGCCGTTTTTTCGCTGGGAAACTTGTTTCGTGTGACCGAGCGAAAGGTCGAATCGTCCTGCATCAACTGCAACAAGTGTGTCGAGATTTGTCCTTTCGATGCGATCAAGCCCGACTTCACCACTCGCACCTCCGATTGCACGATGTGCCAATCCTGCGGCGGCGTTTGTCCGACTCATGCGATCAAGTTTGTCGAGCGATGGAACGTCGTTGAACTGAAAATCCCGAACGATCCGCCGACTGGCGAAACATCGCTCGGTCGCCGAGGTTTCTTATCGCTGGCGGCCGGCGGATCGGCTGCGGTGGTGGGTGGAATCAGCGTCGCGGCAACAACGAAAGCGTTTGGTGCCAACCTTGATGCTGCAGACGCCGTTCGCCCTGTCCGTCCGCCGGGCAGCGTCCCCGAAGACAAATTCTTGGAAATGTGCATTCGCTGTGGCGAGTGTTTCAAAGCATGTCCGAACAACGTGCTGCAACCCGAAGGATTCGAACAAGGACTCGAGGGGCTGTGGGCTCCGCTGGTCAACGCGGACTGGGCGGGATGTGAATCAAGTTGCAATGCCTGCGGCCAAGTTTGTCCGACCGGCGCGATTCGCCCGTTGCCGCTCGTCGAAAAGAAGACAACTCGCATGGGGCTGGCGATCGTCAACGAGTCCACTTGTTTGCCGTTCGCCGCGACCGGCGAATGTGATCTTTGTGTCCAAGAATGCAACGCGGCCGGCTATCACGCGATCGAATACACTCAGGTTCATACCGAAGTCGATTCGAGCGGCGTGCCGGTCGAAGGAACGGGGTTTCTCGCCCCCGTCGTGCTTGCAGACCGCTGTGTCGGATGCGGTCTATGCCAAACTCGGTGTTTTGCGGTCAATGTCAAAGAAGAAAAGCACCTTCACCATTCCGCCATCATCGTCGAAACCGGTGATGGCTATGAAGACCGCTTGTTAGCGTCCGATCCAAGCAGGGTCTAGCGAGTGAATGCAAGCCCGCCGGTGGTTGCACCGTCCAGCTTGAACGTGAATCCGTTTGCGGTTGCCGTCCAAGTACCTCGCATTTGCTGTTGGTCAGTTGACCGCACTAGAGTCAGTTGATCGCCATCCAATTGGAATGTGCCGGCAAACGAACTGGTTGCACCTGCCTTGGTCGCCGTCCACGAGAACTGTCCGTTGTCGTTCAAGATCAGTTCGACTGACTGATCGCCAGGCAGTGAGACCTTCCACGTGCCCGAACTGGTTGTCGGCACGGACGATGTCGTCGCAGAGAATTCGGGGATACTTGTCGCCGCCGAGACAGCGTCGGTTTCGCTGGCGGACTCATTCGTCAGGGAAGCCAACATTTGTAGCGCCGATGGAGCCGCCGGCGTTGCTACAGAATTCGCCGGAGCAGATGATATTGCAGGAGCTGACGAAACCACTGGTGATGCCGGAGCGGGTTGAGAGACGACTGGCTGAGAGTCGACCGGCTGAGCGAAAGCGGGCTGCGATTGCACTGGCTGTTGGTAAACCGGCGGGATGTAGGTCGGCTGGGTGTAAATGGGAGCAGCATAGGTCGGCTGCGAAATGACGTGATGATGTTGGATCGGACGATGAACTTGATGCGAAATTTGAGGAGCACGAACGCTCGCTCGGATGCCTCCGCCGCCCCCAAAGCCGATACTGATGCCCCCTCGGAAGCCGCCCCGACTGCCGCCGCCGCATCCGCCGGCACTGGAGACTTGGGCGGTGCTGCAGACAATGGCGCCGACGATCATCAGTCGTTTGAAGTTCTTGGTCATGGCTTGGTTTCCTACTTTGAAGGGATTCGTGATTTCTGGATGACTTTCTTTCGCGAACGATTGTCCGCTAACAATCCAAGCGTCGGCACCTTGGATGTGTTACCGAGATTCTTGAAAAACAAAAAAAGAGACGCGCACCGTTCAAGTTACCTCGAACGATCCGCGTCTCCTTCCGAGCGACCCCATCGCTTCACACACGTTATTTACCGCAAAAACTCACTTTGCCAGCCAAGAAGCCAGCGTTTCGGCAGCCGATTTTTCGTCCGCCTTCGGTTTCAACTCCTTTGCCATCGCGGCAGCGATCCGGGCGACATATTCAATCGTTCCTTTGATCGCCTCGTCCGGCGCGGTTGCATCAAGCTTGGCGACGTAGATCACTAGATGTTCACCGGCATCATTTTTCTCGATGGCCCATGCACCGATCTTGGTGACCGAGCTTTGGCGTAGCAGACGGTTCATCAGTTCGGTCGATGGCTGGTCCTTACTGACTTGCACGAGCGACCAGATTTTTCGCACATCTGCTCGCTCGAAGTACTCGGTGTCCTTAGCCACAAAAACCGTTTGCGTCGTCTTATCGGCCAGCGGATGGTCGACTTGATAGTGCCCGGCTGCAGTGACGGTGTGCTGGATATCGGCGTCTTGGAGTAGTTTTTTGCTTGCGATCGGTGCTTGCTTCCAACTGCTGTCCAACAAGGCCCGGATCTCGGTGATATCGACACAGAAACTGATCAGCGAATTGTCGGGTGAGAACGACTGGGCCAGTGCGACCAGTTTCCCTTCACCGTCAACGATAGGACCGCCGCTGTCGCCGGGTTGAATAGGGCTTTGCGTTTCGACAGCACGAAAGTTGTGTTCCCCATGGTTTGACTTGAACTTCTTGTCATAAACGGCCCGAACCGACCCGGATGTGGACACCCACATCACATCGCTGTTCCCAGGATTTCCTACCAATTCAATCGTCGAGCCTGGCTTGGTGCCATTTTCAGACATCTCGATCGCCTTGGCGCCGTCGGGCAGATTTGGCAACTGAATCAGTGCCAAATCGCGGCGTCGATCAACCGCGACCACTTTGCCGGGCTGGGCCAGTTTCAGAACGTTGTCCAAATAGTGTTTCCGTTTGACGTTTGGCAAACCGTCTTTGATATCAGCGAAAAACACGACCGCTGTGCGGCTGTCGCCGACCACGTGAGCGTTGGTTATGACGATTCGCTTTTCAGCGTCGACCAAAACGCCCGTACCGGTGGCGGTTTCGTTGTTTGCGTCGCTGGTGACGATCCAAACAGTCGATTGAACGACTCGAGCGTACGTGTCGGCGTCGCCGCGTGCGGTTGCAGCCGTGATCGCTAGTGCGGCGATCAACAGGTAACGATTCGCTAGGGCGGCGGTGCCCATGACGGCTAAGAGGGGGCTAATTGCGAACATGATTGGTAACCTCGATGGCCATGTCGGTGTGAACGGAGCGGGGATAACTAGACAAGCGAAAGGCGTGCGAAAGTGTTACGGGTTTACTTTCGTAAATTTGATCAAAAGCCCTGACTTGCCAGCCGTATCGATCAAACGCAGTTCCATTGCCGTCGCTGTGACGGAATCAATTTGGAACACCACCTTGGGTTTCCCGGTTTCCGAAAGCGTCAATCGGTTGGATTCACGCTGCACCGTTCCTGACGAAATGGCCGACTGCTTGCCGGCGACATGAGCCATTTTGAAAGTCCCGTTACTACTAAACTCAATCGCAATCGACGCATTGGACGGCAAACTGGCCCCCCACCGTCCCAAAACGGATGCCTGACTGACCAACGTCTTGCCATCAGTGGGCGATCGGCTGGCAGATATTGAGGTCAGAGTTGGTGACGTCTTCAACGCCATCCAGACCACTGAATTTGCAATGGCGATGTCCGCCAGTGTCGTCATTCGATCTTGAAGAGACTGCATCGTGACGTCGCGGTTGGACAGCAAACATCGCAGTTGGATCATTTTCCGATCGTCGTCATAGACGAACGTGGCGTGCTCGGCTTGGTTGCTGGCGGCCATCAACGAAAGGATGGTTTCGCTGCTGAGACTCGCATCAGGATCGATCTTGGTCAGCGACATGTGGCATGAAATCTGATCCTGTTGAACATCAACCTTCATCGCAACCGGCAGCTTCCATCCCGTTCGTGCGACCACAAAGGAAACGCTTTCCTTGTCTTGTTTCGGTTCGAAACCGGACGACTTCAGCACCGTCGCTAACGAGCTGGGCCCCGTGATCCGGCCAAAGTCGGCCGAATCATTCTTGGTCGCGACGACTGGCGACGCGGTGACCGACTTGGCAAAGACGGACTCCATCGCAATCTCAGAAAACAGAGGATCATCGCCCCTAGCTTCGTTGTCGAAAGGTTGACCTAGAAAGTTCGGTGCCAGCAAGAATTGACTAGCAGCCAACAACACGCAAGGGAATCGGTATCGCATCGGAAAACTCGCATCAGAGTAAAGACGAATGGGGGTTCGACTTATCCAAGCGAGAGAAGGGGCGTTTTGTTACATGGCAGAGGCGACCGAATAATTTTCCAAACTTTCTCGTAACACATCCCTGCCGCCGTCGCTTGGTCGGTTAGTCAAGTGACGCCCAGCGACGACGAGACACGGCAGACTCACGATCGCTTTCTCAACTTACTCTGCCAATTTCCGGAGAACTCTACGATGTTCAAGACAGCCCTATTCGCAATCGCCCCCATGATGTTGCTCGCTTGCTCGGTTCAAGCAAATGATGACCTGCTTTCTGCCATCGCCAAGATGGACACCACTAGCAACAACGTGACCGACGCCGAATCCACACCCGATAAACTCGGCCAAGCCGACGTCGACGCGTTACTGGGCGACGATGAAAATAACGACAGCGACGCCATCGCCGCTTGCTTCCGACGTTTCGGCGGATACGGACGTGGCTACGGCAGCTATGGCGGTTACCAACACCGATCGTCTTACCGCTCGTGCTACACGAACTGGCACAACCCCTGCTATCACTCGTACAGCAGTTGCTACACACCGATTTACTACACGCCTAGCTACTCTTGCTACACACCTTGCTACACCAGTTACTGGGGTTGCTACTAAGCAAGACCGACGCGGCGATTGCCCACAACGTTCCACTCCATGCCTGGCAACTCTCTCGATGGGGTTGCCAGGATTTTTTGTTTCTACCGCATGCCCAATCATTCACAGGTAAACTCATGCCTATTTCCAAAGCCATCCGCTTCTCAGTCATCGTTTGTATCACGACCACCGTCGCGATCTGTTTCGCAGCCATCGCCAAAAGCCAAACCGTCGACACATGGCAAGTTCTACGTGGCAATCCGCGCTGCGACCACGTCATCGCACAAATCCGTCGTCACGGAGTCAACCAGAGCGTCGACAACTCGATAGCGGCTTCTACCGTCGCGGCAACGCCCTTCGGCTTCGCATCGGTCCCAGCAACCGACCTCGGCGATCTGCAAATCGTTTCGGTTCATCGGCGTGTTGATGAGGCCGAAATTTGTGGACCGCGGTTCATGATCACGGTGATGAACCAAAGCCAGCACAAAGTTGACGGTGTCGACGTCTCAGTCGTGGCACTCTTGGGTGCCATCCATCCGCATTGTCCTAGTGCAACCGTCCGCACCTGTGCCATCGAACCTTGCACCGCCGTCGAAGTCGAGGTTGTGCTTCCCAACGAAGCTCTATCGATGGGAAATCGCAACGGAACCATGATCGAATTCCAATCGCTAGTTGTGGTCATTGACTGTCATGACGAATGGATTGAAACGAACGAAGCTAACAACGTGCAAGCAATCGCGGCGTCCGCAGTACCATTCGTTTCGGAAACGGTGAAGCAGACTATTCAGCCAGCCGCAGAGTTAGAACTTGCTCCCAATAGCCCGACACCGCAGACGGATACCCCCGCTCCCTTATCGCCAAACGATTCGTTACCAACGGAAACAGATAGCGTCAACGTCGATGCACTACGCAACGCCATGGACAAGTTGAACGCCCAGTCGACGGAAGTTGCCGTGACGTCTCGATGAGGTAAGCAGTATCCAAGACCCGAAACTTGTATCCGTCCGGCATCATTTGACACCGGGCGGATTTTTCAGATTGGGATCGTTGCAACTTTGGTCGACAGAACTTGTCCCATTTGCGTCCATGCCTTCACGACTCGTTGCTGGATGGACGTGGCAACCACTAGACCTAACATGCCTGCCACAACGGCCGTCAACATGAACCATCGAGATAACGACGGACTCGACATCATCAAAACGCCACCCACTAGCGGCAAGATTGCGGCGATCAAGGTGTAGACTTCGCCTCGGTTCGTCATCCGAGCGGCCCGTGCATCAAAGTCAGCGTCCTGCATCGTGTTCCGTAAACACAGCGGATAGAACACAAACGTCGCCAACCAAGCCATTCCAAAATACGGATAGGCCATCGCGATTCCGCCGCATATCAGCGACGACAGAAACAGTTGCATCGATGCCATCCAGTGGAAATCAGGACTCATGGAGTGGAAGATCAACGGAAACAGAATTCCGGATGATATCCACATCGAACCACCGATCAGTGCCGCCCGTTGTCCTAGTTCAAGCATGTTGCCGAGATCACGACTGTCGACTCGTTGGTTCTGGCGAGCGTTCTCGACGGCCCGCACCATGCTGCGAGTATGCAAAACCGCAAAGACGGTTGCTAGTGGGAAGTACGTCAAGTTGACGATCCACGAAATCGACTGAAGTGCGGACTTCAACTGATCCGTCTGCATGACTTCGTTCATGTTGTATTGATAGTTCAATCCGCCCGCAAAGGCATGCGGAATTAGCAGCACCGCGCACGCCATCATCCAAGGCGATTGATGCGACAGCCAAGCTCGCCACGAAGATTCGGGTGGATCAAACAGAGTCGCCGCCTGCGGGTACAACGACAACCGCAAACGGCCCGCCATTTCGGCGCCGTTGGCGAAACGATCCGACGGCTCGACTGATAACGCCCGGCATAGCGTCTTTGCCAACACGCGTTCGGCCGCATCAGAGTTCTGGTGTTGACAGTCGGGCATGACGATCGGTCGATGGCGGGCGGCCAACTGGTCGGCGGCGGCTTGCTTCCACGACGTGGCAGCCGCAGCAGTTGGAAATGGCCGCTGTCCTTGCCACAGTTCCCACAACAACACCGCAAGCGAATACAAATCAGCCGGTTCGCGAATTTTGTCTTGGGCACCAGCATCGTTGTCGATGATCGCCAGCACATGTTCGGGCGACATGTAGCCAAGCGAACCGCCCAACGAAGCAGCTTGGCCAGCCTGTTCGGCCGAGTCCGAAAAACTGACATTGAAATCGGCTAGTTTCGGAATCCCCTCGGCGGAAAGCAACACGTTGGCCGGCTTTACATCGCGATGCAAAATATTCTGCGAATGCGCTTCATGCAGCGCCCGGCAAAGGTGAAAGCCAACCCAAGCCACCACTTGTGGCCACTGTGAATCGGCAATCCATTCGCGAGTGCTGGACTGATCGGGGACAACCTGAGCAGCCTCGAGTAACTGTTCATCGACCGATCGCAGCAAGATCGCTCCGCCGATTTTGCACTCGTTATCCTGGGCACGGCACGAACGAAACATCTGCACCACATCGGCCAGCGTGCCGCCCGGAACGAATTGCATGTACAGCAGATGCAGCGAAGAATTTTCGATTAGCCGCTGATCAAACACACGAACAATATTGGGATGATCAAACTGGGCCAATGATTGTGACTCGCCGCCTTTACCACGCGAGACTTTCAGAGCAACCAACCGCCGCATCGAAATTTGCTGAGCCAGATAGACATGGGCGAAAGCCCCACGCCCAAGCTTTTGCAGAATCAAGAAATCGTCGATCTGATCGCCCAAATTCGCCTCGGGCGGCACCTTCATCTCGACTGCCGAAGGAATCCCTGCAATTGATTGCTCAAGTGGTGTCAGCATCGTCGCCAAATGCGGATAGCAAAGCTGATATTCGCTGGCATCGGGTGGATCGCCGATTTCCATTCGCAGCTGCATTTCTTCCATCACCAAATCAATCGGAACGCTGTCCGCCGACAACAAGCATTCGTCGATCGAAAGATACTCGGCGATCAGACGAATTCTTCCGGAATCGGCCGACATCGCCATATCCAGCTTGACCAGTTCAATCAGCAACGTGCGGCGGCCGTCTCGATCCAGGTCTGGCAAATACGCACGCAACTCCACCGGATCGGCAACACTGCCATGCTCGGCCAGCCGGTTCAAGCAAACGTCAAGCCAATCGTCTGCGTCGATTGATACCGCATTTCCCGGAACTTGCGCCGTCGTGTTGCCATCTTTCGGCTCTGGATCAGAATCGATCGGAGTGTTCAAGGTTCACTCGAGTGTGATGGGCGGCTGGAGATGCGATATTCTAGCTCAAGATACTTCCTCCGTTGATCGTCCGCGATCAACACCCGCCGGAAGCAACAAGATTCTATTTTCAAAGTACCAATCATGACGTCGAACGAATCCGCCAGTGACGCAGAAAAATCATTCGATGCGATCGATGCGAAACTCATTGCTGAGATCAAACAGCATGATTCTGAATCGCTTGGTCACTACATCGAACGCCACCGAACCCAGTTGATCGGTTTCCTAAGATCGATCACGACGGCACGTCTGTTGAGCGCCGTCGAGTTAGATGATCTGCTGCAGGAAGTTGCGACGTCGGCAGTTTCAAGCCTGAACACGGCCCCGCTAGACCAGTACGAGCCAATGCAGTGGTTGCAACAGGTTGCCCGACGCCGAGTCGTTGATGCACACCGCTATTACTTCGGTGCCCAGCGACGTGATTCGCGCCGCCAGCAATCGCTGCATGCACCGAACGGTGGCGGCGATCAAGACATGGGACTCGAACAACTGTTGGCGGCCAGCATGACGTCGCCCAGCGCGGCATTCAGCCAAGACGTACGCCTAAACCGAATGCAACTGGCCATCGCCAGCCTTAACGACGAACAGAAGTCTGTGATTCGTATGCGATACGCTGATGGCTTAGCAACCAAACAAATCGCTGAACAGCTTGGCAAAACCGACGTCGCGATTCGCGTGCTGCTGTCCCGCAGCATGCGGCAGCTCGAAAAACTGCTCGAAGACGTCAAGCCAACACGCTAACCGACGGTTTAAACGGCAGTTTAACGATCAAGTCCGCAACCTCTTCGAGTGGCTATCATGGCACTGATTCCTAGTTCTGCCTAAATCCAGATAAGCATGAAAACCAAAACTGCGTCAATCGCATCCGCATTATTGATAGGGTTGATCGCAAGCTTGCCCTGCCTTACCGCCGTCGCGCGAACACCTGCGACCACCGACAAGCCGAACATCGTTCTGATTTTCTGCGATGACCTCGGGTACGCCGACGTTGGTTTCAATGCTGACTTATTCGGCGTTAAAACCGATGTGGTGACGCCTAACATTGATGCCCTCGCTCGCGGTGGCACGATTTGCAAACAAGCCTACGTCACGCACCCGTTTTGTGGACCCAGCCGAATGGGGCTGCTGTCCGGACGGATGCAGCACTGCTTTGGCGGACAAAAGAATCTGCCCGATGTTGCCAAGCACCTCGAGGACTACAACTCGAAGGGAATTCCGGAAAGCGAAACGATGATCAGCACCGTTTTGCAGGACGCTGGCTACGCGACAAGCTGTGTCGGCAAATGGCACCTCGGTTCCAGCAAGCCGTTTCACCCCAACACACGCGGCTTCGACCAGTTCTTTGGATTCGTGGGCGGCGGGCATCAGTACTTTCCATCGGTGACGGACAATGTCGAACCCAAAATCAACGACTATCAATATTTCTTGGAACGAAACGGCAAAGACTACCTGTCGCCCGAGGGTGCCTACCTAACCGACATGTTCTCTGACGAAGCGGTTCGTATTGTCTCGACCAACGCCGACGCGAAAAAGCCGTTCTTTTTGTACCTTGCCTACAACGCGCCGCACTCGCCTCTGCAGGCGAAGACAGAAGACTTGAAGTTTTTGTACCCCGAACATCAGCCAAAGAATCCAGGCAATGGAGTGGACTACCGCGACTACGAAACTCGCCAGAATTACGTTGCGATGATGTATGCCGTTGACCGCGGTGTTGGGCAAATCGTCAGTGCACTGGAAGACCCGAACGGCGATTCCGATAAAACTGACTCGATCATGGACAACACGCTAATCGTTTTCCTGAGCGACAACGGAGGCAAGATCGCTCAGGGTGCCAGCAACGCGCCGCTGCAAGACGACAAAGGTTCGACGCACGAAGGCGGCATTCGAGTTCCCATGTTCATGCACTGGCCCGCGAAGGTTCCTGCGGCATCCGTGTTCGACTATCCCGTGCTGGCACTCGATCTGTATCCGACGCTGGCCCAATTGGCCGGCGCCACCGTGCCGAGCGATAAGATTCTGGATGGGAAGGACATCTGGCAGAATTTCCTAGCAGGTAAGGACTCGCACGAAAACGAGACCATGTACTGGCTAAGGCATCACGGCGGCGGGAACGAGGTTTCACTCCGTCGCGGCAACTTAAAGGCCTACCGCAAAAACTTTGCCGTTTGGAAAGTCTTCGACATGTCGACTGACATTGGCGAATTGGACAACGTGGCATCGTCCCACAAAGCGGTCCTCAGCAGCATGATCGATGACGGCCTAGAGTGGAGCAAGACGCACCGAGATCCGCAGTGGCACGACACGGAAAACGGCCTGAATAGCTGGATCGAGAACAAAATGCCGAGATACGACGAGACATTCAAGATGCGATAGTCCCTTTCCCTAGTGAGCGAATTATTCGCAGATCGTTATAGAGAGGATGAGCGCCGCCATGAACCGTCTACTTTCCGTACTGTGCTCTCTTTGCTTTGCGGCGATTGTGATTGCCGACGAGCCTGTCGAGCGGCTCTATCAGCACATTGACATTCGGCGAGCACCAAGTTTTGTGGTGCAGGGTTTAGCGATCAAACAACAGATCCACTATCAAGTTTTTTCTTCTCTGGACCTGTTCGCGCCCGATGAGCATGGACTGCGAAAGGCTTTGCAAACAGTCGAAACGACTGAGTTGATTGAAGCCGACTTGATGTCGCGAGGCATGTTCACTCAGGCGCTTGGCGAACTGCGGGGACGCCAATTCACCTACTTCATCAACCAAGCAGGCGAAGTCGTTTCGATGTCGGGATTCACCAATGACAGCAAGGTCGAAGAAGTCGATTCACCGGAATCGAAATCCGTGTTGGTTTCGACGGTGATCGACCAGGACGGTTGGAAAGAAATCGCTCAGTTGACATTCTTCGAGCCTCGAAAAACGGAACGGATCGGCAAGCCATTCATTCGCAAGTCGACTCACGACTGGGGAAACTTGGGCAGCTGGTATGGCAGAACGAATTACCGAGGTCGCTCTCAAGGCCGGAACTTGCAACGATTCGAATACACTCACGAACTGGAATATCGACCGCCAACGCCGCAAGACACGGTCCCGTCATCCAAACTTCCTTTCTCGATCGAGAACGCAAAATTCCGTTTGTATCATGCGCGTGGCGAGATCCTTTTTGACACGAAACGGAGATGGGTCACTGACGTTACTGAAACGTTCCATGCCAAAGGAACCGTCGCGACGTCGATGATGGGCGTCGATTCAACCGTGCATCTCGAAGAGCAACAAATCTTTACAATCAAGCTGACCGATCGACGAGACGTAAAGACGATGTCGGCTGAAAAACGACGGTGAAGAATCAACCGTCAACGCAAACACTTCCCCCCTTCCTGCTCGAATAGCACCGCATGCGAATCCAACCTGTCACTGCTGTCGAACTTGATACTCCGTACGGCCCGATGCACACGCATTTGTTCCGGCCCGATCGTCCGGGAAAATTTCCGGGAGTGATGTTGTTCGCCGAGATTTATCAAATGACCGGCCCTATTGCTCGCACCGCAGCGATGATCGCTGGACATGGTTTCCTGGTCGCCGTTCCCGATGTTTATCACGAATTCACGAAACCTGGTGAAGCATTCGCATACGACAAAGAAGGGACCGATCGCGGCAACGATCTTAAGACCAAGAAAGAACTGGCAAGCTACGACGCTGATGCACGAGCCGTGATCGACTTCTTTGGCAACGATCAAGGGTGCACCGGCCGAATCGGCAGCGTTGGAATCTGCTTGGGCGGACACCTCGCATTTCGCGCCGCAATGAATCCCGAAGTTGCAACCGGGGTTTGCTTTTACGCGACCGATATTCACAAAGGCAGTCTCGGCTTGGGAATGGCCGACGATACGCTTGCCCGCGTTCCTGAAATCGGTGGCGAAATGATGATGATTTGGGGCCGTCAAGATCCGCACATCCCGGGCGAAGGTCGTCGATTGATCTACGACACCATGACAGCCGCCGAAACTCGGTTCACTTGGCACGAATTCAATGGCGAGCACGCTTTTATGCGCGACGAAGGTCATCGCTACGATCCGGCTCTCGCCCAGCTTCTTAATTCGATGGCGTGCCAACAATTCACAAGCTGTTTGAAATAGCTAATTCGACATTTGGTCTGGTCCAGTTTGCAAAACTACGAGCACTCAGTTGAAGCTAGAATGTTGCTTCGACCTTGCCGACCAGCCTTTGAACGAAACCTTCTCTCATGCAACACTTCCGCTGGATCGCCATCGCAGCCGGGTCCGTTTTGGCAATCATCGCGTATGGCGTCTGCACAGCGACGTTCGGAGTATCGCATCCGACGGCCGTGACTGCCGCGGTGACACTTTTGTGTGGCGTTTGGTGGTGCACCGAAGCGGTCCCGATTCCGGTGACGTCGCTCGTTCCGTTTGTCGTGTTCCCGTTTGCCGGTGTGCTCGACCACGGACAGTTGGCACAGGCGTACGGCGACAAGTTCGTGTTGCTGTTTTTGGCCGGTTTCATGATCTCGCGTGCCGCCGAACGATCCGAAAGCCACCTGCGAGTCTCCCATGGAATGATGCATTTGTTGGGCACCGGATCCCAACGACGCGTCGTGTTAGGTTTTCTGCTAGCGCCTGCATTTTGCAGCATGTGGATTTCCAACACTGCAACCGCGCTAATCATGTTGCCAGTTGCAATCGCCGTTTTGCAAGAACAAAAGGATGCGAAGCTTAGCGCGCCGTTGCTGTTGGCGGTGGCGTACGGATCCAGCCTCGGTGGCATGGCCACCATCATTGGAACGCCACCTAACGGGGTCTTCGTATCCATTTATGAACAACAGACCGGTCGCACGGTCGACTTCTTCTCTTGGCTGAAAATCGGCGTTCCGGTTTCGGCGTTGATGTTGGTTGTCGCCGGTGCCTGGCTGACTCGAGGCTTGGGAAAAGCGGTGACACCCAGAACCGATCAAATGGGGCCTTGGACACCGGCGCAAAAGCGAGTGTTGGCGATCATAGCCGGCACTGCCGTGCTTTGGATGACTCGCAGCGCTCCGTTTGGCGGCTGGGCGGCATGGCTGGACATGCCGATGGCACATGACGCGACCGTGGGACTAGCGGCTGTCGTGCTGATGTTTTTGGTCCCCAGCGGCGAAGTCGACTCGCAGGGCAGTCCCAAACCACTACTGGACTGGGAAACCGCACACGACATTCCCTGGGGCATACTGATTCTGTTTGGTGGTGGACTGGCGATCGCCAAAGCGGCTGAGGTCACCGGATTGTCCCAGAGCATTGGAAACCAATTAGCGATGCTAGACGGAATTCATCCGGCTCTGTTGATCGGCATCGTTTGCTTGACGGTGACTTTCTTGACCGAAGTCACATCCAACATGGCAACCACGACATTGCTGATGCCTATTTTAGGCGCAGCGTCGGTCGGTGCGGGATTCGATGCGTCGGCGTTGATGATTCCCGCCACCCTGTCGGCCAGCTGTGCTTTCATGTTACCGGTTGCGACGCCGCCGAACGCGATCATTTTTGGATCGGACCAGATCACGATTCGAGAAATGGTCAAAGCCGGTTTTGCACTTAATTTGATCGGCGTCGTTGTGATTACCGCAGTTTGTTACTTCGTTCTTGATCTAAAATCAGGCATCGGAAATTAGCCCTCCACTGAAAGATAAATGCGATGCGACCGTGGACACTTTTGATCGTTTTGACGTTAACTTTTGCGTGCAACGTTTTTGCAGACGAACCGGAAAAGCAACTTCCTTCCACTGATCCACCTTCCACCAGGCTGCCTGCAACTTGGTGGAAAGGGAATCTGCACACGCATTCGCTTTGGAGCGACGGTGACCAGTTCCCCGAAATGATTGCGGACTGGTATCGCGAACGAGGCTACCACTTTCTAGCGCTCACCGATCACAACGTGCTAAGCGAGGGGATGCGTTGGATGCCGATGGCGAAAATTATCGAGCGAAGTGACGCTGGAATCTTGGATCGGTATCGCCAGCGGTTTGGCGAGGACTGGGTCGAAACAACCGGCGAGACCGGCGAAAAAGACCATCAAGTGCGTTTGAAACCGCTCGACGAATTTCGATATTTGCTGGAACAATCGGGAAAATTCATCCTAATTCCAGCAGAGGAGATTAGCGACAAATCCGAAGGAAAGCCGGTCCACATCAATGCCACCAACGTTGCCGAAGCGTTACAGCCAGTCGGTGGCGACACGGTTCGCGAAACCATCGAAAACAATCTGCGAGCAATCCTAGAACACGAGAAGTCGCATGGACGTGAAGTCCTGCCTCACGTGAATCATCCCAACTTTGGATATGCGATCACAGCGGAAGACTTGGCGGCGGTGATTTCTGAACAGTTTTTCGAAGTTTACAACGGACACCCGGGTGTGAACCAACTCGGTGACGATGATCACCCCAGCATCGAGCGAATGTGGGATCTGATCAACGCGATCCGGCAAAACTCGCTGAATATTCCACCAATGATGGGAATCGCCACCGATGATTCCCATGAGTACCACGGCAAACCGGGCTCGCGTCCGGGTCGCGGATGGGTAATGGTTCGCAGCCGATATTTGACACCCGAGCATTTGATTCGCGCGATGAAGCGGGGCGACTTCTATGCGTCCAGCGGTGTTTCGCTGACCGACGTACGTTTCGATGACTCGACAAAAACTCTGGCAATCGAAATCGACGCACAGCCTGGCGTTACCTATCGAACGGACTTCATCGCATCCCTTGCAAATCAATCCAGCGAGGATGGAAAGGAATCGGAGTCGATTGACGAGCACCGGATCGGAGTCGTCGTGGCCACTTCAGATCAAACATCGGCTAAGTACACGATGACTGGCAAAGAACTGTATCTTCGCGCGGTGGTGACCAGCAGCGAACCACCGAAAGATCCATCGTTCACCGGCCAGAAACAACAAGCATGGACACAGCCGGTGGGATGGCGCGAGTTGCGATAAGCGGCGGCTCGAATGAACCACGTATTCGATTGATCTAAGAATATATCTTAGACAAACAAAAACACCCCAGGGAACTTGCGTTGCCTGGGGTGTTTTGCATCAAAGCGGAGGACACGAGACTCGAACTCGCAGCCCCTTGCGGGGTACCTCAGTTCCAGTGAGGCCGCTCACCATTCGCTTATCCTCCGGGTGATTTTCGCGTACGCTTATTTTGGCGTTTAAGACAGTATTTTGCAAGGTCGGGTTTGCTTCGTTTCAAAGCGCCTCGGCAATTGCAAATCCAGCTCGCGGAGTGCCGATTTCGGACAACCGGTTCCCGCAATCGAGGTTGCGGGTCAGCGGTCGTCAAAGAGTCCACGAATCAGGCAATTACAGCGACGTTTTCGCGCCACTGATCAGCTTAATAAATTCATCGTTACTGACAAAACGGCCCAGTTGTTTGGTCAACTGTTCCATCGCATCGCACGGATGCATCGAGCTGAGCGTCCGGCGGAGCATCGTAACGGCTTCGTAAGTTTCTTCGTCGTGCAACAGTTCTTCGCGGCGTGTACCGCTTTGCGAAATGTCGATCGACGGCCAAACACGGCGGTCGGCGAGTTTACGGTCCAGCACCAATTCCATATTACCGGTGCCTTTGAACTCTTGAAAAATCGCTTCGTCCATGCGGCTATTCGTATCGACCAGACAAGTGCCGACGATCGTCAACGATCCGCCTTCCTGGAAGGCACGTGCGGTCGCAAACAGCTTTTTCGGAATGTCCATCGCCTTGATGTCCAAGCCGCCCGACATGGTCGCGCCACCGCGTCCGCCTCGGCCAACCCATTTGTTGAACGCCCGCGCCAAACGCGTGATCGAATCGAGCATCAGAAAGACATCTTGGCCCGATTCAGCGATACGCTTGGCCCGATCAATGACCAACTGGCTCAGTCGAACGTGACTTTCGACATCCATGTCTAACGAGCTTGCGATGACTTCGCCACCGACAATGCTTCGCTTCATATCCGTGACTTCCTCCGGTCGTTCGTCGATCAACAGCACCATCAATTTGACATCTGGATGATTCGCTGCGATTCCGCTGGCGATGTCCTGCAACATGATCGTTTTACCGCTGCGAGGCGGTGCGACGATCAAAGCTCGTTGCCCCAATCCCATCGGAGCGAGCAAATCGATGACGCGGTTCGTGATGGGGCGCTGTCCCGTTTCGAGCCGCAGCCATTTTTCGGGATTGATCGCTGTCAAATTGTCGAAGTTGGCGACTTCGGGATAGTCTTCTGGCTTGATGCCTTCGACTTCTAAAATTTCACGAACACGCGGCCCCTGTTGGCGGCGTGCTTCTTGAACCATCGCCTTGATATAGACACCTTGGCGAAGGCCGAACTTTTCGATCATCGTGCCGGGCACAAACGGATCGCTTCGTTCGCGAGAATAGTTACTTTCGGCAGTTCGCAGAAAACCATATCCGTTGGGGTGCAATTCCAGAATGCCTTCGCCTTCGACGAGCGGTGCATCGTTGGCGATTTCCGGTTCGCGATCTACTCCGCCGCCACCGTTTGAGTTTCCTCCGCCGCCTCCGCCACCGCCACCACCTCGGCGACGTCTCCGAACGCGAGGCTTGCCGCTTCCTCCGCCGCCACCACCATTTGCGTTTCCGCCGCCTCCGCCACCGTTGTAGCCGCCGCCGTTACCGGATCCGCCATTGGGACTGCCGTTGCCTTGATTTCCGGAACCATTCCGATTGCGATTGGTGCGTTTCTTTGCCATTTGTCATCCAGAAGACTGGTCAATTTTTGCGGGGAACAAAACGCATCATGTCAGTCCAGAAAACCAGATGACGTGAGGCCTGTGCCTGCAGAGAGATCAGCGAGATTGAAGAAGTGCCGCATCGAAGGAAAGAAGGAGTTGAACTCCGGAAATGGAAATCGCGGTTCATTTCCATCGGAGTGACTGGTCGAATCGAAAACGAGTTTCAACAAGTTTCTCTAACGCAACACGCAGCAATTGGCTGCGAATCACACTCGAATTCAGTAATCCCCGACGCGGCATTTTATGCCGCCAAAGGAATCACCCTTAGAGCAAACGGTCTATCGAACCGTTGTAATGCTCCGAAACAATTGATCTGACCTGGGCATCCTTTCTCAGTTCCGATCTCGTGCCAGTTTCCTCGGCAGGCAAATTTCGCCTTTGAGATCGTGCGGTCGCATCGAAATTAATTGATCGAGCGTGATCGCTATTTGAGAAGGACGGTGTCAGGTCGTCCAGGGAGAGGAGTCTTTTAGAACCCGGTCGCAACATCGTTGTCATCGAACACGGGTAACAAGAGAGTACCTTCATGACTTTTCTGAAATATACCCGTTGCGCTGGTCTTGTCAAGTCCAGCGTGAAACACGAGTGGACATGCGACCACATCTTTCGTCGTAGTCAAACCCCGCGGGCGGACAATCGCGGGGGTTTTAATACCTCAGCCGTCGACGGGAGACACAAAAATTCCGTGTTTTACGTGCATTCGACACTCAGCTGTCCGAGCCATCACGCCCGCCTAATCATCAAAGTCGACCTAATCTGCACTTTCATCAGAATCGACTGAAGTGTTACCAGCGGCATGGCCGATACGACAACAGCGCGGAAAGTGTTTTCGCCTCCCAAAACAAGATTCACGATGCCACTGGCCGATTAGGAAGCAGATTTCATGAAAGCGGTAGCCCTCACTCTGATGACCACGTTGGCGATCACGCTATTGGTCGTTAGCCCCGCCAACGCCGAAATCGCTTGGCAAACCAATCTTCGCACTGCACACGCCCAGGCTCAGGCCGAAGGCAAACTGTTGCTGTTGCATTTCTTCACCGATAATTGCAGCTGGTGCGACAAGCTGGAAGCGGGAGCGTTCCAAGACGAACGCGTCAACGCTTCGATCTCGCAAAACTTTGTCGCCGTGAAAGTTCACGCTGGGCAAAGTCCAAAACTGGCCGAGATGTTCAAAGTCACTAAGTTTCCGATGGACGTGATTGTCACGACCGACGGCAAGACTTTGTCGCACGGCGTCAGCCCGCAAGAAGCGACTCGCTACACCGCGATGTTGGCAAGCACGCTTTCGAACTTGCCCGCCCCCAACCCGGCGGCCGCTTCATCGTCAGCAATTGCTTCGAACGCTCCAACTGCTGCACCAGCCTCGATACCAGCCAAATCGGCCGTTGCGGCACCAACTTATGCGGTTACTCCAGCATCGACGAAGATCGCAACTCAGCAAGTCGCTGCAAGCGAAGCGATTGACTCGGCCAAGCTAGCTGTCGAAAAGAAAGCCAGCAGCCTGGAACTTCCAAAATCAGTTTCGACGATTGCTGACAACACCAAGCTTGCCAGCTCGCGTGTCGAAGACCTGGCGATGTCGCTTCCTGAGCAACTTAGTGGACCGGAAACGAAGACTCCATCGATCAGCGTATCGGCTCCGCTTGCTGCCGCTGCGACTGCAGCGAACGCAGCAGTTTCAAAGGCAACCAATTCGAATGCATCCGCTGCAATCGCCACGGATGCATCACAGCCCGAACTGGCAATGGACGGCTATTGTGCTGTTACGGTGGTCGACGACGCCAAGTGGGTCGAAGGAAGTCCAGAGTTTGGTGTGATTCACCTCGGCAAACTGTATCTATTCGCCAGCAAAGAAAAGATGGCAACGTTCTTGGCCAAGCCGATTCCTTACACGCCGATGCTGAATGAAATCGACGTGGTACGGTTCTTCGAAGAACGCGTCATCGTTCAAGGCAAACGCGAATGGGCTCTGCAAGATCCTACCAACCGCCGTATGTTCTTCTTCGCTGACAAAGCCGCGATGTTGCACTTCGAAAACAGCTACGACCGCTACGTCGACGCAGCCATCAAGGTGATGGAAACTGCTGTCCAAGAATCCAATCCGTAGTGGAACAGGAACGAACGGTTTAGAATTTGAAAACCTTGCGAACGTCTTCTTCGCAAGGTTTTTTTGTGCGCGCTCGCGTGTGTGAAACGAACGTCCGAACCGAACGAGGAACCGACGGCTATGAACCGGCGACTATTCGGCGGTTGTAACCGTTTGCGTGGCATAGCTTGGCCGCATGCCCGAAAGGATCGCGATTCCGGCGGCCATGGCAGCGATCGCGATTGCAGCCCACACGATTCGCGCGGCCAACTTACCGAAACGATGCTGGACCGCGTGGATGGTTTTCAATTGGTAGGGCTGGTCCCAAGGACCAACCGCAATGAACATGGCCATCATCGACATCACGATCGACAGCCCGCCTACCAACGGTTCGTCGTAACTCATTCGCGAAACTCGCAAATCAAAAGGGGCAAACTGACGCACGCATTCAGATGTCTACGCTCAAGAATCGTTGGCTTGGCGCAACTTACGTTCGATGATGCGAATCTGGGCTCGGGCGTTCTCGATATCCGGACAAATGTCCAAGCAACGCTTCAGTGCCGAGATCGCCGCCTCTCCGTCGCCCAACATCAAACGGCATCGCGCCAGACCTTGCCATGCCGGATAGTGATATCGGCAATGCCACAGGCAAGCTGTGTAAGCGGCCTCAGCTTGAAAAAAGTTTTCCAGACCGTGCCAGCAGATCGCGAGCTGATGGTGCGCCTCGGCGTAACGTGGTGCTTGGTCGACCAAAATCATGGTCGGCGCGAGTGCCCCTGCGTACTCGCCACCATCATTGAGGTGCATGACTTTCAACAACTGCTGATGATGCAGCGGCGCGGCGTCGCGAACCAATAGGGCACGGAACGAATCATCCGCCGCCAATCGGACACCACGATCCGAATCGCCCAGTGCGCGTCCGAGTGGCTCGATCGCAGAATGATCGCCAAGCGTTCCTAATGACAATGCGGCTGCACGACGAAGTTCAACGTCACCGCGGCGAAGCAACGAAGTCAATGTTGATCCGCAATATCGATCGTCAACATCCGAAGCAAATCGGGGCGCATCGGCTGAGTTGAGATAACGACGATACGCGGCTGCAAGATGAGTGGTCCGAACCAGGGGTGTAGTCACAGTCTCTCCGTCATATGGTTTTCGCGTCACACTCCGGCAACGCCATAAACTCAGAACGACATTGCTATCGGTGGGCATATTAGTCACCTGCAGTTGCCGGACAAGCCATGCCCCCAGCGTGCGCGACTGCGCCAGATGCAAATCACAGAGGCCGAGATCGACAAATGTACGGTTCGAATGACCTAGATTGGCCTTAGTGGCAAATTCGCCGGCCTTGCCGTAGCCCCGCTGGACGGTTCATTGGTATCGCCAGGTTGCCAGTCGAGTCGACCATAATCGCCCACGAATCGGCTTGCTTGACAGGCTACAATGGGCTCGGATCGCTGCATCCCGAGCGAGTTTCGTGTCTGATGGGAGACACATTCCACTACCAGATAGGCGTATTTAACGGCACCAAACGCATCCGGCAGGCTCAATCGGTGGCACCAGCGCTCGCTTACAAACCGATCCGACGGCGATCATGCACGAGTGATGACAGACATCACCCGACATGGATTCCATCACAACGCAAAATGCCCAGGCTATCCAATGTTGAGACCAAGAGCCGCCAAACCGTCAGATTCGGCATCCACCGGCCAAAATTTCGTAAGAAATTTGGGGTTTGAGACCGCTCGACTGCTGGGACTATTGGGCACGGTAGTGGGGATGGCGTCCGGTTTGCTGTTTTGTTCCGCCATATTTGCGGCAGATAACAAGTCCTACCGAGCGTCTGAACTGTCGCTACGAGACCCGTCGGCCGCTCGGCTAGCGGCGCCGATGCAGGGGATTGTCGATGGACTGAAACGGCGTGATGCATTGGTACGCCTGGCCAGCGGTGCTGACGTCAATCTGTGGGTTTGCCGTAGCGTCGACCCGTCGGTAACGATCAAGACGGGCCCAGTTGGACCGACGACGTTCGCCGCGATCCAGCAAATCGCTAAGGCTGCGAATTGTGAGGTTCAATACGTGGCGGGAGTCGTAATCATCGGCCCCGCAGACTGGGTCGATGCGGTGACCATCGACTTGGTGCAGGCGGCAAACAAGACAGCCAGGCAAACACCGGAATTAGCCGACATCCGGTGGCCACGGCTCTCGACACCCACCGAAGCACTTGCTGCAACCATATTTTCAAACGAAAACAAGTCGAAACAATCGCCGCCCACTAACTCCGATACCACGTTGCCGCATGACCTTTGGCCTGCGGCCGAGTGGAAACAAATTGATCGCTCGGTTGCCGAAGCGCTAGTCCGTCACCAATTCTTTTCTGTCGAGTTGGGCAAATCGGTAACCGAAACAACCAACACAAATAGTGACAACCGCGCGCCGCACCCCAAAGCGAAAATGAGCGAACGGTTTCGACGTCGCTATGAGTCACCCGACTTGGCGTCCATTCGCCGCGCCGTCATGGCGAGCGACCCGGCGGCTCGCATCCGCCCAGCCGACGGAGGACTCGAAGTGCACGCACTCGCGACGGCACACCGGATCGCAACCCAAGCGATGCTCGCCACCGCCCCAGCGATAGATGCAAATGGACGCGCCGCAAACCAACCAGACGCTGCTGGTGCAACTGACGAGCCGCGTTTCTCGCTGAAGTCAACGACGTCCGCTAGAAACGCGCTGACGCAACTTTGCCAAGCTGCCAACCGAACTTGTGTGATCCAAGCTGACGCAGCGTCCACTTGTGAACGAATCATCACAATCGAGGCTGTCGATCAAACATTAAAAGAACTGATTGACACGATCGCAAACATGGCGGGCGTAACCGCAACATGGGAAGCGAAACAGATTGTGTTTCGAGCAAAGTAGGTCGTGCGCAGGTTTAGACACAAAGCCAGTCTGGTTTCGCGACGCCAAGCTGACCGCGACTGAATAAAAAAACGATGTGCGTCATGGCACATAGCCCGATGCTAAGGCATTGAAATCCCCAACAGAGTGTGGTAATGTCGGCTGTAGTACTCTTACGCTGTTACGTGAAACTTCCGTTTGGCGGCGGATCCAGGGAACCGGTTCAACTGCGGCACCCAACAAATGGGCGATGTGATGCAGGGTCCAATCGTATTTGTCATCGATGATGACGATAACTCTCGAAAAATGATCGTTGAAACGATCAAAACTATGTCTCTGCCTGTACAGGACTACTCTTCCGCCGAAGCGTTCTTAGCTGATTACAGAGGAGAACGACCTGCGTGCATCGTGACAGACCAACGAATGCCAGGCATGTCCGGCATTGAGTTGATCGAGACATTGCAGACTGCAAGTTTGACGATCCCCGTCGTGGTCGTCACCGCATTCCCCGATACCCAGATGACTGTTCGGGCGATACGCGGCGGAGCGATTAGCTTGATCGAAAAACCTTGCAGCAACGAAAAACTGTGGGCAGGAATCTTGGAAGCCATCCGCTTGGACGCTCGCAATAGCGTGCTGGATGCCGAGCGAAGTGATGCAAAGACGAAAATTGAGTCTCTAGATGGACATGAAATTGAAGTAGCAAGATTGTTGCTCGACGGATTAGCGAACAAGGTTATCGCATCCAAACTGGATGTCAGTCTGCGAACCATCGAAGCTCGGAGGGCGAGAATTCTTAAGAAATTTGACGTCAATTCGATCGCTGGAATGGTCAAAGTCTGGCTGGCAGGTCAATCCGAGTAAAGTTTGCGATGTGTCGATGCACGTCGGAGGCCCAGGGACTTTCCTGCGCAAAGTCGGCTCCGGTGCACTAGGCTGTCACGATCTTCCCCAAACACGTGGGACCATTGCTGAAACAGGAGCAACGCAGATTAGATTCACACATGCTCCAAACAGATTCGCGCACCCTGCCCAAGCCCAAAGAATCGCGGATGACCGCAAATCCGCTCAAAAGCGATTGATCAAGGCGGCTTTCAGGCCGATACTCTCGCTGGAGGCACGGCGTCTTCGCTCTGGAATCGCCGATGCCAAACCACGGTTTCGCAGGGGCAGCATTCAACAACTGTGTCCGCGACCGCCATTTGCATGGTGGTTAGCGGGCCGGGGCAAACGGTTGACTGAATGCCCTGCGATCCCAACCCTCTTTCTCTGTTGGGGGGTGTTCACTTATCGGACATTCTTGCATCCTCCTCATTTGCCCTCTGCGAACACGACTGTGCTCGCTTTCTAATTGTTGCCGTACGGGCCATTCATGGACATTGCCAACGTACTTTGGGAACACCAATTTGGTTCCCAAGAAGACGGTTACGCCATTTTCTCGCTCGAACGCGGGGAGATGTCACTGTTGGCGATCAACAACGTGGCGCGAGATTTGTTTTCGGTTGGCGAAGCGATGCTCGACGCGATTGATGTGCAAAGCTGTCTCGAAAAAGTCCGACTCACGATATCCGAAATCGGCCAATTGGACGTTGACGGCGACGCGCTGGTCCGCCGACTTGAAAGACATCAAGCCATTTGCTCGCTGCGCAAATTAGAATCAGGTCGGTACGCGATCCTCAGCATGATCCGAATCCACCGGAGCGAGGTTCAACGATTGACCGACGAAGCCAACTCAGCCGCAATGGCTCAGTGGACGGCATCGATTTCTCATGAACTAAGCCAGCCGATTCACGTGATTCAAAACGCAGTGTCCATCATCGAGATGCGTCGCAACGCCGGCACCGACACCGCCGAAGCAATCAAGCCGTGCTTGGATCTGCTGCAGGACGCTTCGGCCAGTGCGTCAGAAACGATCGCAACCCTCAAAGAAGCGGTGTCACCATGGTTTTCGAATTTGAAAAAATGGGACTTAGTAGTCTTGATCGAAGACTTCGTTTCGAAGTTCAACGCGACACTTGATTCATGGATTGAATTCCAACGGCCTGATGCCCCTTTCCATGTGATGATCGATCGCGTTCAGTTTGATGTGTTACTCGCTAGCCTTCTGGTCATCTTTCGCACGAGCAACCCGAATCAGGAATTGTCCCCGAAGGTCACGATTGAGTTTGACGCTGACAAGTCGAGACTTGAGCTTAGAGTAGAAACGGATTTCGCCTTGCAGACTCAACTGTTCGGCGTGTCATCAAAACAGATCCGAAGTTCCGTAACTTTGGAATCGTGCAAAGCGATCGCAAGCGCCAATTCGATCGTGTTCAAAGTCCTATCACCCAGCGACAACCCGTCGGCCTGCATCGGGTTTCAACTATCGATGCAGCCTCACGGAACCGGTCAATCGCAAACCCTTAGCCGCCGGTTTGCTCGTCGACTGTGGGACTAGCCGGGAAGATGTGGGACCAACCGAGAGGGACCGGTCGTGAAATCGCTGGCTCGCTAGGCAGCCACGGCACGGACAAGAGCATCGAGTCGACGCCAATTTCTCGTTAAATTGCCTTAAAAAGCCTGCGTCTTGCCGGGTTTTTGATCCCGCCCTGCGTTGCACGATGCATTTGAAGTACAACTTGGGGTAGGCCTCTGTCGGAAACAGTCGTTTTTTCAACATGCTGCATGATTCTGCTCACCACAAAGGATGCAGCAGCAATGGATATGATTGCGGCAGTGAGTTTCCCCGGCTCGTCGACATGGATCGCCGGCCTTAGTATCGTCGCCTTGTTTGCAGCGATTTTCGTAGTTGGTATTTTTGCCAAATGGGGATCGTATTGGTTCCAGGCTTACATGTCGGGTGCTGACGTCAGCTGGACCAGCCTGATCGCGATGACCTTCTTGGGCATCGATCAGCGTTTGATCGTCACGGCGAAGATCATGGCAAGACAAGCCGGCTTGTCGATCGATCGCCGCTCGGGCATGAGCACCGAGCGTCTGCAATCCCACCACTTGGCCGGCGGCGATGTGATGAACGTGGTGCAAGCGCAAATTGCCGCACATCGCGCGAACATCGATTTGGACTTTGACCGTGCCGCGGCCATCGACTTGGCCGGACGCGATGTGCTGTTGGCCGTACAAACAAGTGTCTCGCCGCGAGTGATCCACTGTCCTAGTGACCGACAAGGAAGCGCAGCGACGCTAAGCGCCGTCGCCAAGAACGGAGTCGAACTGCGAGTTGGTGCTCGCGTGACCGTGCGTACCAACTTGGATCAACTGATTGGTGGTGCGACCGAAGAAACGATCGTCGCACGCGTTGGGCAAGGCATCATCACGGCAATCGGATCAGCCGAGACTCACATGGACGTTCTTGAACAGCCGGCCCGAATCTCAAAAGGCGCACTTTCCAATGGGCTAGATGCGAACACTGCGTTTGCAATTGTGTCGATCGATATCTACGACATCGATGTGGGCGAAAACATCGGTGCTCGCCTGCAAACCGACCAAGCCGCGGCCGACATGCGGATCGCGCGGGCGCACGCCGAAGGACAACGCGCCGAAGCCGTTGCTCTTGAACAGCAAATGAAGGCCAAGGTCACCGAAAACCAAGCCCTGTTTGTACTCGCCGAAGGCGAAGTTCCTGCCGCCTTGGCCGTCGCGTTCAACAATGGCCAACTGCGCCGTAAACGTGTCAGTCCCAGCTAGCGAACTGGCACCGCCGCATCAATCAAGAACGTCAATGCGATGACAAACCGTAAGATTCGTCAAAGTCATCGCAACCCAAACCGGTTTCGCAAAAAGTAGAGCTTCGCTAGCTCCATTTTTTTGCCTAACCCAGATTCGTGAGCTAGGGTTGTTTGCCCCCTGACTCTGTCCCGCTGGGACTTGTCAGCCTCTGATGGGTGGAACCCGACCGAAGCACGAAGCTCCGAGAAAATTGACATGACGTTACCAAGACGCCTGCGCAAGCGCGCATCGTCCCTGATCCTTCGTAAGCTCGAGGACCGTGTCCTCTTTGATGCTGCGATGGACGCCTCCGTTAACGGCGAAGAAGTCGACGCCAGTGCCGGCGCTAGCTCATTTGACGCATCCGTTCATGCCTACGCGGAAGATGCCGCCTCGGCCGATGCAGATCTGGCAAGTTCCTCGTCAAGTGAACTTCGATCCAGTTCCCGTTCCGTTGCTAAGGTCACTCGCAACGAACTATTGATCGTTGACACCAGCGTCGACAACTATCAAGAACTCGTCGATGACTTGATGCAGAATCAGGACAGTGCCAGCAGTCTGGAAATCGTCTTTTTGGACAGCGATAAAGAAGGCGTCCAGCAGATCACAGAACTGCTGAAATTGCGGCAGGGACTCGACGCGATTCATCTGATTTCGCACGGGGAAGATGCATCGGTTCGGATCGGCAGCACGTGGTTGACCAACGACAACCTTGCCGCACACGCCGGCGATGTCGCCATGTGGGGCGCGTCACTCGGCGAAGGCGGCGACTTGTTGATCTATGGCTGTGACGTTGCTCAGTCGGACGAAGGTCAATTTTTTGTTGACTCGCTTGCGATGCTGATGTCAGCAGACGTTGCCGCGAGTTCGAATGACACTGGCAACGTGGACTTAGGCGGCGACTGGACACTGGAATACGAAACAGGATCGATCAATGTGTCGATTCCGTTTTCGGCTCAAATTCAAGCTTCCTACGAAAGCGTCTTAGCGGCCGGTCCCGAGGTCACAATTTCTGCGGATCAGGACATACAGATCGGCAGTGACTTTCAGTTCACCGTCGTGTTCGACAATACCGGTGCCGACACCGGATACGGGCCATTTATCGATCTAATCTTTCCGGTCAATGGAGCCGATGGTGCGGCGGGCGGCGACACCGCAGACGGAATCGATTTCAACAATGCCACGTATTTGGGGCAATCACTCAACGTCGTTGAATTGACGTTTCCGGACGACGGCGGCGGAACTGGCGTTGTCTATCATCCCTTTGCAGTTGACAGCAGTGGTCAACCGCTTGAGATCACCGGTGTCGCGGGCGACAAGTTGGTGGTGATTGAGTTGCCATTTGGCTCTGTAACATTCGGACAGCCTGAGATCGTGGTTCAAGTCTCGGCAACGGTCAGCGAATTGGCGGACTTAGGTAATGCCCTTGTCGTGCAGGCTCGAAGCGGTTTTCGATATGGCGAAGATGCTCTCGACAATCCGTCGACCGATCCCTCATTGCTGAGCGACACGGTGAACAACGTGACGGACACCGCCGTCGCGTCGCAAAGCTGGACGCAGCAGATGGCGGTGACACCGACACTAATGACGCTTAGCAAAACCTATCTTGGGCCCGAGTCCGAGACCGCGACTGGGCCAAGCTTCGAGCGACGATACCAAATCGACGTCGATATCGCCTCGGGACAAGTAATCGCCAATCTGGATATCATCGATTCTTTACCCGACAACATCGTGGTCACATCGATTGATAGTGTCACTGTCGGTGGCGTCGTCGCTTCCTACACCGACAACTTATCAACGTTGACTGGACCAGGTGCCAATCAAGAGTTGATAGTCACGTTGACAAACCCGGTCACGGGATCGGCTTCATCGACGGACGTGCGGGTTCAGTTCAGCTTCTATGTCGCGGAATTTGACGCCGCGTCGAATCGTGTCATCCCAACCGACGGCGAAGATGACACCGTGTCTAATCCGGATTCACGGTCTTTTAATGACGCCAAAGCGATGGGCGATTGGACTCCGACCGACATTCGAGACGCCGGCGGAACCGACAATGCTGTCGCTGATCCAACCGGCTTTGAGCACACGCTTGATGACAAGTCAATTGCGATTCAGAAATCAGTTGCGGTGATTACCGACACCGGAAATACCGGTGCAACACCAGGCGACACGTTAGAGTACACGATGACATTCCAAATTTCGGACTATTTCACGTTCGGGGATCTGATCGTCAATGACACTTTCCAGGATGGCCAAAGATTCGACTTTACGTACGGCGCAACTTTCGACATTACAGATTCAAATGGCAACGTTTCAGGGACATTCACCGTTCATGAAGTCGCCAATGTCGACGGTACGACCACGTTGGTCGTCGACCAAACACAGATCAACACGTCCGATGATGGCAGCGAAGATGGTGTAACACCGGACGGCAGCGATGGGTCAACGTCGTTGACGTTTGACATTTCAAAAGTGCTGGTCGATAGCGGTGCGGTTGATGGCGTGCTGCAGGGTGGGCTGACGCTTGATGACGACGACAATATCAATCGTGGTGCGGCCACTGGGACGATTCGCTTTCGCACGGTGATCCAAGAAGACTACAGCGACACGTTCCAATCCGGCGACCGAAGTGTCGACCAAGGTGACGTCATCACCAACAGTACGTTGCAAATTTCTGGAACCACGCGCGAGAATGCAGAGATCAATGGTTTGACCGGCGACATCACCAACGTGATTGGCACCGAGAGCGATGACAGCTCGGCGAGCATCGCGATTCGCAGCGGTACGCTGACAAAGGAAGTCTACGCGATCAACGGAAACACGACCTTGCCTATGGGCGACAACGGGTTACCTGTCTTGGTTGCAGGGGACCTTGTGACGTACCGAATTCGATACGAAGTTCCGACCAGTGACTTCGAGGATTTAGTACTTACCGACTTCCTGCCGTTGCCAATCTTTAGCGCCGACGACCACAACGCTGACGGTGTCGGCGGTGATTCTTGGACTTTCAACATTAGCAACTCGTTTGATTCCGCGGTCCCGGGCTCGGGCGAGATCGAGTTTGGTGCAGGCGATACGTTCTACAACTCAGTTTCCCCAAACTCAAATATCGTTCCGACCGTGACGGTCAACAACAGTAACGGCGTCGAGATCTTCTTTGGCGACTACGATGATCCGACAAGCCAAGGGAATACGATCGAGCTGTACTTAAGCGTCACAGCGCAGGACGAACCAACTGCCGATGGATTGTTCCTGACCAACATCGTCCGAGTCGAGGAAGGCACGACACAGCAAACCCCAACGATCATCGACCGAATCATTCAAATCGAAGTCACCCAGCCGTCGCTTAGCATCCAAAAAGGTGTCGTCAGCACCAACCAGGCCGGCGTTTCGTTCAGTGACGTGGTTGGACCATCGGGGATTTCGTTTGCAACCGCCGGAACCATCGGATCACCATTTAGTGGCGGCACAATCGGATCCGACGATTTGGCGATCCAAGGAATCAACGCCGACATCACCAGCGGCATTGATGCTGGTGATATCGTGCGATATGCCATCGTGATTGAAAACACGGGCAACAGCCAGACGGGCGCGTTCGATGTCCAGCTTCGCGACCTGCTGCCGACCGGAATGACATACGTTGGCGGCAGTCTGCAAATCGTCGATGGAACGGGTGCGTCGGTCGGGTTCAGCGACGTTGATGGAGGCGATCCGGGCTTGTTCGGCGGTGGCATCGAACTCAGTGACCCTGGCGCGACGCCGGCAAATCCGGACGGCACCAATGGAGGTGCGATCGATGGATACGACGCAGCGAGTGGCCGCAATGTCGTCATCGTTTTCTATGACGCTATTGCCGATACAGCCGTGGCGCCAAACGAAACGCTCGTCAACACCGCGACGCTCTTCAATTACGCCGGCCGCGAAAGCGGTGCCGATCACACCGAAATCGACCTGACCGATGACGCCTCGGTCACCATCAGCAATGTAAACGCAACGAAAACGATCGTCGCAACCAGCGAAGCAGACACGGGATTTGAGAGCGGGCGGGAACGAGTCACGATCGGTGAAATCGTACGATACCGCATTTCCGTGCTTCTGCCCGAAGGAAGCGTGTCCGACATGCAGATCCGTGACCAATTGCCATCCGGATTGACATTCATCGACGACGGCACAGCAACCATCGCATTGGTTTCGGACACTGATTCGATCACCTCATCGATGCTGTCCGGCGTTGGCCTGGCATCGACGTCCTCGTCGGTCACGCCAACCTTTGTCCTGCCCGACGCAGCACTTTCGACTCAGTCCACAGCCAACAACGATAACTACGCGCCCGGATCTGACTTCAGCTTCAAGCTGGGTGACATCGTGAACTCAGAAAGTGACACGAACGCCGAGTACGTCATCATCGAGTTCAACGCGTTGGTCAATAACAACAGCCAAAATGCGACCGCGCGCAATGACGCCGGCGAGACTCTTTACAATTCTCTAACAATCAACACAGGCGCAACCGCGTTCTATTCGATCGCCAGCGGCGCTCGTCCGGCGATCACGATCGTCGAACCCTTGATCAACAATGTCAACAAGACGGCAAGTTCATCTTCCGGCGATGCTGGCGACACGATTACTTACACAATCAAATTCACGCCAACTTCATCAATCAACAACAGCGATGCATTCGATGTTCGGTTGACCGACACGTTGCCGACCAACATGACTTTCGGATCGATCACGTCTACCACCAAAGCGGGCGTCAATGTGACGCCAACGAACGCTTCGTCCGGCAACACTCTGGACCTGACGTTTGACCGAGTTAACGAAGGCGAAGAAGTCGTGGTCGTCTACACGGCAACGATCAACATCGCCGTCGAGCCGGAAGAAACGCTGCAAAACAACGCCACCGTCATCTACAGCAGTTTGCCGGGCGAGTTTGGAACCGGTGCCAACGCAACCGGCAGTTCGCTTGCGTCGATCAATGGTCTAAGTACCAACAACGGAATGGGCGAAACCGGATCGACAACCTACGATTCAACCAGCGGTGCAACTTCGGGCGAACGAAACGGATCAGGCGGAGCTTCCGGCAACCCGAACGATTACTTTGATTCGGATTTGGCGACCGTAACAATCGACGCCGTGACGGCACTGACCAAGACGCTTGTTTCTAGCGAGATCGTCAACGCTTCCAATGGCAACTTGGACGTCGTCATCGGCGAACTGGTGACTTATGAATTGACGGTGACCTTCCCCGAGGCCACGGTGCCTGGTGCGACTATTGTCGACACGCTCGACGCCGGACTTGCCTTTTTAGGAATGGTGTCTAGTTCGTCCAACGACGTCACCTACTCTGGGTCGACGACACCAGTGGTCACGTCGGATGGACAAGTGATTACCTGGAACCTAGGCACCGTCACCGACGCGAACGTTGCAAACGACACCGATGGCACGATCACGCTGCGTTATCAAGCCGTTGTCTTGAACGTGGCCAGCAACCAAGCCAACACGGCGTTGGACAACTCGGCGACATTCCAGTGGGGCGGCGACGCGTCAACGGCAATCACCGTCGATGCAACTGACGTCACCGTTCGCGAAGCCGTGGTCGCGATCAACAACACCATCATGGTGGCCGGCAATCCAGGCCAAACGACTGGCGACGCAGGCGATTCGGCTCGCTATACGATCACTTTGTCCAACCCAGGCCCCGTCGATGCGTTCGACTTGGACTTTGTCGATGAGTTACCCACCGTCACCAGCGGAAACTCGGCGATCACGGGCGTAACTTTCTCGGTCACAGATTCTGCCGGTCTTTTGTCGTCAAGCGATTTTGTGTTGTCGGGCAGCGATGCGGCCGGATACACGTTGTCCATTGGGAGCAGCGTGGACTTCGATCTTCTGAAGTCGCAAACGGGACGCGTGGTCACGATCACTGTTGACGGAACCATTTCCAGCCAAGTCACACCTAACCAATCGATCGCAAACACTCCGTCGGTCCAGTGGACCAGCCTGAATGGAGACGTCGTCACTCGGTCGTCCGCAAGTTCCCTCGACGATGGCGAACGTGATGGCACCAATGCGGCGGACACTCGCTATGACTACACGGCGAGCGATCCGGCTGCGATCACGATCAACCCCGTAACACTTAACAAGTCGTTGTTCAGTACCGACCAGACGGAAACGTCGGGATCGAATGTCACGATTGGCGAGAACGTGACTTTCGCGTTTGTGGTCCGCATGCCCGAAGGATCCTCGCCTGGACTCGTTGTCGAAGATCAATTGCCAACTGGCTTGATCTATTCGGGATACTCACTCATCACCGACGCCGCGTCGTCGGGCGGTTTATTGGCGGCTGACTACGCCGGATCGGTCGGCACGCCGACAATCACAGGTGGAGCGACGGACGGTGCCGACGTTCAGTTCACGTTCGGAACGATCAACACCACCGTCGACAATGATTCAAGCAACAACGCTTTCGTGATCTTGGTAACCGCGCAAGTAAGCGACGTGGCGAGCAACGTTGGATATGGATCTGGCCAGACAACGTTGACAAACGTTGGAACGATCGATGTCGCTGGCGACGGCGTTGCTCCGATTGCAAGTAACCAAGTGAATGTCGCTGTCGTCGAATCGAATTTGGCGATCACCAAGAACATTGTGGCATTGCTTGCTAACGCAGGCGAAACGATGACGATCGAATTGTCCGTGACCAACACCGGACTCGCTGACGCTTACGACGTGAAAATCCAAGACATTTTGTCCGCCGCCGAGTACGATCGCAACAGCGTAGCGCTGGGGAATTCGGGAGTCGACTACCCAGCATCGTTCACGGCCAATTATGTCTCTTCGACCGGCAATCTATCGTATTCCGGTGGCACCATCGCCGCCGGTGCAACAGCGACCTTCACGTTCACCGTTGATCTTTTGGACACGGTCGCAACCGACGCAGTCTTGATCAACACTGCGACCATCGAAGAGGCCAGCACTTTGTCGGGCGCCGTGACAGGCGAACGCAATGACACTGATCCAGATTCAGACGGAAGCGATACGTCGAATGATTCAGTACGGATCCGCGAACACTCGCTCGCTGGCTTTGTCTACTTTGACGCTGACAATGACGGCGTAAAGGATTCAGGGGAAGCAGGCATCCTTGGTGTCAACATAAGGTTACAAGGCAATGACCACTTGGGGAACTCTGTCGATACAACGATCCAGACGTTAGCAGATGGTTCGTACTCCTTCGTCGACCTGCGTCCCGGCACGTACTCCATCCAACAGTCCCAGCCAACCGTCGCAACATCGGGCAAAGATTATCTGGACGGACTTGACACGATTGGCACACCGGGCGGAGACGCATCGATCAATGACAGATTCACCAATATCGTTTTACCATCAAATTCAGAGATCGATGGTTTGAACAACAATTTTGGCGAACTCGAAGAGGCCGAACTTCGCGGCTTCGTTTATCACGACGCAAACAACAATGCCGTCAAGGACGTTGGCGAGTCCGGCATCGGCGGCGTCACCGTTACGCTTTCCGGCGTCGACGATTTTGGTGCCATCACGGCACAGAACGTCGTTACCAATAGCGATGGTTCTTACTCGTTCGACAAGCTGCGACCGGGAACCTACACGGTCTCTCAGACACAGCCAACTTTCAACGCACCATCCGGTCGCGCCTACGCCGACGGACGTGACACCGACGGCAGTTTGAACAATGGCAACGTTTCAACCAACGACACGAATTCGTCAATCGAGCTTGTCGCTTCCAGTACTGCGACCAACTACAACTTTGGCGAAGTTGTCCGCAGCGTCGTTTCGGGCTACGTCTATCACGACACCGATAACGACGGCAGCCGAACCGGCGAAACAGGGCTTGGCGGAGTCACAGTTCGGTTGACCGGCACGGACGATTTGGGTGTCGCCGTGGATATCACAACAACCACATCGTCAGCCGCCGGGACGCTTGGATACTATGCGTTCACGGGACTGCGGCCAAGCGACTCATCGGGCTACCAGATTTCCGAGACGACACCGGCTGGATATTTGGACGGGATTGATTCCGTTGGCAGCCAAGGCGGCACCCTGGGTGCCGATACCATCACGTCCGTAGTGGTATCGGACACCGATGGCACTGAAAACAACTTTGGTGAAGTCTTGCCGTCCAGCTTGTCGGGATTTGTCTTCAACGACAAGAACAACGATGGCCTGTTCGGCGGCACTGACACAGCGATCGGCGGAGTCTCTATTTCATTGCTAGGAACCGACGACCTTGGCAACAGCATCAACTTGGCCACCACAACCGACGTCGGAACCGGCGCTTACACATTCACAAACTTGCGACCATCCAACGCAACAGGATATCGAATTGTCGAAACCCAGCCGTCCAACTTTGTCGACGGCATTCATTCCGACGGCTCACTAAGTAACGGCGACGTGTCGGTTAGCAATGTGATCAGCAGCATCAATTTGAATCAAGATACCGACGGAACCCTATACAACTTCGGTGAACGAGGGATCGGAATCGGCGGCACAGTATTCTTAGACGACAACCGTGACGGCGTCTTGCAAGGCGACGAGCCCACTCGCGTCGGTGGCGTTACGATCCAGTTGTGGGACGCGTCCGGTACGACTCTATTGGAAACTCAAGTCACGGGCGCCGACGGAACTTACCTTTTCATCAATCGTCCTGCCGGTGACTACCAAATCGTCCAGCTACAACCAGGACTTTACACGACGACCTCGCCAAACAACTTGAACGTGACTCTGCCGCTGACCGGATTGACTGGCCAGAATTTTGGCGAGGCACTGTGGGACATCGGCAACACCGTTTGGTTTGATGTCGACGGTGACGGAGTTCAATCGGGCGACGAACCAGGACTCGGGAACGTCGAAATTACTTTGCACTACGCCGGATCGAACAATCTGTTCGGTGATGGTGACGACCTAATCTCAACGACCACGACTGACGCCAACGGAGCCTACCAGTTTCTCGATCAGTTCAACGGCCAATACCGAGTGACGGTCACTGCTGGCGACTTGCCGCTTGGAATGGTTGGAACGTTCGAGACCGATGATGCAACCGTCATCATCGACGGAACATCGAACATTGCGGTCGCGGGCAGCGATCGACTGGAGGTAGATTTCGGATATCGTGGAACAGGGGTAATCGGCGACTTGGTTTGGCTAGATTCCGACGGTGACGGTGCCCGTCAGTCCGGCGAACCTGGCCTGGCAAACGTTAGCGTGCGGCTGACGTACGCAGGCCCAGACAATACCTTCGGAACGACCGACGACTTCGCAATGCAAACGATTACGGACAGCATGGGCGGCTACTTGTTTGACCGGCTGCCGGCTGGCGACTTTCGCGTGTCGGTTGATACGAGCGATGCGGATCTTCCCGCTGATATCATTGCGATTTCGGGACCAGATTCGAAGGTTGGCACGGTCGACGTTTCGCTTTCGATCGGCGGCGTTGACCTTGACGAAGATTTCGGTTTTGCAGGAACGCTTTCAATTGGTGACACCATTTTCATCGACCATAACGCTGATGGCGGCGTGTTTGACACTGCTGACGGTGATCGCGGCATCGTCGGCGCATTGGTGACGCTTGATCTAGATTTTGACGGCGACGGCAACTTTGACCATCAATTGGCCATGCTGACGGATTCAAACGGTCGGTACTCGTTCGATCATCTGATCGCGGCCGACTACCGAGTCACCGTTGACCCATCGACGCTTGGCGATAGCGTCATCACAACATCAACTTACGAATTAGACGGAACGTTAGACAGCCAAACTTTGGTGTCTCTGTCCCCCGGCGTTAGTCAAGACGCCGTCGATTTCGGATATCCGGGTCAGGTCGACTATGCGGTGACGAACAAGTCGTCCTTGACCAAAGCAGCACGCGGTGGAGATTCGTTTACTTATGAAATCGTTGTCACCAACACGGGCCAGCGAGATGGAACAGGAGTCTTCGTCACTGACACACTGCCGATCGACATTCTCGATCCGAACTCGATCGCCAGTGATGATCCGAGCAACACGACCGTTGACCTGGCAACCGGCGACCTTCGTTGGAACGTAGGCAACCTGGACGTCGGTCAATCACGGACGTTGGTTTTGTCGGTCAGTGTTCCATTAGTACCGGCGGATCCGTTGGCGGACCAGATTGTGACGGTTGCGGTGGTTGCCGACGACGGACTCAGTGGTCCCGAAACGACCTACCTGAACAATGTCGCGCCGACTCTCGACGAGCTGACAACATTTGCCTTTGATTCATTCCAGAACTTCAGCAAAGACGTTCACGAAGATCAACAGGCTTACGGATTGCCAGCCGCCGCGTTGTGGCCCGATCGCATGCTTCGTCCTCTGCCGGTCGATCCGATCTTTAGCGGATTGGCCGAACCTGGCACGACCCTTAGCATCCGCATCTACGATGAATCTGGCCGTGTGATGGGCGAGCGACAAGTCGTCGCCGATGTTGGCGGCAACTGGTTGGCGACGTTCCCGGGTTCTGTGATCTGGAAACATCCGCATCGAATGGAGATCGAACAAGTCGCCGCGATTCAAAACGAAGCGGCCGATGCCGGATTCAACTTGCGTCGATACTTTCACCCCGCTTCGCATCATTCGCTCTACATGACCGAACGCCCCACGGTCGGTGGCGTGATGAGAGAGACGCCAAGTGAAACGGTCGAGGCAATGCACCAGGCTCATTTGAACCCGCTTAGCTTGGGGCTGCGAGCTCACCTTTATCAGTTCAACGCCGCGTCAAGCAACGTTGCATCGCATTGATAGTTGAGGGGTGCTAACCGGCGCAACTGAGCATTCCGTTTTAGGTGGACAAAACGATGCGACGTGTACATGCGATCGTTACGGCGTGCCGTTAACAATTGCATCTCGAATAGCCCGATGGAAAGGGTATCGCAGCGGAAAAGTTCGCTTGTGGTTCATTTTACGTTTGCCCCACGCTGAAGTCTACCAAACTAATGCTCGAGCCTATGAAGACACGATTTCAGCGTGCATGCTTATCGTCTGCCTCGTTACTAGCGGCAGCAATCTCGTTGCCGCCCACGGTTGTAACAGCGCAGTATTCCAACGCACCTGCGACGGCGGAATCATTCCAGCCGTACATCAGTAACGCCGCGTCTTCCGACGCTGCTGAATTGTCCAGCATGGTCAATGTCGGTGCGATTCCCACCGACTATGTTCCCTGGTGGAACAATGCGCTGGCATCACCGATGCAACCGGCATCGACGGTCACACCCGTTGATGTCGAATCGTTGTTGATTCGAACGCTCGAGCACTCGTCACAAGTGAAGGTGTTTAGCGATCTGCCCTTGATTCGCCAAACGGCTATCACCGAAGCCTGCGCCGCGTTCGATTGGTCGGCGTTCATGAACACCCGCTGGGACGATGCTAACGATCCAGTCGGCAATACGCTGACCACGGGCGGCGCCTCCCGCTACGAAAATCATCAATGGACGGGAACCGCCGGACTGGCTCGCCGAAACACGCTTGGCGGCCGTTTCGAAGTGGCTCAAGATCTGGGACACCAGAACACCAACAGCACGTTCTTCCAGCCCAACAACCAAGGCACGTCACGGATCCGGCTTAGCTATGTTCAACCTCTAGCCCGTGGTCGCGGAAAGGTCTACAACGAAAGCCTGGTCGTCTTAGCCAAGATCGATACGAGCGTTGCGAAGGACGAGTTCTCTCGCCAGTTGCAATCGCATCTGCTGGAAGTCACGCGAGCCTACTGGGGGCTATATCTCGAACGAGTTTCGCTGCTGCAGAAGAGACGTCTGTTGGAGATGGGCGAAGAGATCGAGGTCAATTTGAAGGCTCGAGCGAGTGTCGATGTTGTCGGCAGCCAACTGCTTCGCGTGTCGGCGGCGGTTGCCGAACGTCGGTCGGACTTGGTACGCGCCGAAATGGCGGTCCGAAACGCGCAGGACCGGATCCTTGCGCTGGTGAACGATCCGGAATTTGCGTTGGCCTTGAATCTGGAAATGATTCCCACGCACTTGCCGACCAACGACCCAACCACGTTGGACATTGGCGATGCGTTGTCGACCGCGTTGCAGTCGCGTCCGGAAGTCTCGCAAGCGATCAAGCAGATCAGTGCTGCGTGCATCCGCTTGGGAATGTCACGCAACGAGTTGATGCCTCAGTTCGACTTCATCGGTGAGACTTACGTTGCAGGTTTGCGAGGCAATAGCGACATTGGCGGTGCCTGGTCGGATCAATTCGATACTGGGCGGCCAAGCTACGCCGTCGGCTTACAGTATCAGATGCCGATTCACAATCGTGCAGCAAAGGCTCGTCTGACGCGTCGGAAACTTGAGGTCCGGCAACTGCAAAACCAATTCCGATCGACGGTCGAAACGCTGTTGATGGAAACGAAGGTGGCTGCACGCGAAGTCCGAACCTCCCAGCGAGACGCCCAAGCCAAATTTGCGTCGATGGTGGCCAGCAACCAACGGCTAGACAGTGTCCGCCAACGATGGACTCATTTGCCGGGCAAAAACCAGTCGGTCGGACTGTACTTGGAAGACGTCCTGAGGGCTCAAGCAGAAGTCACAGCAAACGAGTACGAGTTTGCAAAAGCACAAACGACCTACAACTTGTCGCTGATGAATTTGAAACGAGCCACCGGAACCTTGCTACAGTCCGAAGAAATCGTCGAAGGAACAGCGTGCCTTGAGGGACTTCCAACCACGATCGTTGAAAAAGACATGTACCGAGTCTCGGCGTTGTCAGTTCAGCCAGTTTTCGAATCGCAGCCAAGCGAGTCGATCAGCCCGTATCAATTGGAATCGAGCGGCGGCATGATCGAAACGGGACTCATCGAATAATGTTCGCGATTTGGAGTGAAACGATTCGACGCGCATGGAATGGTCACGGCCGATCGGTCACGACGATCGGCGAACGTAACGCTGATCGTATCATCCAATCCATTCGCGAAATGTCGGAACAACTGCGACCGCTCACAGCGTCGGATCTAAAGTCCAGCGCACAACAGCATCGCTGCAGTGCCGATTCCATCGAAAAAACAAGTGCATCAGCGACAGCTCGCAACCGTCGCTCCATTGCATTTGCTTGCGAAGCGATTCGCCGCGGCTTAGGAGTCGAGGCTTACGACGTCCAGTTGATCGCAGGTGCGGCCATGGTCGACGGTGGGATCGCTGAAATGCAGACGGGCGAAGGCAAGACCATCGCTGGCACCATCCCGGCGATCGTGCATGCTTTAAATGGACAACAAGTCCACGTCGCAACCACCAGCACATACTTGGCCGAACGAGACCAGCGTTTGCTGAAACCGGTTTTCAAATCGCTCGGCCTGACGACAGGGCTGTCCGATGCGGATCAATCGGTCGACCAGAAAGCCGCCGCCTACCAGTGCGATATTACCTACGCGACTGGCTACCAACTGGGGTTCGACTACCTACGCGACCAACTCGGCCTAGCAGCTCGCGGACCACGAATTCTTGGTCGTCGCTTGCGTCAGTCGCTGTCGCATCCTCAGGCGTCGTCGAAACGTGTCCAGCGAAGCCACCATGTTGCCGTCATCGACGAAGTCGACAGCGTGCTGATCGACGAAGCAATGACGCCTTTGGTGCTAAGTGCTTCTCAGTCAACTAACCAAGACAAGACCAAAGTTGTCGCCCAGTGGGCGAACGAGACTGTCTTGATGATGGAATCGTCGACTCACTTTGTCGCGAATCGCGACGACATGTCGCTGCGGCTGACTGAATCGGGAAAACGTTTCGCAGCCGAACAATTTGGCCGAAAAGCTGCGTCTGTGAATTGGGAACTCGCTCGGCCCTGGAACGGTTACATCACTGCGGCGTTAAGAGCCAAACACTTGCTCAAGAAGAACGTCGACTACGTCGTCCGCGACGGCGAGATTCAAATTGTTGACGGACCAACCGGCCGCATCGTTCCGGATCGGCAATGGAACGAAGGCTTGCACCAAGCCGTGCAGATTATCGAAGGCGTCACGATCACCGAAGAACGCCAAACGATGGCACGCATTTCGCGTCAACGCTACTTCGGTCGCTACGCGTTGCTGTGCGGAATGACCGGAACGGCAGGGAACCAGTCGAGAAGTTGGCTGGACACGTACTCGATGCAAGTCCACAGCATCCCAACTCGTTTGCCATCCCAGCGCGACGAGTTGCCGACGCAGTACTTTGCCTCGTTTGCCGACAAGCTTGGATATCTTCAATCCGACGTTGCCAAACGCCAAGCGGCTGGGCAACCGATTTTGATCGGAACTCAGTCGATTGATCAAACGCATCAAGTGTCGGCGGCATTAACAGCCGCCGGAATCAGTCACCGGATGTTAAACGGTTTGCAAGATCAGCCCGAGTCCGAACTTGTCTCGATCGCCGGTCGGTACGGGTCAGTCACCGTGGCAACCAACATGGCAGGACGCGGCACCGACATCGTGCCAGACAACCATGCGATTGCGGCCGGCGGACTGCACGTGATCGGGATCGAACGCAACCTGTCGTCTCGAGTCGATCGCCAACTGCTCGGACGGGCTGGTCGCCAAGGGCAACCCGGCAGCGGACAGTTTCTTGTTTCCGCCAACGACACACTCGTCCATCGCTACGATCCGGCTTTGCAATCCAAATTGAGCAAACTCTGCGCAACAACAGCCAACAGTGAATGGGACCGCCAAATCACTCGATTGCAGCAGACCGCAGAACGAGAACAGACCGAAATTCGCGAAGCAATGGTCCGAAATGAAACCCAACTGAACCTACTCCGTCACCAAGTCGCCTAGCCAATTTTACTAGCAAACCTACCTCGCCTGCCGCAATCCGAGCTGCAGGTGTCAACTTGCCGAGTTTTCGACATGCGAATCAAATCAATCGTAGCAATCGCAATAGCGTCTTTGATCGCGATTGCCTCCACTAGCATGGCAGAACTTCATGCGCACGAAGGATTCACTCGCCCGGTCGAACAGGTTGAATTGGCGGTTGCCGACTCGGGCGTCTTGGCCGAAATCGGAATTCGTGAAGGTGCCCAAGTTCGCTCGGGCGAGTTAATTTGTGCACTTGACTCAGGGGTCCTGCGTGCTTCTCTCGCCGCCGCAGAAGCGCGCTGGAATAGTCGCGGCAATCTAGCAGCTGCGGAAGCCACGCTCGCTCATCGCCAGAACCACCTATCACAACTTGAACTGTTGCACGAAAAGGAACACGCCAGCGACCAGGAAGTGATCGATGCCAAGCTAGACGTCGCAGTCGCGATGGCGGGTCGCCAAAGTGCCGAAGATCAACTGCAGGTCGCCAAGCAGGAAATCGCTCAAATTCAGTCGCAAATTCGGCGTCGCTCAGTCGTGGCACCGTTTGACGGGGTCGTCGTTGAACTCCCTGTTTCAGTGGGCGAGCGAGTCAACGCGACAGACGGTTACGTTGCAAAGCTGGTCAGGCTAGATCAATTGCGAGTTCGTTACGACTTGGCGACCCAGATCGCCGCACCGCTTCGAGTCGGTGAGGCGTTGGCGATCCATTTTCCAGAAACCAATCAAACGGTGACCGCGAAAATCGACTACATCGCCGCCGTAACAGACTCGAGCAGTGGAACCGTCCGCGTCGAAGTGCTGATCGACAACCGCGATGGAACTTATCGCAGCGGCGTTCGATGCGTCCTGCAGCGCGAGACCGCTCAAGTTGCCCAGCGACGTTGATGGGAAAGGCGACCTTCGTCTCTAACAAAATATCTTTTTTCGAGAGCAATCGTTTTGAACCTGTCCTCTGCAAAGCCTGAGAAACCAACCGACGCCGAGCGGCATCGACGTTCGTCGCCCACCGTGACGAACAGCGAAGTACGTTCAGCGACTTGCCACCTGGCTGACGATTTTCGCTTTGACGCTGCGCATGCTTCCCACGAAGACCTCTCGATTGACTCTTTGCAACGTCGACTACAAACATTGTCCACGGCGTCGATTGATCGCGCCGAAATGCTAGGTCTTCTCGTTCGAGCCGTTAGTGGTGTCACGAATGCGATCTGGGTAGGAATTGCTCAAACGGAAAACGCCGAGTCAATCGAGATCGTAAGTGAGCACCATCGATTGGCATCACAAAACCTCGCTTTGTCTCATTCGACCTTCCTGCCAACGATCCAGAAAACATTCGAGACCAACACAGCCCAAGTTGCCTTTCTGACGCCGCTATCGGTTTTATGCATCCCGATTTCGGCAAACGCCACGGACGCCGAATGCATTTCATTGGTGTTAGAACTGCCAGCCCGAGATGTCGAACCGTTCCTGCTGGTCGGGCAGCTCGCTGCTGCATGCGTACAACGATTCGATGACCGCTGTACCCTTCGTGAAACCGACTGGCAGGCAGATGCGACAGCTGCGATCGCGGAATTGCTAGCCGAGATGGCATCGGCAACCGACTTGGCGGACGCACACCTGATCGCCGCGAACCGAATCGCCGACTTTCTAAACGCCGAATCAGTCGTACTGGGCAGTTGCCGTCCCTACTCGGTCGATCGGGACTCTGTCGCGGTATCACATGGCCGAGCGCGTATCGAAGGGATATCTTCGACCACCAAAGTTGATCAAGGCGCTGCAACCGCGAAACTGATCACCGCGGCTATGTCTGAATCGTTAGTGCGGTACGATTCGCTGGGCGAATCGTCAACGGATTTCCGTGTTGATCGGTCCGAAACCGGACTGATGCAATTAGCGCATCAATCGCTTGCAGAATCCACGAAAGTAGGGCGTATCGTCAGCTATCCCCTCGTCACTTCGAAGGGAACCGTGGTCGGTGTCTGGATGGCCAGTTTCGCTGCCGAAACGCCGGCGAACTCAGGCAGCCATCGCTTCGCCGAAACCGTAACACCGTACCTTGCTGATGGGCTTTCAGGCGCACGTCGTTCGAGCGAAGGAGTCGTTGCACGATCACGACGAAAAATTTCTGTGGCGGGATCTTTGGTCCGGCCTTCAATTCTGGTCGCCGGCATGCTGATTGGTGCCGCGGCGATGATCGTTCCCGTGCCGCATCGAATTGAATGCCCAACCATTCTGCAGCCAACGTCCCAGCGATTCGCCACTGCGCCTCACACGGGCATCCTAAAGATGGCCCACGTTCGTCCCGGCGACCACGTGAAGCAGGGACAAGTGCTGGCAGAAATGGATGGCGTCGAACTCGAACTGAAGCACGCCGACTTGTCCGCTCAACGCGAACGGGCGATCAAACGGGTTGATGTTCAACGAACGTTACGGGACCCATCGGCGACCCAAATTGCATCACTCGAAGTCACTCAGTTGACGGCCCAACTGGACTTGATCGCCCATCAACGCGACCATCTAAAAATCACCGCTGATGTTGACGGCATCGTTTTGCAAGGTGATTGGCATGACGCTCGAGGCGCAATGGTGCATGTCGGCGATGTACTGATGCAAGTGGCCCCGCTGGACACATTGCGAGCCGAACTGGAAGTCCCCGAACGCGACGTTTCCTACGTTCAACCGGGCCAGTCCGTACGACTGGCCATTGACGGTAACCCGCTCGACACGTTGTCGGGAAAGGTCGACAACCTGCGTCCAATGTCCGAAATTCGGAACTCTCGCAATGTGTTTTTGGCAGAGGTCATCCTGCAGAATGACGGCAACCGTCTGCGACCCGGAATGCGAGGGACAACAAAGATCACCGCCGATCATCGTCCACTCGGCTGGGTCATGTTTCACCATGCTTGGGAAAGCGTCTACGGGAGCTTCCGATAGTGAACTCGCAAAATCCCAATGACAGTGAAGTCGCGTTTGATGCTGATACTTTTGAGCTGGCGAACACTCGCTTGAAGCTGCGACGTGACCTCAAAATCATGCCCTCCAGTAAAGACGCTGAAACATCCTACATCGTCGAAGATTCGGTCTCGTCCGATTTCTTTCAAATCGGCCTGACCCAGTACGCACTTATGTCGCTGATGGACGGGAACACCACGTTGCACAGTGCGGTTTCGCAAATTGCTACGCGTATGGGCGAGTCGGCAATCACGATGGCCGAAGCTGCTGACACGTGCCGATGGCTGATCGACAGTCGTTTGGCGGTCGCAGTCGATTCGCAGGGCCGAACGATTGATCACGTTTCGGGATTACAAGATCAACGGTCCAGCGCCCGTCGAGCTGCGGCAACTGCGAATGCAAATCCACTGTTCTTGAAAGTTCCGCTCGGATCACCCGGCGAGCGATTCGAACGGTTTTGTATTCGGTTCGAGTGTGTGAAACGGCGTTTCACGCTGGTGCTGTTGGCCGTTTTGTTTTTTGTCGCGGCGTGGTTCGTTCTTGATGACCGAGCCGCAATTGCGCAGTCCCTTGATGGAGTCGTGTCGGCAAACTCTGCAGTATGGTTGTTGGCCACGTTCATAGGGCTAAAGATTGTTCATGAATTGGGTCACGCGATCGTTTGTGACCGGCTGGGTGGGCGAGTGCGTGAGTTCGGCGTTGTGTTCATCTTGTTCGTCCCGGTCCCCTACGTCGACGTCACATCATGTTGGAGCTTTGCATCGAGACGGCACCGAATCGCTGTATCCGCGGCGGGGATGTTAGCCGAACTCACCGTTGCTGCGATCGCGGCGATCATCTGGACTCACGTAACCGATCCTGTCATGCGGTTTCATCTGTTCAATGTGATGCTGACGGGTAGTTTGACAACGCTACTGTTCAATGCCAACTTTCTAATGCGTTTCGACGGCTACTATCTGCTTTCCGACATGCTGGACCTTCCCAACTTGGCAGCGTCGTCACGACAAGTCCTGTCGCAACTGTCCAACCGCTGGCTGTTAGGACGAAACACAACTCTATCGATGGACATCGCACATCGGTGGAAGACACTGATTGTCTACGGAATCGCGGCATCGGTATGGCGAGTGATCGTATGCATCGGTTTAGCAGTAGCGGCGGCACATTTGATGCACGGATTCGGTTTGATTCTGGCCATCATCAGTCTGGCGATGTGGTGGGGGATTCCAGCGTTGCGAACGATTCGATTCTTATCTCAGCGAACGATTCAGTCCGCCAATTGTCGCCGTTATTTATTGACACGAACGGCACCGTGCGGCTTCGCGATGTTAACTGCTGCAATGATCATGCCGTGGCCAGTCGGTGTGTCCGCGCCCGCTGTCGTTGGGTTCGCCAATGCTGAAACCATCCGTGCCGGAGCCGATGGTTTTGTGGCCGAATTGTTCGTCGCCGAAGGCCAAGTTGTCACCCCAGGGCAACCGTTGGCCCGACTCGAGAACGTCGAACTGCTTTCCCAAGCAAAACGAATGCGGGCGACCATGGAAATCACCCGTCTGCGAGCTCGAAAGGAGCAATTGGCCGGCAACATTGCGACCTATCAGGCAGAGATCGCGACTGCAGATGCGTTGGCCGCGCGACTGTCTGAAACCGAGTCACGAATCGAACAACTGACTTTACGAGCCCCAATCGCAGGCACAGTCATGACGCTTGATTCCCGGCGGCGATTGAACGACCAAATGGGAGTCTATCTTTCCGAAGGAAATGCGATTTTGCAAATCGTCGATCCGGCAAACAAAGAAGTCATCGTCTCGATCGCTCAAAACGACGGAGAGTACTTCGCCGAACGACTTGGTCGCGAGGTGCGTTTCGTATCGTCGAGTTTCCCTAGCGACGTTACGGCAACCTTGACGCTGATCCAGCCGCATGCCGAAATCAAAACCGATCCGCGATTGATGGCCAGCGGTGGCGGCCCCCTCGCCGTCCGGCATGCAGCCGGCGTTGGATCGGCAGACACGAGATCAGCCAGTACAGAATCGGCCGACGACGTTGAACTCGTCCAGCCACGCTTCGCAGCACGAGCCTTGCTGTCCAACGCCGATCGGTTGCCAGCGGGCGTCACCGGCCAAGTTGAACCTGGCCGCTATCCACGCAGTGTCGCCACCAAGATTTGGAGCCTCGCCGACGACTACGCTGGCAAAATTGCGTTGTGGTAGATGTCTTGGACATCGTCACAGTCGTTTAGCATGTTCATGAACTTCTCGAACAATGGCACATCGTCTGCTGAAACCTCGGCACTCATTTGCGGCACAAACGTGATTTCGTCGACTTCCAATTGAACGTCGGGAATGGCCTCTAACAACGCCTGTTTTGCCTTGTGGTGTTCGGTCGCCGGAGCAAACAGAGTTAGGTTTCCGTTCTCGCACTCGATTTCGGTAACATCGACTTCCGCATTCAGCATCGCTTCAAGCAAATGCTCTTCGTCTTCACCCTTGAACGACAGAATCGCGAAGTGGTCAAAACTGTGAGCGACGGACCCGGGCGCCCCCAGCTTTGATCCAGTCTTCGTGAAACAATTTCGAACATCGGTGATTGTTCGCATGTTGTTGTCGGTCAGACAATCAATGATCACGCTGCAACCACCCGGGCCAAAACCTTCGTAGCGTGCGGCGATATAGTCTTCGCCACCGACTCCGTTCGCTTTTTCCAGCGCTTTTTCGATCACGTGCGCGGGCACTTGGTCGCGTTTGGCTTTCTCAATCAATGTGCGAAGCGAAGGATTGCAGTCCGGGTCCGCCCCCGAATTCTTCGCCATCACATACAACTGCTTGCCGTACTTTGAATAGACTTTCGACTTTTGCGCGGCCGTTTTGGCCATCGAAACTTTGCGGACCTCAAATCCTCTACCCATCGCATGATACTCGTGAACAAAATGTGCCAAAGAGATTAACAATGGAGCAAATGTTACCGTCTGGCAATGGGAAATTACTAGCCACCCTGGATCAACGCTGCTAATTTCCGGTCACTTAGCGATGTTCACGACATCGTCGCTGGCCGCGATCGCTTTCTGAACGCCCTCTGACAGTTCACCGAGCGAAAACGGCAGGCCGCTGACGATTCGCGATCCGGCCGTCTGAACTTTGATCTCACATTTGCCGAGCGGATGGGACGGCAGCGGAATGATGAAGGGACTGCCGCCCCCCACCTCACTGACCACATCGATCGAACCAACCGACTCTTAACACGACCGCTAGCACCAGTCGCGAGCATTGACGACCAAAATGAGAAAAACCTGACAATAATTCAGCCATGTGACAACCGCGGCGTGATGTCGGTCAACCGCATCTTCAATCGTTCTTCACGCTGGTATCCTAAGGACAAACAGGTTCGACAATTGACGTCGGCAAATCAACCGTTATGGTCGACCACAAAAAACGAATGAGATGCGCTGTCGAAGACCGCACGAAAACGCAGTCTGCTGACCCGAGAACCTTGGCCAACAGCAATTGCAAGCGGTATCGCAAGCAAGCCATAGCCGGCAACAGCAGCCATAGCCGGATAGAGCGAACGGCTAACTCGCAGGATAGTTTCGACTTGAAAAGTAGCCCGCAGCCAAATCAGCTTGAAGGCCTCACTTCCATGAAGCCACCAAACGGCCGCGCGACATCCAGCGTCAAACTTTCAAACAATTCGACAAACTCGACGCAGCGGTCGTCTGCGAATCAATGTCAACAAAAGCCATCCAGCCAATCGCCATTGTTGATGGTTCAGGAACATCGCTTGCATTGAACGCCGAAACACCAATCCGCCATATCAGTCCAGAAGGTCGACAACGTGTCATAAGGATTATCGTCGCCTGCCATGGAGCCATTCGTCACGTATAAGAAGCCGGCACCTCGCTGCGACGCCGTTTCAACAAGTGACCGATTCCAATCTGCCTGGGTGTGGACGATGGGAACCATTTTCTTACTTGCCAAGCCCTCTCGATAAAGAAACGACTTGTAGTTGCTGGTGTAATCGTTGCTGGTGCTTTCAAACGAAACAATTGTGTCGAGCGAATCGACATAGTCGGCTGCCGTGAAGGTAGATTGCGAACTCGGATTGTTCACAAAGGTTGTGCCGGGATTGCCGAACGTGTGGACACCCGACTGAACCGAATCGACATCGCCGTTTGAATCTTGAAAGGATCCGACGTCCGCCAAGTCGTTGGACATTTCATCGAAGAACAGTCCATCGACAAAACCGGCACAGTGCCCGGTAAGGTACGCATCAATCTAGGCTTTGACTACCGCAATGGATCGGTCGCCGAATCCCGTCGCCACGTATCCGTATGTGATCCCGCCGGCACCTCGTAGATCTCGCAACGGTCCCGCTCCGGAGGCATCCACATGGTTGCCATCACGTGACGTTCCCGGTCCAGACGCTGGATTGAAAATGACGTGTAACTGAAAGTTGCAATTCGGATCACTTGCGGTCGAAATCAGTGCCGACCACATGTTTGCGCCACCATCACAACAAGGGTTTGGATACGCCGGAACAAGCACATCGACGGTAGCCGCCCACAGTGCGGTCATCCCTGATATTCCTAGCCTAATTGCGACAAGTGCAACGAAAACATTTGCAGGCAGATCACTTGGACGGCGTCCGACAAAAAGCTTGAATAGTTACTCGATTGTGCTCATTCCGACGACGCATATTCCAGATGGTCGATCACGCAATTTTCCCTCAACGGCAAGAATTGATTCGTCTATCTGAAGAGCGATCCCTCACTCCCATGCCGACAATCCACCCGAGTTTCCAGGTCACTCCGCCACTGCACGCGGACACTTGATGAATTCATTGCGGATGTCACCGTTGATTGACCGTGTTGACTTGATTGACGGAACCTACGCGGACCTTTTCCGACCGTTTCTGGATCGCATCATTGCGACTGCTCAATCCGATAGCTGAGTGCAATGGCGATTCAACCACGAAACGTCGTGACTTCCGTTGATGTGTTAAATTGATACCACCATCGACGTGTGATTTGTGGTTAAACACACCCGATCAACTGAGTTCCATTCACTGCATCCGATGATGGTGGTCAAGGCGGTGGTGCGACCGTTCCCATCATGTCTGCGGCGGCACGTTCGGCAAGCATGCGTGTTTTTCCATGGATATTGCCGAAAAAATAGACTGGTGAGACCCAACTATTGCCGGTGATCGGAACGTCAATGTCAACTTGGACCACTTGCGTGTCGTCAGTGATCGTCCCAGGACTGATTGTCACCGCCGCGTTAGAAACGCCTAGATTGGCGAGATGGTTCTTAGCTTCTTGCTCAACGTCCTTGACCTTTGCACCGATGATAATGCCTTTTCGCGCCGCCTGGTACGAGGCTTGTTCGACGGAGTGCTTGAGCATATTTAGCCGAAAAAGCTCAAGCGACGCGAAGACGAGCAGCAACAAAATACTGATCGCGATCGCAAACTCAACCACGACTGCACCGTGACGTTGAGGATGACGATTGACGGTTCTTTGACGGACAGCAGACATCGGAAATCCTATTCGGTCAGCATCGACGGCAGTCGTCGCGCAATGTTTCGAAACGCTTCGTTTAACTGGGCAGCATCAACGGCGTGGTAGTGCGTACCGCCGGTCATATCCGCAATTTGCTGCATCAGGACTTGATCCGCTTCATCACTGAAGCTGACGGTGTAAATCGGAACTTGTTGGCTCGCTGCAGAAGCTGCCGCTTCCAGGGGATCAGTACCGGTGTTGTGATTCCCGTCGCTCATCAGCACCAAAGCATTGTTGGCCCAAGGCCGCGCGTATTTTGGATGCGTTACCGCGAGCAATCCGTCTTCGATGCCCCCACCGACATTGGTCATCCCATTGTAATAACTGGATGAAATCGCAAAGTTGGAGGCACTGATTTCCGAATAGTCCGTGGTCAGGTCCACTTCGCGGGTGACATCACTCGCGTAGCTGACCAAACCAATTTTTTCGGACTTTGCAGTCAGCGATAGCTCGTCACAAAAACCATTGACCGACGCAACCAGGTCAAGCCAGCGACTGTTGGGTGCCACCGGATCACCCGCGCTCCAACCCGATGGTTCGGAAGCCGGCCGTGACCCGCTGCGGCTATCTTCATTTGCTGCATACCGCATGGATCCGCTGCGGTCGACGATCAAGCACACGTCAAGCGTCGATTGAGTGTTGGTAGCGGTGCGGGCCGGTCGGATCTCCATGCCCTGGCCGAACGCGGGAAAAACAGTTGAAACGCCAGTACCGCTACCGTTGGCGAACGCATTGGTCGTCACACGGACGGAGTTGCCGTTTTCGGCTGCAGTGAATGTATAAGCTTTATTCTTGGAATTTCGCGTACTCAACCCGTACTCCAGATCGCCTGCTTCGATCGGTACGACCACCGACTGAATCGGATTCATCGCGGCGAGCTGCTGAGCGGCAACCAAGGCATGGGCTTCATTGCCGGTTTCTGCGTAAACTCGTCCCGCAGCACGCGCTGACGCATCGGCGACAATTTGGACCTTTGCATTGACGACTTGAATGTGCGCGAGGTTGATCACCATCGCGGCGACAACGAACAGGGCGGACACCAAAATGACGACCGCCACCATCGCCGATCCGGCTCGATGCTGATTGGATATACTTTTCATCGCGTTAGCTCGCAGGTGTATGATAAGAATCGGCAGGGGTGCCAGGTGAAAGGGTCATTCGGCAAGCATGACGACCGACTCACTGAGTATTTTTCCGTCAAAAAACATCGCCGCTAGAACGGTGTTAGCGACGCAGTCGGCTTCGACTGTCACCGTCAATGCATCGCCAACATCCATTGTCGATGGATCGGGTGGATCGAGGGTGATGGTATATCCAGCGATGTCTCGGTCAACCAACAACATTTCACACTGCGTTTGAACACTGGTAGCGTTGGTCCCCGGCATGATGCCAATTCTAGCGCCCTCATAAGCCGTAATTGCCAAGTTGTGCTGCAGTTGTAGCATCACGCAAGCTTCGATCGTGGCGAACAAAACCAAGACCAAAATCGGCATGCAAATCGCTAGTTCGACGACAGCAACGGCTTTCCGGGTACTGCAATTAGGTGTTCTATGGTGACGGGTGCAAAACATAGAAATCAAATGGTAAGGGAACGCGACACGGCTCTGGCGGGTCAAGACAACAATGCATTGGAACGCTATGTCACGTTTAAGCAGCTTCAGGCTCTCGATCACTGAAAAATCAGCGCATCGATTGACAGTTGCCCAGATATAACGAATATGGCGGTTGTTGTTGACGGGAATCACCGACCCCGATCGAAGGGGGACTGGCCCGAATGCCGCGTGGTTAAGACGTAAGTTGTTCACGCTGCTGAGCTTCGGCCGGCGTGTCGGGGACGATTCATTGGCTTGTATGAACTGGGGCGGCGTTTGATTTCTCGAGGGTGAACTCTGGGTTTTCGGTCGCCGACCGGATGCTCACTGATTGACTCCAACCGGACCCTTTCGAGTTGATCAATTCCGCAACTTCCGGCTTGCAGTTTCCCGAAAACGCATTGAGCGACTGGACCGCGGCCGTGTGGCTTAAATATTTCGGGGCCGTCGAGTGCCGTAGTGCCGTTCGCACGCTCAGGTAACGAATCAGACTAAACGAGATCAGGTGAGCGTAGATCTCCTTGCGAACCATCGAAGGACTCTTGCAACGAAGGTGTTCCATTTGCATGTGGGCCTTCAGACTTTGGATGTCCCACTCGACTTGCCATCGCTGCGCGTACAGAACGGCAAGGTCTTCTACCGAGTGCTCCGATGCATCAAGAAGCGTTGTCGCAAAAAGGACATAGCGAACTCGAAAGCCTTTTTGTTTGAAGCAATAGCGAAGGTGGCGGACGAGAACGAAATCATCAAGATCGTCAAACTCCTTTTTCGACATCCAGACTGACCGGTCGGCTGGTTTGTGGTACGCAACGATCTGATCGTAACTGCCTAGTTTTAGCCTTTTCGGAACGCGATCTTGCGTTTGTGATGCGACCGCATCACAACGTCGTAACCTTTCCGATAGGCTCGGTGAATGTTCGCGACGTGGCGTAGTAACGATCGGCAAGCAAGATTTCGCCGGGAAAAATCAGGTCGATGATCGTTTGCAGCAAACTGTTCTCGCCGGTCTCCTTGCCACGATAAGGGGCCGTGGCGATATCCAAGACCGCGCCGCTGGCGAGACAGAACAACATCACACAACGCAGGATCGGAAACCACACCCTTTCTTCTGGCCTCGTTGCTGAGGATATGCTTTTTGATTCTCGGTTGTGTCAGGCATCGTCAATGTGGTCCCGTCGGCAAGCTTGACGTTTCGCCCCTTCCACTGCCAATTCGAGTCGGCGGTTGCCTGGCATCGCTGCCCACTGCGTCGAGCGATTTCTGCAACGACCGCCTCAGGCAGACGCTGCCGGGCTTCGCAGTACGCGGCTGTATTGCCATCGGCTTTCGGTTTTGAATGTTCTACCCGCCATGCGTTCACGCGGGCCACAGCATCTCGCAAGAGTGATCCCATGAAAGCTTCTGCCCGAGGAACATCCAGAGCGTGACCACGGGACTGTAGATTCGATCGCAAAACGAGTGGTCAAGATCGTGACAGACTTGGTTGATTTCAGCGGCCGGCAAGAACCGCTCAAAGAGCAACGACTGTTCCGGTTCGGCTTGCAGACTGGCGGCCACTTTGGCCAACAATCGGTTGAACTCTGAGGGCACGACTGGGCTCTTGTTTTGGAGAACTGGGTTTTGAAGTTCAGTCCATCAGAACAGAGCTCGGTCGTGTTTGAAGGTTTGGTTGGCGCGCAAGGTGCCGTACCACTTTTGCTATCGCTACCCGCAGTGCCAGCAAGCACCAAGATCGACTACATGCAGTGATTCACTGCTTGCCCACGCGGCATTCAGGCCTGTGCACCCTTTGGCGTCTTCACCGAATCGACAGAGCTCTCTAGGTCTTGATAGTATCCGAGGTCAGCCAAGCCGTTGGACATTTCATCGAAGAATACGCCGTCGACAAAGCCGGCATCATACCTGGTAAGGTACGCAGTGATGTCAGCGTTGACTGCGGCAATGGATCGATCGCCAAAGCCCGTCGCCACGTATCCATGCGTGATTACGCCGGCGCTACGAAGACCTCGTAAAGGCCATTCCGGTGGCGTCAACATAGTTCCCGTCACGGGCCGCACCAGGACCAGACGCTGAATTAAAATTGACGCGCAACTGAAAATTGCGATTCGGGTCGCTTGCGATCGTAATTAGTGACAACCACATGTTGGGGCCAGCATCACAGCAAGGTTTTGCATATGCCAGAACCAGCACATCGACGGTGGCCGCCCACAGCGTGGTCGCCCCAGGCATTGCTAGGTAAAAAGCAATCGGTGCAATGTAGACATTTCGTAGGAAAGCCATTTCAATGGTGTCCGACGAGTGGCACGAATGGGCTCGCGATTGCACTCGCTCGGTCTCGATTAATGCCAGATTGTCAATTGAGCAATTTGGAGCCCGCGTCGGCGAACGTTCAGATAAGCTGCTTGCTAGTAAGGCCGGTGACGAGAAACGCGAACTGCCGCCATGCGGTCTAATTGCCCGGGCCTACAATTGGCGGCGGCGGCCTCGGCCGATGACGTATCACCTTTGATTGATTTTGAATGATAGGAGCAGCAGAGTGCATAAGTTGAGTGTCGCCATGTTGATGGCTATGGCCTGGGCATCAGTAGGCGTTGCCGCTGATCTTCCTGGGAAAGTATCCCAGTGGAAAGGTTTCAAACGACACGATTTTACAGTCGACAATCGCGATTGCATTGTCGTTGAGCCGGAAACGACTGCCGAGGGTCGACCCTGGATTTGGCGTGCTCGTTTTTTTGGCCACGAACCACAGCTCGACGTTGCCCTTCTAAAGCAAGGCTTTCATGTCGCGTATTGCGATGTCTCGAATCTATTTGGCAGTCCTCGAGCAGTCGCCCATTGGAACGAATTTTACCGATTCATGACGGAAGACCAAGGGTTTTCGGACAAGCCCGCACTCGAAGGAATGAGCCGCGGCGGGTTGATCGTCTACAACTGGGCGATTGCAAATCCGACACGCGTTGCCTGCATCTATGCCGACGCACCTGTTTGCGATTTCAAAACTTGGCCGGGCAAGCAAGGCAAGGGAAAGGGTGATTCCAAGAGCTGGCAAGCTTGCCTTGCGGCGTACGGGCTAACCGAACCGGAGGCACTCGAGTACCCAGGCAATCCCATCGACAACCTTGAAGTGCTTGCCGCGCAAAACGTGCCGCTTTTGCACGTCGTCGGCGATGATGACGATGTAGTGCCGGTCGCCGAAAACACGGCCATTGTCGAAACACGCTATCGAGCACTCGGCGGACCGATCGAAGTGATCCACAAGCCTGGCGTCGGCCATCATCCCCATTCGCTCACCGATCCAACTCGGTTGGTTGACTTTGTGCTGACCCACACTCGCGCAGGCGACGACTTGTCGAAGTCATACGACACGCAAGTCTTGTCGGGCTGGACGGTTAACGTGAACCGATCGCTGCAATCACAAAACGCGGAGGCGACGGCAACAGCGCTGAAACTGCTAAAGGACCAATTGGACGAGATCGTGCGCGTCGTCCCAGCGCCGGCCGTTGCCGAACTGCAAAAGGTTTCGCTGTGGATGTCGCCACAGTATCCCAATGAAGCTCCGCACGCGGCCTATCATCCCAATCCTAAATGGCTCGCAAACAACGGACGCGATTCACGAATGGCGCGAAGCGTTGAGTTCACCAATGTCCGCATCTTCGAAGCAGAAACTCGCAGAATGCCAAACTTTGCGTTGCACGAACTTGCTCATGCGTACCACCACCGCGTGCTCGCCGACGGTTTCGGCAACGCACAAGTCAAATCGGTCTACGAAAAAGCGAAAGCATCGGGCAAGTACGATGACGTCGAACGCAGAGATGCCAAAGGTCAAACGCACCGCGACCGAGCCTACGCGATGACGACGCCGCAAGAGTACTTTGCTGAAACGAGCGAGGCGTACTTTAGCCGCAACGACTTCTTTCCGTACGACCAAAAGGAACTGGCGTCGCACGACCCTGCCGCCTTTGAATTGCTAACCAACCTATGGGGCGTTACAGCCAAGTAAAGTCCGTACCCAACGCTGTCGACTATTTTGCACCGAATGACAGGTAGGCGTACAGATCGCAAACTTGTTCGTCGGTCATTCCGACCAAAAGCCCGGATGGCATCAACGAAGTGGGCAGCGCGCGAAGCATTTCGATTTCACTACGCGGGATCATGGTGTTTTGGTTGTCGGCATTTCTCAGCGTCACGGTTTGGGGTGTCTGATCGGCGATGATCCCGTTGATCGCGCGGCCATCGACGGTCAGCGCCAGATACGACTGGTAGCCTTCGCGAATTTCCATACTGGGCGATACGATCGCGTCGACCCAAAAGCTGACTTTGCCTCGTTCGTACCCGTCAAGCGGCGGTCCCGTTTTGCCTCCTTCGCCGAACAGTTGGTGGCACGCACCACACGTCTTGGTGAAAATCGCTTTCCCGGCGTTTGCATCACCGGGCGTCGATCCCAACAAGTCACGTAAACGCTTCATCTCGGCAATTTGTTCCGCAGTCGCCGATGCGGTAATTGATCCAAACACCGCGTCAACCTGATTCGCAATCACAGGATCTTCGTAGGCACGAAGCTGCTGAACGACATCCGATGGAATTTGTTCTCGTTTTACACGCCACTCAGTTAATTCGGTTAGCAATTGATTTGCCCAGACGGGCCGAGACGCCAGGGTGCGACACGCTGCAGCTCGCACACCGTGTTCTTCGGAAATGCGGCTACCGAATGCGGCTAGCAACTTGCTGCCAATCGCGACATCGTCGTACTTTCGCAGCGAAGCAATCGCGACACGCTGTAGTGCGGGATCAGACGCACGTTGCCCGGTCGCCAAAGCAAGCAGCGATTCGGCAGCGTCAGCGACTTGGATTTCGCCAAAGACGTTTGCGACTTCGATCGCCAACGGCAAATCCGTTTGCGGTTTCGCAAGCAGATTCATCGCATCCTTAATCGCATTTGAATCACCGCGCCGCAGCGACAAAATCAATCCCGATTCCCCAATCGACGCTCGGTAGTCGGCAAGCGCCAGGTCAAGTGACGCGGGCAATTCCGGGATCGCCAGACCTTGGAACGCCAAACTGATTCCTTGAATCAGCCGAGTCTTGGACACATCGTTAGGCGCCAGTTCGATCAGTCGGCTGCAGCGTTCAAAGTTTTCGGCACCACCGGCCGACGCGTATCGCTGGACCAGTCGCGTCAACACCGTCTGCTGGACCTGCGCTGCTTGCCACAGCCCCGGGTCTGTGAACAGTGCTTCGATCGCTGGCCATGATTCAGCATGCGCCTCGATCGCCCACCAATTCAAAAGCGGCAAGTGCGGATCGTTTGCGTCTTCGTCATGCCGCAACAGTGCAGACACGATGGAAAGACCAACGTCCGCCGACAATCGCTTCGCCGTCGACGCCAATTGGCTGCGGACGTGGACATCCGATTCGGACCGAGCAAGTTCAGCGAGCGCGGCAAGGTCCTCGTGTCGATCACCGATCAGCCGCACGATCCAGCGGCGAATATCACTGTCAGAATGTGAAAGCCAGCGAGCGGCGAGCGTACGGTCGAGTTTGCCGATCGAATTGAGCGTCCACAACGATTCCAGCGACGCGTCGTTTTCAACGCGTTGGATCAGTTCATCAGCGATCGTCGGATCTGCTCGCCACCCCAACTCGAGCGAGGCTCGCTGGCGAACCCATTTGTTGGGATGCGAGAACTTCTGCATGAGCGATTTATTGTCGGCGCTGGACAGGTCGCCGTCTTGGTAGATTGCGGGGCGACCCTCGGGAACGACGCGGTAAACTCGACCGCTTTCTTTGTGCCAATCATCCACCGGGCTGACGTGACTTAGCCGCGTGTCGTACCAATCGGCTAGGTAGACCGCACCGTCCGGCCCGACCCCCGAATAGACCGGACGAAACCAACGGTCGGGCGTTTCGATCAGATTCGGCAAATCGACCGTGCGAAACGTCGACTGATCGGCAAGCAGTTGACTGTGCCAAACCAGATTGTGCAGCGAATTCGGGGCAACGATCGTCTGATCAAACTCGCTTGGAAACAGCCCACCCTCGTAGATACAGAACGCTTGCGGGAAACGTCGACCGTCGCCCTGGAATTTCATTGCAGTGAAAAACCCAAAGGCATAGGGATTGGTGAGCGGGCCGTGTTTACCCCAGTTCTTTTCACTGTAACTGCCCTGCGGAAAATAGTAGCCTCGCGTGTTGCCGCCGTTGGTGCCGGTGAAGACGCGGCCGTTGGAATCGATGTCCAAGCTAAACGTATTCCCGCCACCTTCGGCATAGATTTCGAACACCTTCGTATCCGGGTGATAACGCCAAACACATTGACCTTGAAAGCGAACCCCTTTGCTGACTTCCGAACTGACATCGCCGACCGTCGTGCTGCCGTTACAACCGTACAACCATCCGTCCGGTCCCCAAGTCAAACTATTGGCGACCGAATGCGTGTCCTGCAATCCAAATCCCGACAGATGCACTTCGGGATCCGAATCCGGCACATCGTCTTGATCCTTGTCCGGGTAAAATAACAAATAGGGTGGGTTCAGTACCCAGATGCCGCCGTGTCCCACCTGGACTGATGTGGCGATGTTCAATCCAGTGATCACGTCTTTGTGAGTGTCGTAAACGCCGTCGCCATCGGTGTCTTCGTAAACTGAAATCGTGTCGAGTCCGCGTGTCCCATGCGGCGGTGGCTCGGGGACACGATCAAACACCGCACGAAGGTGCTGGTCGTAACGAACGACTTTCAAGCCCGCGGGGAATTGATATTGCCGGTACTGGACGACCCACATGCGTCCTCGCGAGTCCCATGACAAGAACAGCGGCTGCGAGACATCGGGCTCGGACGCCACCAATTCGACTTCGAATCCATCGAGAACGCGAAATTGGTCCACGGCAACTTCCGCCGACGTCGGTTGCGAATCATCTCGCATCACGCCGCGCCCGGCAAACGTGCGAATGATCTCAGCAACCTGCTCGTTACCAGCAACCGAACGATCAGACTCGCTAACGGTTTGATCATCCGGTTGCGAGCTTTCCTGCGCTGTGGCAATCGGGATCGGGATCGGGATCGGGATCGGGATCGCGTTTGCGAACAGCAGCGTCAGCGCGAAGGGCAACAGAAACCGAGACTGAGCGGCGGGGCTGAATGGATACATCAACAAATTCAAGGCAGGCGGGACGTACGCGAATGGCAGTTTCTAACGGCACTGAGTTGTAGGTGCGCAACGCCCCACATGCAAGAATTTGCCAATTATCGTTGTTCCAGATTGCAGGAACCGACGGCGTTCGCATTGCCTCCATCTCGGCTATCATTCAGCGGGCAACGTGTCTCCCACCGCTGTCGAAGCACACCCACAACGGATGGTCAAATGTTTCATTCACTGTTGATCGCTGGCCAGTTTGTGCTCGCCGCAGCACTCGTTCTGTCGGTAAAATGGTTGCCAATCCCGTGGGGGACTTTACTGATTTCGATGCCGGGATTGATCTTCGCCTTGTGGGCTTGGGGGGCGATGGGACTGCGAAGAATCCGGATCCACCCCAGCACCACCGACCAAACTCGGCTGATCACCGCTGGTCCCTACGGCATCGTCCGCCACCCGATGTACACCGGATTGCTGTGGTTCACTGCGGCACTGTTGGCAAGCGACTTCGCGTGGTGGCGATTGAGCGTGTGGGTCGCTTTGCTTGGAGTCTTGCTGCTGAAAACTCGCGAAGAAGAAGCAGCGATGTCCGAGCGATTCGTGGATTACACGGACTATCGATCTCGAGTCGGGCGATTGCTACCGACGTGGAGATCTTCGAAACAGTGATGCGCAGATCGAAAATCAAACGGTAATCACGGATTCAGCTTGTTGGATTCTAATCGGTGCTTTCGCATGTACGAATGACATTCGACACAGCGAACCGTCATCGCGACGTAACCCAGCGTGGCCCGATGGATGTCTTTGGCTTCGGCAGCATCAACAACCAAGTTTGCTGCCCGTTGAAAATCTCGGCTCTGGTCTGCGTACTCTTGAGTCTGAATAACACTCCACCCTGATTCTGTGCTTAACAGGTGCAGCGAACGAGCATTCGATTTGATCTTGTCGAAGTCCTCCAGAGTTAAACCTTCCAAGATCGCTTTCGATTTGTCCAACTTCATTTGCATCAACGGCGTCAGCTTGGTTGGCAGAGGACCGTCGTCATTCTTATCGACCGGAGTTTCGCCGAAAGCGAACGAAAGAGTCGTCAACACGAGGGCACAAAGTAGAAGACGTTTCATGGCAATTCCCATAGCTGTGGATAGCGGCAAGCCCGCGAAGTGAAAACCAAGCATCACAACGAGAAAAAGCGGCGAGCGAATCCGCCAATGCAAAGTCGCCACGATTTCGGTTGTGAGCCCGTGGTGACTTTCAATCCAATGCATTCCCAGTGCCAACGAAGATTGATAGGGAAATCAGCGAAAGAGTCTCACCAGAATGTGCTGTGCCGCACAGATGAGCGATTCCGTCGCGTTTCGGATGTGCAAGAGGCAGGGGAACACGTCCCAAGGGGCGCGCATCGTTTGAAGTCTCAGTCGCCGACCGACGTCTGAGACTTCAACATGCGCGAAGGCGACTTACGCGTGGGCGGTCTCGACGACGTCGCCTTTGGGTTGGCCGATGCCTTTTAGCAATTCGCCGAACCAAGCGACGTTGATATCGAACGGCTTGCCACCTTTGATGCGTTCGAACTCAATCGCACGCAGTTCGTTGCCTTGGTCTTCGTCTTCGCCGATGACGCCACCATCGTGAACCAACGCACACTCCACGGCCTTCCGCGCACAACGCCCAATCAAGGCAATGTCTTCGGCGTTAGCTCGTGCCGCACGGCTGTAGTAGCCGCTCTTTTGAACCAGAGTCTTCTCGGCACCAAGCATGCTGGCAAACTGCTTGCCGAACCACTTGCCTGGATTCACGGAATCAAGTTTGTAGTGACCGAAAGCATCCTTGGGCACTTCCTCGCCGCGCGACTCCATTTCCTCGACAATCGAATCCAGCCCCGCGCCTTCGGAGATAAAGATGTTGACGCAATCATTTTCTTTCATGATCACGCTCAAACGTTCCGCTTCCTTTTTTAGGTCCATGTGCATTTCAGGCACGTAGACGCCGTGAATTTCGCGGCGTTGGCGACTGAGTCCTGCTTCGGGCAAGAAATCCAGGCTATCGAGTCGCTCGCGATACTTTGCTGCGGTCGCTGCGGTCAGCCAGCCGCAGTTGCGTCCCATGACTTCGTGTACGATCAGCATTCTTGGATTGGCACTATGCTCGCCAACAACATTTTCAAAGAACTTCGCACCCTCTTCGGCCGCCGTCCAAGCACCCAGACTCTGTTTGATCGGAATGACGTCGTTATCAATCGTCTTGGGCAAACCGACCACAGCGAGGTCATAACCATGCTCGGCCAAGTACGCCGCCAAGTCGGCTGCGGTTGTGTTGGTGTCGTCGCCACCGATCGTATGCAAGACATCAACTTTGTCCGATTGCAATCGTTCGGCTGCAACTTGCAGCGGATCCTGGCCTTCTTGAACCAACCCGCGCTGCACGCAATCGGCAACGTTGGTCAGCTTGACGCGGCTGTTGCCGATCGGGCTGCCGCCATGTTTGTGCAGCACGCTGGCGTTGTCGCGGAACGACTGCGAGACGACAAAGCTGTCACCTAGAAGCAGACCTTTGTAACCAGAACGGTAGCAAAGAATTTCAACTTCAGGTGCCAGCGCGGTGTAGGACTCGATCAACGCACCGATAGCCGACGAAAGACAAGGGGCAAGTCCCCCGGCCGTCAGAATCCCAACTCGCTTAACCGACATGATCTTTGTTCCTGAACTGGTGGAGGTAATAAATCCGCGATGCTGCCATAGCTCGCACCTTCGTAACGACGTTAGTTATCGGCCTTTTCCAGGTTCTTTGCCAGGGTTACGAGGCACGATAATGGTCGCAACAACCACTCATTTTGCCTTCAACTTTAGACGGAAGTGCCCCGTCATTCTTGGCCAGCCCACGTAGGCCGGGAAACCGCATCCAATCAGGCCTTAGGGGCTGGATAGCCGTCGATAACTCGCGGCCAACTGGCGTGCCAACCACGTTCGGGGGGAGATTACACCAGAAACGACAGCACTAAACTCGTTCGTTTTTTCACCGCCTGCCTCGATCATCCGATTCGAGACAGGCTCTCCGTTGATGAGAGTGCGCAAAAATCTAATTGCGTTTCGGGCTCGTCGCTGGACCGAGTTCAAGACTCTTGCTCGTCATCGCGTCCTTTTCCTTGGTCAACAGAAAACGGTCCAACTCGAACCCGTCTTCTCGCATCGAAAACATGACGGTGTGAAGACCGGGTTTGTCGATGTCCAGCCAGATTTGACCAAGCACGCCGGTGTGGACTTTTTCGGTTCTCTGACGTGAATCCCATTGCCACTGACCGTGATGTCCAGTGAACTGAATTCGGGCTCCCGACTCGGGCCATTCCCCATCGAGTCCGACATGCAATCCGTTGTCTTCCGATCCGGTGCAACACATTCGCACCCAAACGTAGTAACGACCAGGTTCTGCAAATTCGATCGGATAGTACAGCACGCTGCACTGGCCACCCTGCCCCGCAAAGCTGACGCCGTTGACCAAGGGATCGCTATGTGTCACTCGCGTGTCGGGCAAAAGTTCAAGGTAAGCTCCACCGCCCGCTCCTTTGCTGTGGTTGCCATCCGGATCGGGCTTGATGCTGGGCGTTATATCCGCAGTCGTTAGCATCCACTGGCGATGCTCTTGATGATCGACCGCGTCATAGTCTTCCGCTTCGACGACCACGGAACTGCCCGATTGAACATGTACCTTCGACGCGTTCCCTGGATCGTACGTCGTTTCGAACACAACTGCCGGTGCTGGTTCTTTTGCCGCCTGGGGCGAGTGAGACGTCGTTTGATTTGGCTTGACGATCGCGACCGACTGCCAACGTCCACGTGAGTACGCAAAACCATCACCTTCGGGAATCGAGCTATTGGAGTCGGAATTGAACTCGACCCGGATCGTGTCACCCGCTTTCAACTTCACACCGCTGAATCGATGCTTGATTGGTTCGTAGTCGCGTTTAGCTTCTGGGTTTTGCACCGCGCCGATCTGCTTGCCGGAAACGAGCAACCGATACGACGATTCACCATCCGTTTCAGTCAGCGTGGTCAGAACCAGATCGTAGATTCCAGCCGAGCCGTTGTATTTCGATTCCGCTGCCGCGAACTTGTCGCGATACTTCGCCGCGTTGATCGCCAGAGCTCGTCGTGCTTGGTCTTTGTATCCCAGCACAAACTGATCGGCAGGCGCAAGCTCGAAGTCAGTCAACGCGGAAAGCACGGTCGCATCGCCAGCATCAGCACCGTCACCCGATTTCGCCGAATTCCGACCGAACGATTCATAGCGTCCATCCGGGTCTTCGAAAGTGATCAATAGCTTGGGGCCGTTCTTGCTTTTACCGGAACCAAACCAAATGTCGTCACTTCCTTCGTCAAGCTTGACCACCAACGTGTAAACGCCGTCACCAGTCAACATCGATTTCAAAGGAATCGTTACCGAATCGCCTTCACCCACGTTTACCGTTTGCTCGCCAAGTAGTTCATCTTGCTTGGGAAAGGACGACTGATCAAGCGACTTGCTAATCCAGTCTGAATGCAACGCGCGAAACACTTTCAGTTTTCCGCTGCCCGAGTCACCGCCTTCGGTCAACCGAAGTTGGACGTCAATCAAATTCGCCGGAAGCCCATCAATGTTGAACTTGATAAACGCGGATCTCCGCTTGCCTTCAACCTTCAAATGTTGATTGCTGAAAACGTTTGCGTCTTCCACGTAGGCGTCGTCTATCGGACTGATCGCCCGCGTCACTTTGGCTTGAAACGGATCGACGGTGATCGTGACGGTCGACGCTGACTCGCCTGCCCCGTCACTTGCCGTCAACTTCAACACATACGTCCCAACTTTTCCAAGCTTTACCGTGGTGGTTGCCGAACTTGCATCCGCAAACGTGACAGTTCCTGGACCGCTTGTCTTGGTCCACAGTGAATCCAAACTCGCAGCATTCGTTTTGTCATCGCTGACTTCGCCGCTCAATTTGACGGCTACCGAATCGCTCGATTGCGGCATCATGATTGACAAATTCGCTCCCGCACTGACCGCAGGCGGATAGTCGCGCGCGGAATCACCGGGACGCAAAATCGCTAACCAGTCCTGGCCGTCGTTCCCCGGCGGATCACCGATCGAAACCATGCCACCACCGCGGACGGCTTGGGCTGACCCAAACTGCAAAGGTCCACCCGTGCGAGGATTAAACCACTGAATTTGGAACACGCCTTCCGTGCCGGCGAGGTTCAGTTTTATCTGCTTCCCTCGTTTGCTGTAAACCAAATACAGCTTGCCCGAATCAGCCAAACCATACGCTTCCTGGTTCGCGACCAAATCATCGGCATTGGTCATATTCCAGAACGGAATTTTATGCGTAGTAAAGAACTCAAGTGCGATGCGGCAAGGTTTCCACATCGTCCCGCGCACTCGGTAGTCTTGGCACGTCAAGTCGCTGTGCGCGTGCTTGTAACCAAAGTACCATTCGACACCCGCACCGCCGGCCATGATGTTGCCCCATAGCGCATTCTTGCGGGCGTTATCGCGGGTTGGATCTTCGTCGTCGGGAACCAACGAATGCGAAGCATCGCCGGGTTCGTCACAGGCAACCACCCAAGGCTTACCCGACTTGGCTGATCGATTGATGTAATCGAGAGTCGCGTTGTGGACACGGCTGAAGTCCGCCTTATTGGTCTGCAATGAAAAACCAGTCAACTTGGAAGCCTCACCGAGCATCTCGTAGTGGTTGTCACCGTTATGGATGACAATCGGGTGCTGGTACGGATCGTGAGTCCAGAAGTACTCGGCCCAGTCTATTTTGTCTTGAGTCGTTGGGTCGCTATTCAAACCAACTTCTTCGCCAAGGTTCCAGTTCATCGCCAAGTGGTGCGAAAAACGTGCGATCAATTCGCGGTAGTACAACTTTCGTTCTGGCCCCATGTGCCCGCCGTCCAACAAGTGAACGTTCTCGCACTCTTGAGTCTTGAAGTGCAAGTGCATGCCCAGGTTTGTCCCGTGGGCGAAAACGGTTTCCCACTGGTCCATCCGCGAACAATCCATCCGTTCACGCTCGTCGTAATCCGTGTACGGAAACGCGTTGCAATCATCGCCATTAATATTCAGCGTCAAAAATGAAAACGCATTGAGTCCCTCGGAGGCCAAGTAGTTGATGGCACCGATCAGCCCTTTGCCTTTTCCGTCTTGCCAAGTCGGGTCGCCAGCCTTCCAGTCTTGAACATGGGGAGCCCAGTTCTTGATCAGGTTGTCTTTCTTGCCGTCGGTCTTGAAGTCGCCGTCGAAGTCTTCGTAGGCAAGCAGATTCTCGGGTGCATCGACGCCCGCCTTCAAAAAGAACTCGCCAGTGCCGGCAAACTGCAAATGGTGTTTTCCAACGTAGTTCAAGCGTCCCTTGCTGCGAAAGTCTGGCGATAATTTGTCGGTCTTGGCAACTTGAAATGAGCCCTGCAAACCGTCAACCTTCTCGACAGGCGTCCCTTCGTCTTCAGCGTCCGAGATCGCGACACTTGGCCCCTGACGAAACGAGACCGAGTACGTCCATTCGCCTTCGTGATCGGGCGCTAGATGGGCACGCCATTTGTTGCCCGAGGTCGCCGATGAATTGGCCGCGTCACCATCGGCTGCATAGTAGCCCGGAACCGAATACGTCAGTCCCGTTGCCGGATGGCGAAACGTGACTTGCAATCGGTAGTCGAGAAACGGATTGGGTTCGCCATCTTCGGAAGCCTGCGGCCCATCCAACGTCAGCGTCACTTTGTGCCACTGTTGAAGTTCACCCGACACCGACACGCCGGTCTGATCCGCACCTACCGGATCAATTGGCGCCGCGCTAGCGACTAGCCCCGGCAAACTAAGGTGCAGCAATGCACCCAGACAATATGCTGACAATCCAATCATTCGACTCACGGTTTCCGCCTTTCATGATGTGTTTTCAGTCCAAAGCGAACCGAAACGTTCCGCTTTACCGAAACATTGACTCGAAGGTGAGAATCGTGCACATAAAAATTGGCGACTCCGAAAATTGCAAATTGGTTGTGCACGGTCGGCGACTTCGCTGCAATGACAATCGGGACGATAGTCTAGTCTCACACTCCTTTCTTGACGGAATCCATGGACGATCGATCAATTGCCGCGTTTTTGACCATCAGCGAGAATCGTTCTCGTATTTTGGCGGTGCTGGTATCGATGGTCGGCGACTTCGAGGTCGCAGAGGATCTGTTCCAAGAGACGGTCATCGAGATCCTGAAAAGCGAGGAACGATTTGATCCCGCACGAAGTTTTGTCCCTTGGGCGTGCGGCATCGCCAAGAATGTGGTTCTTCAGCATTGGCGCCGACAAGCCAAGATGCCATCAAACGGGCTAACAGACATGCTTAGCGAATTGGCAATGGTCGCGTCGCAGGGCGATGATGACATGTGGCGCCGCGAGCGGATTGAACTGCGACGCTGTATCCAAAAGTTGCCTGATCGGATGCAGAACCTGCTGCTGTTGCGGTACGGCCACAACATCAAGGGGCAAGCGCTTGCCGAGTCTGCGGCGATCCGACAAGGATCCATCCGAACCACCCTGGCCCGCCTGCGTGCTCAGTTGCGAGTCTGCATCGAAGCCAAGGAAAGCCGAATCAACCCGATCGGTCACAAGGGAAACGCATGATGCTAGATCAACGATTTGACGAATTGATGGCTTGCTACTTGGACGGCGAGCTGTCTGAAACGGAACTGGCCGAACTGCACGCCGCAGTAATCGGTTCGGACTCGCTTCGGCAGCGGTTTCAAGAACAGACTCGCGTTAACGTGCTGCTTCGCGAAACGCTTAGCGAAAGAGTCGAACTGCAATCACTTGCCAGAACAACCGAACCGGTGCGGGGCAAGCAATTTGCATGGCGCCGAATCGCGATCGCCGCAACCGCTGCGGCCCTGATTGGGCTACTGTTCGGCGGTGCTCTAATTTTGCGAGGCGTCACGGATGAAGAACCAGCGATGGGTACCTGCATGAGCGTGTCCGGGAGCGGCCAACTGACCGTCAAACGCAACACCGAATCAGATGTCGCAACGTCTGGCTATGCGTTACAAGTCGGCGATCAGGTAACCTGCGACTCCCAAACTCAAGCGATGTTGCGACTAACCGATGGCTCGATCCTTTCGATGGAACCGGGGTCACAATTGCGACTGGCTGCCACCGCGCCGCAAGTCGTCCTGCAGCAAGGCGAAGCGTATTTCGAAATCGCACCGCGCCACGATGGAGATCCTCCGTTCGAGGTGCAAACAGGCCACTCTACCATTGCCGTTATGGGGACCGTGTTTTCACTGGTCGCAACGGGGCACACTGAATTAAAGGTCTACGAGGGCAGCGTCACGCTGACCCGAAGCAGTGATCATGCCGCAGTGAATGTCGGCTCGCAACAAATGGCAACAACCGATGACCTGGCCGTTCAAGAACTCTCGTCATCGCCAATCAAGACCGAAACCCTGTTGGCGACCGATGACTTGACGCTCGACCACGGCGAGTTGGAAAGAAACAAGCAGTTTTTGAAGGTGGAGGGAAAGCGACGCACGATCTACTTGCGATTTGAGATCCCTGATATCGCGGGCCTTCGTTCTGCCAAAGTACGACTAACCCAGGACGTTGATTCCGGCAGCGGCACGCTGAAGTTCTTCGTCGGCGACCACAGCGATTGGAACGAGAACGACCTTACCAAAGACGGTGTCCCCCAACCACTTCGGGAAGTGGCACAGCATCGAGGCGTCGTTCGACGCGGCCAAGTCGTCGCGGTCGATGTGACCGCAGCGGTCCAGAAACCGGGACCGCTAACGATCATCATCACACTCGACAAAACGGGTGAAGACGATATCTGGTTCGGATCCCGAGAATCCGACACACCACCTGAACTGGTCCTCACCTTTGAACCGTGAACGACTGAGCCGTGAACGACTGAGCCGCGAACGACGCTCGCTCGCAAAAATTAAAACTGCCCGCCGCGAAACTTAGCGTTTCGGCAACGGGAAAATGATCAGCGCGTTTTCGGCAAACGTCGCCTCGCCGGGCACCCCGTCGATTCGATATTTGACGCTCAGTTGTTTCACACTCCCGGGCGCCGGATCACCACCAAAGCTGGCGTTGTAGTTACCTGATGCCAAGCTAATAAGCGGCAAATCCCCCGCTTGCTTTTGCAACGCACTGGTGACGTCTTTCTGAACCGCTCCAGCACCGTAGGTCGCCTTCACGATCTCCAACTTGATGTTCGCAAATCCAGCTTTCGCCAGCGGCCCCGAAACGTCGGAACCCTTACGGCTAAGCGCTTGAGCAATGACGAGCGTGGCCTGAGTCGCCTGCTCATTGACGGCCGGTTTTTGCATCGCATCGATTGCCAATCGCAGCGCGGCGTGACTCGGATGAAGCTTCAGCACGTCCAACGCTAGCTCTTGTTCAGGCAACCTTTGTGTTGCATCCATCGCGTTTCGGCACATCTCGACACGCTGAGGCTCAGGCATCGCAAACTTTCTTGCCAAACCGATATAACCACGCAGTGCGCGAACTTGATACTTCTCTGCCGGCGCATTTTCCGCCAGATCCAACAACACCGGCGCTGCATCAACACCGTTCCATTTGCCGAGCAACCGGCTAGCCGTGTCCTGCAACTGTGGATCGTCACTCTTTGCCGCCGAAGCGAGAGTCTGCAGCGCCGTCGTGCCACCAACCTCGCTCAGAATTTCTAGCAAGCTTGTCTTAGCCGCCGCTGGCGATTGCTCCACCGCCATAGCAAGCTCAGCCGAACATGCCTCGCGATCCGGCATCCGCACACTGGCCACTTTCAATGCTTGCTGGGCAACCGCAGCATCTTCAGAATACTTTGGCTCGATCATGCGATCGACCAGCACTGGCAAACGCTTCAGCGACACGGTTTCACCGAGTGCGACTAACGCAGCGTGCCGCACTTTTGAATCCGAATCATCCGCAAATTCCAACACTTCAGCAACCGCATCAATGCGCCGCTTGCCAATCAGCTCGATCAGCAACGCAGAACTCTCTCGCGGCGCGCTGGCCAGTTGCGAAACTAGTTGCGAGTCAACTTTGTCGCCCGGAAGCGACGCCAACGTTTCCCGAGCAGCCTGGGCCAGATCCGCATCTGAATCCACCGCAATCTCCAACAACGCCGCTAGGCAAGATTCGTCACCGACTCGTTGGAGCGCGTCGATGGCCGCAACCCGCACTTGCTTGTCGCCATGCTGGGCAGCTTTTGTGATCGCCGCCAAAACAACCGTATTCGGCCGATCGGCCATCGCATGAACGATCAATGCGGCCCGACCGGGGGCCGATTTAACCATTTCGTCAGCCAAAGCCTGGTCAATGCGATCCCCCGGAAACTCACGCGCCGTCCCAAGCGCCAACTGGAACATGGCTTTTTCGGGTGAACGGAATTGCTCGATCAACAACGGAATGCCGTCTTGGCCGCGAGCCAATATCGCGCCGCGAGTCGCCTCCAAAACACGTTGCCCGGGGACGTCGGCCTTACGGACTTCATCATAGGTCGCGATCGCTTCTTCAGCGTTGCCATCGGCAAGAAATCGCTCGGCACACAAAACACAGCCTTCGGCAATCGCCGATCGAACATCCGCAGGCGCCGCAGCCAAAGCTTGCCGAAGCGATTTGCCGGCTGCCGCGTCGCCAATGAGTCCCAACGCGACGGCGGCCGCCGACGCGACTTCTGTATCACTGTCCTGCAACAGAGCCGCCAACTTTTCAACCGCATTGGCGTCACGTCGAACACCGATCGAATTGATCGTGCCAACCAACAGCAAGCCGTCCAGTTCATCAGTTGCGGCGAGCAGCGCTTGGTCAGCCGCTGGCCCCGGAATCACTTCCAGCGCGATCCGCGCCCAAGAAGCCAACTGAGGATCGGGCAACAGTTTTGCAAGCTCGGCAACGGAAGCACTGCTTCCGTAGATTGCCAAATTCTTGCACGTGATGGCTTTTTCGGCCCCCGCAGATTCAGAGCGAAGAACGGCCAACAACGCCTGTTCTTTCGGACTTGCAGACGCCTGCGTTTCATCGGAAAACGCACGCTTATCCGCACCAAATGCAACCGCCACCATCAGCGTGAGCAACAGAGAAAAAAATCGAAGGGTATTCATGAGATAGTTCCAGACAAATCAGAGCGATAGAAAAACAGACGACAGGACCGTGGCAGGACGTTTGAACTGTCCCTACACTCGCCACGGTTCTCGCAGTGCCTCCGATCGCAAACGATTCGCTGGCTCGTCATCAATGAACATATTGGTCGCGTTGTCATAATTCACTTGGCGTCCCAATTGCAACGCGATGTTTGCCGCGTGACAAGCGATGTGAGCGTTGCAAGCCGCGTCGGCGTTCCCCTTGGGCTGGCTGCGAGTTTTCACGCAGTCCAGGAAATCGCGTACGTGATAGGTTGCTGGATAGCCTCCAATTTCGGCCACTTCTCGACCAGCAAGCAACTCCGGCGAACTCAGCACCATCTTCCCGCTATCGCCGGCCTCGACCCAACCGTTCTCACCCTCAAAACGCACAGGGCACGAACCGAGCGGGATCCAGCCTTTCTCGCGGAAAATCAACTCGGTTCCATTTTCGTATCGAGCCACTAACTCGCCATCCTTCGGCGCGTCGTACTGAACGGGCGGAGGACAATCACCGACCGCCCATTGGCACAGGTCAACGCAGTGCGATCCCCACTCCAAGACACCGCCGCCGTTAAACGCACCAACAAAGCCACCGCCCTTTTCAAAGTTGAAACCGTCAAGCAATTTTGCGTTGTACGGTCGCCACGCAGCAGGACCGAGGTACATGTTCCAGTCGACCACTTCTTTGTCTGGCTCGGTCTCAGGAACCAACCATCCACTCATCAGCGCCTGCATGCCGGCCGGGTGTGCGTAGACCTTTTTAAGTTTGCCAAGCCTTCCGGATCGTGCGAGTTCGCAGGCGAATGCAAAGTGCGGCAAATTGCGTCGCTGGGTCCCGGCTTGAAACACACGTCCCGTCCGGCGCATCGTTTCGGCCAGAATTAAACTTTGGGCGATGTTCTTCGTAACAGGTTTCTCGCAGTACATATCTTTGCCGGCACGAGCCGCATTCATCGCGGCCGTCGCGTGCCAGTTCGGGCCTGTAGCAATCAACACCGCATCAATGTCGCTGCGATCAAGCAGTTCGCGAAAGTCGATGTACGTGGCGCAGTTCTGGTTGCCGTACTTCTCGTCGGCCATCTTCTTCACAGCGGTGCGTTGCTTTTCTTTCACATCACAAATCGCGATGAACTGAACGTCCTTCTGTTCCAAGAAACAACCCAAGTCGTATGTTCCGCGACGGCCGATACCAATGCCGCCAACCACAATCCGCTCACTCGGCGCGGTCGCACCATCGAGCCCAAGTGCCGAGCTAGGGATGATTGTCGGCGCCAACAACGCCGCACTTCCCGTCGCGGCAGATGTCTTCAGGAACTGGCGTCGAGGCACTCGAGTATTCGTTTTCAACATGACTGCTCATCTGATCGAGTAAATCCAATGCATACGTGCCAACACACACGACGCAGGGGACGTGAATCCCTATACCCTCAGATCATAGCGTCACGGAAATCGCAATTCCACGTTTGCCGTGACCTTTTCAATGCTGCGACGAAAACCGAATGCGTCCACCAAAGCAAATTCGCGGCTCCGAAGCTTGAAAAGCGACAAAGAACGACGAAAAAAGTCACAATCGCAGTTCCGACTAACCTTGCTTGTTCCGCATATGGTCAGCCGTTCGAAAAAAGGCGTTTTTCAATTGCAAGACAAGCTGTTTGTCAACGACCAACTCGTCAACTGCTTGATTCATGCACAACAACCACTGATCTCGTTCGTTTTCACCAATCGCAAAAGGCAAATGGCGAGCTCGTAACATCGGATGCCCGAACTCTTGGATATACAGTGATGGACCGCCGAACAATCCCGATAGAAACTTGAACAACTTGGCTCGCGAATCGGTCAAATCATCCGCATGCATCGCCCGAATCGGTTCCGCGGCGGGCAATTCTGACATCAGATCGTAAAAGCGATCGACCAACTGACGAAGGCCCGTCTCGCCGCCTAGTCTGTCGTAAGTGGTAATGCTGTCCATTCTGGTGTCCCCCAAAAGTACTGTCAGGCAAACGACTTCGCGCAAAGCAGATTCGCGCTGCCACGTTCAATACCGAAGCCACCGAAACTGACAAACCACAGGCAATAACCAATTGCCGTTGAAAGCAGAATCCAACAACAAAGATACCTCGCCGCATCGTTGCGAACAGACGGCTGCACCAGCGTTATCTTCCCGCTATGCGATGCGACGCCGACGCATGAGAACATCTGTTAAATTTTTACCAGAATTCCAAATTATCAGCACGCGAGAGGCAGTCTCAGTGAAAGTCGATTTCAAAAAATCAATTGCCAGCTACAAAGCGAAGTCAGGGCAGTTCTCGGTGATTGAAGTACCCACCATGAACTTCATTGCGATCAATGGCGACAAGGGGCCAGCGTCCAAAGAATTTACCGCGGCAATCGAGACGCTTTATCCCGTTGCCTACCATCTGAAATTCATGTCGAAACGATCGCTTGAAAAGGATTACGTCGTCCCACCGCTCGAAGCAATCTGGTGGGCGAGAGACATGGACGCGTTCACAACAAAATTTGACCAATCGCAATGGGAATGGACCGCGATGATCATGGTCCCCGATTGGATCACCGATGCAATGGTCCAGTCGAGCCTATCGGACGTCACCGCCAAAAAAGCACCGCCCAGTATCGACAAGCTTCGGCTTACGCAAATTGACGAGGGTATCTGCGTACAAACGATGCATATCGGCTCGTACAGCGACGAAGGCCCTGTGTTGAAGGAAATGCACGAGAAGTTTATCCCCAACAATGGACTTCAAATGCGAGGCAAGCATCACGAAATCTACTTCAACGACTTCCGCAAAGTTGCCCCCGAAAAACTGCGCACGATGCTCAGACAACCCGTCACGACCTAGCCAGCCCCACCCAAGCAACTTATCAATTTGAACTCTCAATCAGACTTCAAAGCAATGAATAAACACGAAAAGATCAACTACATCGAATTTCCATCTCGCAACCTCGCGGTCACAAAGACGTTCTTTGCAAAGTGTTTCGGATGGACGTTCACCGACTACGGACAGGAATACACTGCCTTCGAAGGATCGGGACTCGACGGTGGATTCTTCAAGGCTGATTTGGCCGCCTCGCCCGACGACGGTTCGGCGCTGATTGTGCAGCACAGCGAAGACATCGAACAGACATTTGACAAAGTCCAACTCAACGGCGGAACAATCTGCAAACCAATGTTCACATTCCCTGGTGGCCGACGCTTTCACTTCACCGAGCCTACCGGCAACGAACTGGCTGCCTGGACCGACAAATAGCCGAAACGACGTCCATGCACTAAACCATCGAAAAAACGTTTCGAAGGCTGTAAGGACTTCTAAAATTCGTAAGCCGCAACGCGTGAGCGTTCAGTTCTTCTTGAGACACCCGAAGCCCTATTTGGCATGCGATCTTGAGTGTGCATAAAAAAACCCTTCTTTGACCGAAGTCAAAGAAGGGTTTAAAAATCTGGCAATATCTACTTTCGCACTGGTAGGCACTATCATCGACTCACAAAGCTTGACTGCTGTGTTCGGAATGGGAACAGGTATAACTCGCGTGGTATTCCGGCGACCTGAGACGCGATCCACACGCCCCACGATCCCGCCGCGATGGCCAGAAGGATCGCAGTGCAAATGAGGGTGCGACGTATCACATGTCAACTCATTGAGGGAACGTCTACGATCAGCCGGCGGCGACGGAAGATCATCCACTTCAAAACGCCCGATTTCGCCGCTCGGTTGCATCGTTTGGTTCGCCGCTACTTGTACACGGCCCAGAGGTAGTTGTGTGATTTGTCAGGATCGTGCCAAACGGTCGTCACGCCACCGCGGGCAGAACGTACGATGATGAATTTTAGCATGTGTTCGGTGAAGCCGTTTGGTGATCCGATCCGAAGCGAAAATGTGTCGCGTTCGTCAGCAATCAGCGTTGGCTTCAGGTATTCGTTGGCGTCGGCAAGCCAAAGTGGTGAAGGTGGGTTGGAGTTCAGCTCAGGTTTCAGCTTCCGCAGGCTCGCGACCCACGACTCAACATCGCTTGTATCAGCAGTGAATGTCGCGCTGTGCTGTCCGGAGCCATAGGTTACCGAAATTTGCGTCGCATTCGACGGAACCTCAACGATTGAGTTGGCGGGAATGCTGGATGCCGTATCGAAGGATTCGGCGCTCGCTCCACACCCAACGACAAGCAGAAGCAGGCATCCAATCAAAGCGAAAACAATGTGATGACGCACGATCATGTGTTCAGTCGGCGAACGACCGGCATCACCGGGCGGGGAGAGTAAAGTTGTCCATTTTAAATTCGGCCGCAAGCCCCGCTCCGTGTGCATGCCATGGTTATCCATATCGCTCAGTCCAGAATCGTTCAGTGCGGTACCAGTACGAAGGATCGCGTGGTTTAATTTCGGTAGATAGTATTATACCGGTCCAGATAGGCAAACGATGGCCTTCGCAAAGGTCAAAACGGAGCCCGGCGGACAACGCATCGTGGGGACCACGATGGGCGGCAAGCTGAAAAACGATTCTGTAGTCCCAATCTTTCGTGGCAGGAGCTAACGAACGTGTGACGATATCCCAGGTGGCGTTGCTTCCGTCAAGTTCTGGACTTGCGCAAGCAAACATCTGTGGGTTGTATCGGAGCCATGGTGGACGGAAGGGCCGATCGCCGACGTGTCGGATCAACGCTGTCGCCGTGGTCGATACGTGGCCGGGTCGGTGCTGCATCTCTATTGGATAACGACCGGGTTCACCGGGCCGCGGCAAACCGGTTTGATCTCAAAAGCCGCGCGACCCGCGGCTCCGTGTGCAACCCTTTGTTATGCACCAGATTCGAGTTTCGGTTTGAATCCAGCGGGAGTGGTCAACACCGAATATTGTACACGATCGTAGAATTCCAAAAGCCAAAAAGTGGCATCTTCCGTAGTCGCGCCGTAGTTGTAAACACATGAAAACACGCCGTCACCAATTCGGTGAGGACCAAAGGCCCCGTTGTCATTGAAAAACGCAACCCATGTATCAAGATCATCCTTGAACAATCGACCGACCCGAAAGCTGCAGTCTTGAGGCAACACGACCGAACGAAATGAGAAATAGAGACCGCGAACAATCAACGAGAACATTTCCATCGCGCGATCAAAGTCAAATGTCCCGAACACGGCAACATCGTCAGCGCCGGATTCGTCGCGGATTGGTAGTTCGGTCATTGAATCACTCATTGCGATACGACCAAGCAGAGATTTGTCTTGTCGGTGCGACCGGATTGTCTTATCAGCGAAAATTTGTTGGGCGATAGGGCTCTGCGAACCAGCGTAATCAGTTACCAACAGGTCGCGGAGAAAATCGTCGTGACGCGCCTTTTGGCCGTTGCAATCATCGCAGGCGGGAACAGTGATCATGTGTTCCGGCAGTGGTCGAGTAAACAAGCATCGGGGAATAACGTGATCCCGCGAAGACGGTTTAACCTCTCCACAATACGCACATTTCTTGTTGCGGCGACGTCCTTGCTTAGCCATTCAGATTAAATTCTCTGGGTGCATAACGTTCCACATCACCGGGGACGGGCGAACCGCTTGCAAGCAGATGATGAAACGGACCACCCGTCCTCCGGTGCATGTGATGGTTATCCGCCGTATTGATGGGCGATGGAAAGGCCGAAGTACACAAAAAAGGCTCCAAGAAGGATTGGGCCAATAGTAAACACCCACCGCGTCGCGAATGCAAGTCGTTCAGCGTCACCCGTTGTCGTGTCCACGAATACACGGACGTGATCACCAACGGCAAGCATGCCAGTCCCGTATCTGGATACGAACCTATGTGCATGATCGTCTATTTCGTATTCGATTTCGGCCCGAGTGTTTTCCCACTCAGGTTCACTGTGTTCGGCGATGACGATTCCGTCAACCACAACGGAGTTCCGCAAGCGCTTTCGCCAATCGCATTCGTGGAGAATCGCGAACGAAGCGATGCCAAGTCCAATGGCAACAATCAGGAATGCGACGACAAAGATTAGCATTGCGTTCGACTTAGGTCAGTCGGATAACGTTTAAAATCACGAGGCACGGGCAGTTGACATGCAAGCAGACCAAAAACCACACCACCCGTGCTCACGTGCATTTTTTGGTTACCGGATACCGCGTGCTCCATTGCCTACGGTTTGCCCGCTGTGTTGAAAGCATTGTAGCCGACGCTAAGCCGACCGAGCAACAAACCGTTCGTTGGCAACCGGAAATATGCCGGCGGCCAAACTGCGTCCCGTCTCGATACCACAGTCCGAAACAGCGTCTTAGCGATTGCAACATCGGTTGAGTGACCAATGCGGACAGAACCAGTGTCGATCGCCATCGGGCTACCACGCCAACCAAAGCATCCCATCATCGACCATCGGTGTTAGCGAAGCCAGAAATCATGGCGGGGAACTAGTGATCGACACCACGACCATAGCGGCGTTGCCCACCGCAAGCCGATGTGCCAACGGTAGAGTTTGGGAGCGGATGCAATACCGCTATAGGCAAGCCCCGGTAACGTCGGTGGTCACCGAGTCGGAACGATGGACGTTGTGATGGCCGAGCAAAGGCGCAGGTCCGACTTCGGTGCACCACATGGTTCTGGCTGTTTCGATGCGGGTACCGACATGATGGATCCATCGTTTCAGCTAGGATCGAACAATCGATATTATGCGTACTGCGTGCAACGCCAGCAATCCAGCACCCGTAGAAAGGACGGCGGACAAGCCCAACGAAAAGAGTCGTTGTGTCCTGGGTCGATTTGCGAAAGGCCGAATTTTGAATGTAAAAGAATAAAAGTACGCAGAGAAATAAAAGAACATCGCAACGAGGTACACACCAAGAAGAGCCCCGGTCACAGGATCGCCACTGATTTCGGCGGCGTATGCGAGCCCGACGATCGCTGCCGTCCAGCCAAGCCATTTAAACATTTCCGGCGTTGCGGACAGCCAGAACGAATCGCCTAATTTGATCCATTCGGATTCACTGTACGTCGAAGATAGGTTCACAGATTTGGTGCTGTTCATTTCCGCATATATTCGATTGGAATAGGATAAGTGCCTGTGAATGTCCTATCGACCACTGAGCTTCACAACTCGAAATGATTTGATGCGTGAATTCTCAAGTTTGTCGAAGGTCTCCACTTTTGAAATTACGCTAACGCCTGGCGACAACTTTCGTGACTCGTTTGCGTAGTCAACACGAAATCCGTCCTTGTCAAGCCATTCGACTTCAACGTATGCATCTATCATATGATCAGAATTATTGACAACATCAACGCGCCACGACCGGTAGACATAGGCCTTGGTTCGTTTGGTCACTTTGTCTTTGATTCGAGCGAATCCGAGATCGGATCGGTCTGCTGTTTCGCCTTGGATCCGAACGACTCTAAATGAGCTTACGTTGGAGTTTTCCTGCTGATCAAACGTTTCGACTTTCGAAATTACGTTGACGCCGGGTGCCAAGACTCTCGATTCATTTGCGTAGTCAACACGAAATCCATCCGCATCTAGCCATTCCACCTCAATGTATATTTCGACATTGGTGTCCAGCGTGTTCGCAACATCTACTCTCCATCCGCGATAGACGTAGTTCTTCGTTCGTTTTACAACCTTCTGCTCCAACTTCACGACCTCTACGATTGGCTCGGTCGGTTCAACCCGTGCTTCCGCGTCCATCGCGGTTGAATCCGATTGTGACGGATCAAGACTTTGATCCGCGTCGGGATCTTCAGCGGAGACAGCCTCGATAACGACATCACGACAGTCCTTAGATGTCATGCTACTGCTGACAAGCGTGACCGGAGCGAAGGAATTCGACTCGGCATTCGTGCCGCCGGTTAAGCAATACGTACCACACACGCCTATCCCAATAGAACAGGTGCATGCAAAGATAATAAGAACGGTCGGTTTCATCGTGCGTCTTTCGATTCGGGTTGAGTACCCGGAAAATTAGGACGCGAACTTGACGTGTACGATTCGTTGCATGCGAGACGTACTATTCCGTCTCGATTTTGCAGTGCTGCACTGACAAAATTACGGATTGGAGCGATTGAATCGACGCTAGGCCTGGAGCGGAACGAGCTTTGCGTCGAACATTCAATGCCAGAACGTTGGAATTCAGCGAGTACGCGCGGACGACGTTGTGATGGCCAAGTTGCTTTGCTCGCGTACTTCGTTGCAATTCATGGTTCGCCGCCGTCCTGCGGTTTCGGTGTGGGCGCTATGTAGTGGG